>DATMZU010000346.1:0-2971 GCA_035607435.1 Thermoanaerobaculia bacterium | reverse complement strand
CTTGGGCTCGATCGAGCGCGAGATCCTCGGCGCGCTGCAGCAGGCGGACCAGGTGGGTCCGCTGCTCGACGCGCTGCCCGCCCGGCCCGACGGCGAGATCCTGCGCGGCTTGGGCGAGCTGGTCCGCCAGGGGGTGGCGGTCCTCGACGAGCCGCAGGATCGGGCGCGGGTGGTGACCGACACGGCGAGCGATCTGCCCGAGACGGTGGCGCGGGCGCACGGCATTCTGCTCGCGCCGTATTCGCTGTCGTTCGGCGACACCTTCGTGCGCGATCGGGAGCAGATCTCGCCGGCCGAGTTCTATCGCCGGTCCGCCGCGGAGCCCCGTCCGGAGGTTCCGGCGATCGAGCCGCCCGGCCGCGGCCAGCTGCTGTCGATGTTCGCGGCGGGCCTCGAAACCCAGAACCTGGTGGCGATCCACGCCGCGCCCCGGTTCGGCAGCGCGCTCGACAACTCGCACGCGGCCGCGGACGACGCGCTGCGCGGCCGGGTGGGTTTTCGCGCCCAACTCGACCCGCTGGCGATCGAGGTGATCGACAGCCGGAGCATGAGCCTCGGCCAAGGCCTGCTGGCGATCGCCGCGGCGCGGCTGGCAGGGCGCGGCGGTTCGGCCGCCGCGATCCGTCGCCGGGTGGAGGAGCTTGCCGCGGGGCTCAAAGTCTTCGCCGCCGCGCGCGAGCGGGGGGAGCGCCAGCGCTTCGGCCTGTTCAGCCAGCCGGTGGATTTCTGGTCGCTCTATGAGATCGAGTCGGGCGAGCTCTACTCGCGCGAGCGGGTCGATCGCGAATCCAAGCTGCCCGCGGTGCTGCTCGACCGGGTGGCCGCCGGATTCCCCGCGGCGCGCCCGGCGCTGGTGGGCATCGCCCATGGCGAGCTGCCGCAGGCGGCGGAAGCCCTGTGCGCCCTGGCCGGCAAGCGCTGGCCCGCGGCCGAAGTGATCCGCGGCGAGATCGGACCGCCGCTCGGCGCGATCTTCGGCCCGGGATCGCTGCTGCTCGCGGCGCTGCCGGGGTAGGATCAAGGGAAGAAGAAAGGACTCTCCATGTCCGACGAACGCAAATATCGCCACCGCGGCTATCAGAGCAGCGACGATTCGAAGGATCAGCGGAGCAGCTCGCAGCCGCCGCCGCCGAAGAAAGACGGACCGCGCGGCCGGGGCCTGGGCGCGCCGACCGAGACCGTGTTCCGGTGCGTGGCGTGCAATCACAAGCGCTTGATCGCCGACCCGATCGAAATCGAGACGCTCTGCGCCGGTTGCGGCGCCGCGCTTCATGCCTGCGCCAACTGCGTCTCGTTCGATCCGGGCAGCCGCTTCGAGTGCCGCCGTTTCGAAGAGGTGGCGGTGCGGGTGGTCAAGAAGCGCGACAGGAACGACTGCGTTCTCTTCGAGCCCAAGACCACCAGCGAATTCGCCGCGGAACGCGCCGCCTCGAAGCCGGGCAAGCCGAGCGAAGCGCGCTCGGCGTTCGACGCGCTGTTCAAAGGCATTTGATTTGGAGAGTCGATCCGATGAACAACACCCGCCCTGCCGGTCGCCGCGCCGCCCTGACTCTCGCCCTGGCTCTCGTCGTCGCCCGTTCGGCAACACCCGCCTTCTCCCAAACGGATAAGAAGCTCGGCTGGGCGGGGGAGGCCGGCCTCTCCTTGGTCGCCACGTCCGGAAACTCCGAAGGGCAGACCCTCGGCCTCTCCGGCAAGGGAACCTACACCGGCGCACGGGATGCCTGGACAGTCGAAGCCGCCGGTTTGCGGACCGAGACGACCCGCACGACGTTCCTCGGCATCGCCCGGCCGGACGGCGGTTTCGACATCCGCCAAATCGATGACAAGAGCGTCACCGCCGAGAACTACGCGCTGCGCGGGCGCTACGATCGCGAGATCACGTCCTCCTACTTCTGGTTCGCGGGCGCGGGCTGGGAGCGCAACACCTTCGCCGGTTTTGACGCTCGCTACCAGGGGGTTGCCGGCGTCGGCCGTAAATGGCTGGACGGGGAATCCACCAAGTTTCGCACCGACCTCGGCCTCACCTACACGTCGCAGAAGAACGTCATCGGCTCGACCGACGAGTTCGCGGGGGTGAGGTTCTCGTGGGATTTCTCGCGCAAGCTGGGGTCCTCAACCACTTTCGCCAACGTTCTCGCGCTCGACACCAACTTCGACGAGAGCGCCGACTACCGGGTGGATACCCTCTCCACCCTCGGGGTCGCGATGAGCGACCGGCTGGCGATCCAGATCGGGCTCCGCCTGCTCTACGACCACCAGCCGGGCTTCGAGCGCGTGGAGGTCACCGGCCTGCCCACCCGGCGGTTCTTCGTCCGCGAGCTCGCCGACCTCGACTCGATCTTCACTACCGCCCTGGTCTACAAGTTCTGAGGCCGCCGCGCCCGCTATTCGAAATACCCGGTGACGTCCAAGACCATATGCGCCTGGCCGCCGCCGGAGACGAAGGGCAAAATGGTGACTGAGCCGTCGGCGCCGAGCGAGAGGATCGCATTGTTGGCGCGCGTCTGCCCGACGCCGAAATTGAGCGTCGTGGTGGCCGGCGTGCTGGTGCCGCCCGCGTAGAGAGTGAAGAAGCCCGATCCGGTCGGGCCGACCACGGTGACGTTGGTGGCGATGGCCCGGGCGGTGGGCGGGATGCCGCAAGTCGCCCAGACGGGATAGCTGGCGGCGACGCCGGAAGTGAGGATGCCGCCGCTTCCGGTCCGGGTGTCGACCACGCGGCAGGGTGAGACGGTGAAGTACGAGCCGACCGACGGCGCCGCGGCCGTACAACCGTCGAACTTGAACGCCGCGATGCGCGTCGCGGTGCCGCCCCCCGCAGTATGCTCGGTGGTGAACCAGAACGTGCAGTCGTCGTTCGGATCGACGGTCATCGCGGCGTAGTCGCCCCAGCGGCTGCTCGGGTTCGTGCCGGTCCCCGCCTGGATCGAGGTTTCTCCCTGAGGGAGGGTGCCCGGCGGGTCACCGG
>DATMZU010000344.1:0-2541 GCA_035607435.1 Thermoanaerobaculia bacterium | reverse complement strand
ACGCGCGCGGATCGCTTCGGGGGTCCACTGCGGATCGTTCCGCAGCGCCCAGACCGCCAGGTCGAAGGGATTTTCCACGCGGACGCAGCCGTGGCTCAACGCGCGAAGCTCGCGGCTGAAGAGAGTCCGCGACGGCGTGTCGTGCAGGTAGACGCCGTAGCGGCTGGGAAAGACGAACTTGAACTGGCCCAAGGCGTTGCTCGGCCCCGGCTTCTGGCGCAGCCGATCGTCCGACAACGACACGTAGCCCAACCGACTGAGGAACGTGGGGTCCCTCTGGGCCTTCGGCAGGATCTCTCGGTTGAGAATCTTCTTCGGCACGTACCACGACGGATTGAGCTGAATGGCTTTCATCGAGCTGTTGAGGGTCGGCGTGCTGGTGTCCCCGGGCTTTCCGACGATCACCCGCAGGGTCAGGACCGACCGGTCGTCTTCGACGGCATCCAGGCGAAACGCCGGAATGTTGACCCGCACGTAGCGCGCTCCGAGATCGGACGGCAACCAGCGCCACCGCTCCAAATTCGCCTCGATCTGCTGGATGTGATCCTCGGAAGACCGGTTCAGCTCGGCAAGGATTGCCGCGCCGACGATGCCATCCTCCGCAAAGCCGTTGCGCGCTTGAAACTGGCGAACCGCCTGAGCCAGCGGCTCGTCGAACAGGTCCGGATTCGGCGAGGACAGCGGCAATTCGGCGCCCGCGGCTTGGGCGGCCGCGTAGAGCCGCGCGCGCAACTGGAGAACCCGCTCTCCCCGGCCGCCGATTTCCAGATTCGGGCCCGCCGAAATCGCCACGGGATCGCCGCGCCGGGCCTGGTCGCGATAGCGCAACAGAGCCTCGCGCAAAAGGCGATAGGAACGCTCCGAGGGGACGAAGCCGGCGAGAGCGGTGCGAACCCGGGTGGCCTGGAGCGCCGCTTCGAGAATCGCGGCGGGATCGGTGGCGACCGGCGTCGGAAGGCATTCGGACGCCTTCGCTTTGCTCGCTTTCGGCGCTTCCGGATTGACTCGACCGTGCCCTAAGTCCGACGCGAAGGAAAAGAACGCATCGCTCAACAACAGATCCAACTCGGCCCGCCCGGCCGCATCCGGCCCCCGGCGAACCGTATCGGCAAAACTCCGCAGCGCCGTGAACCGATAATCCTCCGGGCGGAGCCCTTCAGCCGTCGCGATTTCGATCGCCGAAAGCAACTGGTCGGCGACCGGAAGGAGACGATCCTCGGTGCTCCAAGCCGGCACGAAGCTCCGGCGCTGGTAGAAACAGGCAAGCTCGGCCGCGGCGGGAATCGTCGAGTCGCCGAGCGCCAGACGGGGCGTTGGAGCGGCGGCGAATCGGTCGCGCAGAAGGTTCGTCACCGGATCGGCCGCCTCGACCGCCGGAGTTGCGGGCACAAGAGCCGGTGGAGGGCTCGGGAAGGCGCTCGATAGGAGGAGTAGGAGCGAGAGTAGGTAACGCATGATGAGGGGGGTATGGGCAAAAGTTGTGCCCGGGGTCGCATGCCCGGCATTCTCGCCGCGCACGGCCTAAGGTCGGCAATGCTTTCTAGGCTTCCTGCAGTCGGTGCCCGTTACACCCCGGCCGAATGCCGGAGCGGTCTACACGCACCAAGACACGAACTACTGGAATGCGTTGAGAGCCCCGCGTCCGTGGGCGCCTCTCGTGGTCGGCCGATTGCAGAGGAACCCCGGCAACAGCGACACCGAAGGGCTCGAAGAGCCGGATGGAGAGTAGCGATGGCGATCCGATGGAAAAAGCTCGATCGTTGGCCGTCCTCCCTGTGGGCCGTCGGCGTCACCGCTTGGCTCGGACTCGGTGCCTCGTACGCGGCTTCCGTGGAGCCCGCGGCTTCCGTCGCCTCCCTCTCGCAAGACGAAGCGCTCCGCGGCGCCCCAGGGGATCGAGTCGCAAAGAGTGAAACCCGGGCCGCCGTCGGCGCGGCGATTCGCGGCAAGATCACCCACGAGGACGGCCTGCCGCTGCCCGGCGCCGAAGTCGTCGCAACCAATCTCTTGGACGATCGCGAAACCCTGACCCTCTCCCGAGCCGACGGCACCTACTCGTTCGAATCTCTACCCATCGCGCTCTACTTTCTCTCGGCGCAGGCCGCCGGGTTCGACATCGACTGGCAGACCCATCTGGTGCTCGAACCCGGGAAGGTCCGGCAGATCGACCTGACCGCCAGACCCTTCTCTCCTGCCGGCTCCCTGGGCAGCGGCTCCCCCGCCCAGCGTTCGCCGCGGCAGCTGTTCGACGGCAGCGACCTAGTCCTCACGGCGGTCGTCGGCCCTTCGGTCGTGGTGGAGCGAAAAGACGACGGCAGGAAAAGGATCGCCAAGGTGGCCACGGAGCTACGGATCGAAACGCTGCTCAAGGGCGGCGCGCCGGGGGGCAGCGTGACCTTCTTCCATTGGATGTGCCCGAAGACGGGAGCGGATGACGAGACTCCCCCGGGCTTCGCTCCCGGCACCCGGATCCTGGCCTATCTCGACGCGAGCGCGGACTCCGCCGGCCGGACCGAGGGGCCGGCCTTTGAGTCGGCGGAC
>DATMZU010000330.1:0-5545 GCA_035607435.1 Thermoanaerobaculia bacterium | reverse complement strand
TCGGGGTTTGGGGAGGGGGCCGAGATCGAGCGCCTAAGCCGCACGCTCGCGCGCCGGCCGTTCGACATTGCGGCCGGGCCTCTGGTCCGTTTCGCCGAGATCGTGCAGGGGAAGACCCGCGCGCGCCTGGTTGCGATCTTCCATCACTTGATCTGCGACGGCGCTGCGCTCGATCTCTTCCTCGGTGAGCTTTTTGCGGCCTATGCGGCGCTGGCCGGTGGAAGCGCGCCGGTCCTTCCACCGGTCGAAATCCAGCTTGCGGACGTCGCGCGCTGGCAGGCGGCGAACTTGACCCCCGAGCGGACGGCGGAACCGCTCGCGCATTTCCGCTCTCGGCTCGCCGACCTCGAACCGCTCGATCTGCCGAGCGACCGTCCGCGCGGCGCGCGGCGGAGTGGGCGGGGCAAGACGGTTGCCGCGCGCTTCGGAGGGGATCTGCAGGTGCGGCTCGCGGCGCGGGCGCGTGCGGCCGGCGCGACGCCGTTCATGCTCTGGGTGGCCGCCCTCCAGGCGCTGCTGGCGCGGATCTCCGGCCGGGCGAAGACGGCGATCGGCACGCCGATCGCGAACCGCCGCAGCCCTGAGCTGGAACGAATGTTCGGCTTCGTCGCCAATACCCTCGTGCTCGATGCCGAGATGGGCGACGACCCGGCCGCCGCAGGGCTGATCGACAGGGTGCGCGCCGGAGCGCTCGCCGCCTATGCGCGCGAGGATCTGCCGTTCGAGCTGCTGGTCGAAGCGTTGGCGCCGCGCCGCGATCTGGCGCAGAACCCGCTGTTCGACGTGCTGATTTCGCTCGAACCGCCGCTTGGAGCCCGGCACGCCGGTGCTCTTGACCTCACGCCCGTGAGGCTCGACACGGGCACCGCGAAGCTCGACCTGTCGCTCGCGGTCGTTCCCGCCGCCTCGGGCTTCGAGGTCTGGGCCGAGCACGACGCGGAGCTGTTCGATTCGACCACGATCGCGCGCTGGCTCGCCGGCTACGAACGCCTGCTCGGGGCGCTCGCCGATGGGGCGAACGATCGCGTTTCGGCCCTGCCGCTGCTGGCCGCGGAAGAGGTCCGTCAGCTGTTGACGTGGAGCGGCGAAAAGAAAAGCCTCAACGAGGGAGAACTGCTCCACGCCCGGTTTTTCAGTCAGGCGGAGCGGATTCCGAACGCCCCGGCGGTCGTCGCGGCGGAGGAGACCTGGACGTACGGCGAGCTGGCGGCCCGGGCGCTCGCGATTGCGGGTTCGCTTGCCGCGCGCGGCGTCGCGCCGGAAGAGCGCGTCGGTGTTCTGCTCTCTCGCGGGCCGGAGCTGATCGCGGCGCTTTTCGGGGTGCTCGCCGCGGGCGGGGCGTACGTGCCGCTCGATCCCGCCTATCCGGAGGAGCGCCTGCGCTTCCTGCTCGAAGATTCCGGCGCGCGGATCTGCCTCACCGAGCAGGGTCTGGCATCGCTGGTGCCTGAGGATGCGGTCGTTCTCCTGAGCGATCTCACCGAAGGCAAGAAGAGCGCGGCCTGCGTCGCTCCGACGCCCCGCCACCTCGCCTACCTGATCTACACCTCCGGCTCGACGGGCCGGCCGAAGAGCGTCGCGATCGAGCACGGCACGGCGGCCGGGTTCGTCACGTGGGCGCTTTCTTCTTTTCCCCCCCCTGAGCTTTTGTCCGTTCTGTTTTCCACCTCCGTCTGCTTCGACCTCTCGATCTTCGAGCTGTTCGCCCCGCTCTCCTCGGGCGGCGCGCTCGTCCTCGCGGAAAACGCGCTCGATCTACCCCGCGCCGCAACTCGTCATCCGGTGACCCTCATCAACACGGTCCCCTCCGCACTTGCCGAGCTGGTGCGCTCGGAAGGCCTGCCGCCGAGCGTCGTCACCGTGAACCTCGCGGGCGAGGCTTTGCCCGGCGCTCTCGTCGAAAGGATCTTCGCATCAAGCCCGAACGTCGCCCGCGTCAACAATCTTTACGGCCCGTCGGAAGACACGACCTATTCGACTTGGGGGCAGAGCCGCCGGGGGGAGACGAGCCCCGCTCCGCCGATCGGCCGGCCGCTGCCGGGGACTCATGGCTACGTCGTCGGCCGCCGGGGCGAGTTGTCGATTCCCGGCGTGCCGGGCGAGCTGCGGCTCGGTGGCTTAGGACTCGCGCGCGGCTATCTCGGCCGGCCGGACCTCACGGCGGAGCGCTTCGTGCCCGATCCGTTCTCCGGAGTCCCCGGCGCGCGGCTCTACGCGACGGGCGACCGGGTGCGCTGGATCGAGATCGATGCGGACCGGCCCGCGCTCGAATATCTCGGCCGGATCGATCACCAGGTGAAGGTGCGCGGTTTCCGCGTCGAGCTGGGGGAGGTCGAAAGCGCCCTCGCGGCTTGTGGCGACGTTCGCGAAGCGGCGGCCGCGATCGTCGGCGACGGGGCGGAGCGGCGGCTGGTCGGTTTCTTTGCCGGAGAAGTGGACGCGGCGGCGGTGCTCGCCGACCTGCGTTCGCGCCTGCCGGGCTATCTGGTGCCTTCCACTCTCACCGTGCTCGACGCCCTGCCGCGGCTCCCGAACGGCAAGATCGACCGCCGCGCCCTGCCGGCGCTCGCCGAGGGGACGGCAAACTCCGCGGACTATGTGGCGCCGCGGAACGAGACCGAAACCCGTCTCGCCGAGGTTTTCGCCGAGGTGCTGGGGCGCGAGCGGGTCGGCGCGTTCGACGATTTCTTCGCGCTCGGCGGCCATTCGCTGCTCGCCGCGCGGGCGGTGGCGCGGATCGGCCGGGCCTTCGGCGGACGTGACCTGGCGTTGTCCCTGCTTTTCGAGGCGCCTACGGTGGCGGGCTTGAGTGAAAAGCTCAGTAAGGAGGGAGGGACGGTCGTCTTGCCGCCGATCGGCGTCGCGGATCGATCGGAAGAGGGGCTGCCGCTGGCGTTCGCGCAGGAGCGGGTGTGGTTCCTGGAGCAGCTCGCGCCGGGGCGGCCGACCTACCACCTGGCGGGAGCGGTCGAGATCGCGGGGCGGTTCGATTCTCAAGCCCGGGCGCGCTTCGCCGCGGCGCTCGCCCAGGTCGTCGCGCGCCACGAGATTCTGCGCACGGCCGTCCTGGTTCGTGGCGCCGGGCCGCGGCAGGTCGTCCTTTCTCCTCTTGCTGAGTTTTTTCTCCCGCTTGCCGACCTCGCGGCGATTCCGGGCCGTCTCCGTGCGGCGGAATCCGAGCGCCTGGCTCGCTCGTTCGGCTCTCTGCCGTTCGATCTGGCGCGCGGCCAGACCCTTCGCGCGGCGGTTCTGCGCAGCTCTTCCGCCGCGAACCGGCTCGCCGTCTCGCTCCATCACGCGGCGGCTGACGGCGCTTCGCTCGGCCTGCTGATCGGCGAGGTGGCGGAGATCTACGCGGCGCTATCGGACGATCGGGCGCCGGTCCTTCCCTCGCTGCCGATCCAGTTCGCCGACTTTTCGGTCTGGCAGCGCGCGGCCCTCGATGGCGACGCGCTCAAGCCCCAGCTCGAAGCCTGGCGGGCGCGGCTGGCCGGTCTGCCGGTGCTCGATCTGCCCACCGATCGGAAACGCCCGGCGGTCCGTTCCGGCCGCGGCGCGATCCTGGAGCGGCCGATTTCTTCGGCGCTTCTCGCGCGGCTCGACGCTCGGGCGCGCGCGGCCGGCGCGAGCCGTTTCCAAGCGCTCGCCGCGATGGCGCTGGGCATTCTCGCGCGGCTCACCGGCGAGACGCGCATTCCCGTCGGGACTCCCGTCGCGAACCGCCCTCGGGTCGAGCTGGAGCCGCTGATCGGGATGTTCGTCAACACCCTCGTGCTCGACGTCGAGACGGGCGACGACCCGGCCGCGGGCGCGCTGCTTGCCCGCACGAGAGCTTCCGCGATCGCCGCGTTGGCCCTGCGCGAGCTGCCGTTCGAACGTCTGGTCGAAGCGCTCGCGCCGCGGCGCGACACCGCGCAGAACCCGCTGTTCCAGGTGCTGTTCGTGCTCGAAGAGCCGCTTGCGCCTTTTGCGGCGGGAGATCTTCGCCTCGCGCCGCGGCGGCTCGACGTCGGCGCGACGCATTTCGACCTGACGCTCGAAGCGATGCCCGCGGGCGACGGGTTGACCCTTGCCGCCGAATACGACACCGACCTGTTCGACGCCGGAACGATCGACCGTTGGCTGGGCGGGTACGAGCGCCTGCTTGCGGCGCTGGCTGACGAGCCGGAGCGGCACCTCTCGGATCTTCCGCTGCTCGCTCCGGAGGAGATCTCCCAGCTAAGCACCTGGAGCGCCGGAGAACAAAGCGTTGGCGAGGAGGGACTGCTTCACGCTCGTTTCTTTGGGCAGGCGGAGCGGACGCCGAACGCCCCGGCTGTCTTCGGCGCGGATGAAACGTGGAGCTATGGGCGATTGGCCGGGCGCGCACTCGCGATCTCGGCCGCACTGGCCGCCCGCGGGATCGCCCCGGAAGATCGGGTCGGCGTGCTGCTCTCGCGCGGGCCGGATCTGGTCGCCGCCATCCTCGGCGTGCTCGCCGCGGGCGGCGTCTACGTGCCGCTCGACCCCACGTATCCGGAAGAGAGGCTCCGTTTCCTGCTCGAAGATTCGGGCGCGCGGATCTGTATCGCGGAGCGCGGGCTGGAGGCGTTGGTGCCGGGCGTGTCGGTCGTGCTGTTGCAGGATCTCGCCGACGGGAAAGAGGGCGCAGCAAGCAGCGCCCCTACAACGGGGGACGGAGAGACATCTACGGGTGAAGGTCTGGGCCGTAGGGGCGCTGCTTGCTGCGCCCTCTCTCCGCGCCACCTCGCCTATCTGATCTACACCTCCGGCTCTACGGGTAGACCCAAGAGCGTGGCGATCGAGCACGGCACCGCGGCAGGGTTCATCTCGTGGGCGCTCGCCGCTTTTCCCCCGGACGAGCTTGCCGCCGTTCTCTTCTCCACCTCGGTCTGCTTCGACCTCTCGATTTTCGAGCTGTTCGCCCCGCTCTCTTCAGGCGGCGCGCTCGTGCTGGCCGAGAATGCGCTCGATCTCCCGGTCGTGGCCGGGCGCCATCCGGTCACCCTGATCAACACGGTCCCCTCGGCGCTCGCCGAGCTGGTGCGATCGGAAGGGCTGCCGCCGAGCGTCGTTACCGTAAACCTCGCGGGCGAAGCTCTGCCCGGCGAACTGGTCGAGCGGATCTTCGCGTCGAGCCCGAACGTGCGCACGGTCAACAACCTGTACGGCCCGTCGGAAGACACGACCTACTCGACCCACGCGCGAATCGTCCGCTCCGAGAGCGGCACGCCGCGCGCCGAAGCGCCGCCGATCGGCCGGCCGCTCCCGGGAACTCAAGGCCACGTCGTCGGCCGTTGGGGTGAACGGGTCCCGCAAGGCGTGCCGGGGGAGCTGCGGCTCGGAGGCTCAGGGCTAGCGCGCGGCTATCTCGGCCGGCCCGATCTCACGGCGGAGCGCTTCGTGCCCGATCCGTTCTCGGGCGAGCCGGGCACGCGCCTCTACGCGACCGGCGACCGCGTGCGCTGGATCGCCGGCCCTACGCCCGAGCTGGCCTACCTGGGGCGGATCGACAACCAGGTGAAGGTGCGCGGTTTCCGCGTCG
>DATMZU010000328.1:0-15258 GCA_035607435.1 Thermoanaerobaculia bacterium | reverse complement strand
AAGGGCGATGATCGGCGCGGGGGAGCCCGGCGCAAACAACAGCACCGTCGCCGCGTGATCGAGGTCGGAGTGGAACGCCACGGTCATCCAGTCGAGCGCGGGCTCGACGTCGAAGAAACCGATGCGCCAGGGCTTGTCGTGGATGGGGATCGTGGCCGTGGGAAACCCTTCGGCGTAGAAGAAGCGCTGCTCGCCGCGCACGTCTTCGTCCACCGACTTGTACCAATCGGCGAGGCGGCTCAAGAGGAAGAACGACCCCGAACCTTCGTTCAGGTTCCGGAACTCGCCTCCGGTCACCCCGGCGATGTCCTGAAGCAGAACGTCGTCCGCATCCCCGCCGACCCCGACCGCATCGACTCGGATGTCGTCGGCGTCGAAATCCGCGCGCAGCGGACCTCCGGGACCTGCGGCGGACCAGAACGGCGGATAGTTCTCCAGCCCGTCGGTGAGCAGGACGATGTTGGGCTCATGACCGGCCACGGCCCCGGCGTCGAGCAGGGTGCGCGCCTCGACCAGCCCCGCGCCCGGAGAAGTCTCGGGGCCGACGAATCCCGGGGACGTATCCGGCCCGATGAGGTCGATCGCGGCGCGCGCGGCGGGGCGTTGGTCGCCCCCTCCTTCGCCGGCCGTCACCATCGTGAACTTCGGTTCCGCCAGCTCGTCCGGATCGACGATCGTGCCGTCGCCGTTCTGATCGCGCCGCTGGAAGCTGATGATGCCGATTTTGTCGTTCGGATTGGACAGATCGACGAAGAACTTGGCGGCGGCGCGCGCGGCCTCCATCTTGGCCGGGCTCGCAAGCCCCGTCCGGCCGTCGAAGAGCATGCTGTTCGTCTGGTCGATCGCGAGCACGCGGTCGAAGTCGCGCGCCTCGTCATCGGCGTAGCAGAGGCTTTGCGGCTGGATGGCGCCGACCCCCGCCGGAGTGGCGAGCGACACCGAAAGGTCGTAGCAGCCGTCCGCTTTGGGACCGGGCGCGATGATCACCCAGATCTCTCCGCCGACCGGTGTGGCCGGCGTTGGAATCTGCGCCGCGGTGAGGGCGGTGCCCGCCACCGAGATCGTCAAATTTCCGGGCGAAAGGTCGAGTCCGCCGCCGGCCACCAGCCGCACGAGAACGCGGCTGCCCGCCACCGACGTGCCCGCGAACGAGGGGCGCGCCGTGGTCGGCTCGATGATGCGCAGTCCCAGGGGCGCAAGATCGTTGGTGAGCATCAGGTCGTCGATGACGATGCGGCCTTCGTTCGAACCGAACGTCGGTCCGACGTCGAGGCGCACCGCGACGATGTTGTTGAGGTTGAGGCCGGAGCCGTTGTTGAGGAAATCCGTCGTGCGGATCCGGATCGTCTCCATCTCGTTGTGCCAGCCGCCGCTGCGTTGATAGGGCTCTTCGAGCCCGCCGCCATAGGCGCCGATGCCGATGCGGCTGGTGGCCCCCAAGCCGTCGCGCAGCGTGACCGAGAAGGTGAGATCGCCGAGCGGCAGCACCGCGGTGTTCGGATGCTGCGTGCCCTGCGCGCCGCGGAATGAAAGGTAAAGGAAACGCGTGAAGTCGTTCGTGCCCGCGGGCACCTGCCATTCGTAAAAGCGGTCCGCGCCGGTCCAGTCGAAGACCACGCCGCGCGTCGTATCGCTCGCCTGTCCCTGCGTCGCGCCGTTGAACGGATCCGTCGCGGTCCAGGCGAAATCCGAGTTGTTGTCGTCGAGACGCCCCTCGGTCAGATTCTCGACGTTGAACGTCACCGCGGCTCCCGAGCTGCTCGTGCCGGTCGCGGGCTGCGTTTGATAGTCGTCGATGACGAAATTGCCGACTGCCGCCCCGTTGCGATATTCGTTGGTGACGACGATGCAGGGGTCCGCGGGCACTCCGATCGGACGGAACGATTCGTACTGGCGGGTGAGGAAATCGAGCGCCGGCACGTTGCCTTCCACGTAATGTTGGATCAGCGGCAGCAGATAGCCCAGCTGGACGAGATGGGTGTTGGCTTCGCCGATCAGACAGGGACCGGTGGCGACGGGAGAGCCGCCGCCGGCATGAAACCAGGCGTGCCCCGCGCCCTGCACGACCGTCGATTGCCGGTAGCCGGTGGCGCGATCGTGCAGATGGAACGTCTGCACCCGGTCCGCATCCGCCCGGCCGCTGACGTCGGTGTCGCCCGAAGCCGTCCAGAGGTGATAGTTCGCGTCGTGGGGATTCGCGACGTCTGTGCCGTTGAAATCCGTGGGCAGCATGCTGCTGATCAGCCGGATGTCGGCGCGGCTGTAATTCGTCGGCGTCACCGCGCCGTCGAACAGGCTGTCATAGGCGATCGCCACGCCCTCCGCGCCGCGGCTGTGACCGATCCATACGATGCGGTGCGCGTCGATGTGGCCGACGAGCGCTCCGCCGGCCACCGTCCCGCCCTCGGCCATGGCGATGAACGCATCGGTGTGGCCGAGCGTCGTGGTCGCGGCGAACAGGGATCCGGGCTCGGTATTGTTGTCGTGGCTCATCACCACGTAGCCGTACGATGCCAGATGATTTCCGATGTGGTCGTACCAGCGGAAGTCGTGCCCGTTGCCGCGGCTGATCACGACGAGCGGCAATCTGCCCATCGTCGCGGCGTTGGTCGGGAAGTAGAGATCTTCCCCGAGCTTGTCGCCGGGAATGCCGAAGCCCGCGGCGAAGGCGGCGTTGAGGTTATAGAGCTCCTCGGTGACGGCGTGCGGGCCCGCGGCCGTGGTATCGCTCACCATGTAGAGGCCGGCTTCGCCGCTCAAGCCGTCGATGAAATCGCCGTCGCTCAACGAGCCGTTCTGATCGCAATCGAGGATGACGTCGTACGGGATTCCCAAGCCGGCTCCGGCGTTGGCGTTCAACGTGGAGGCCGCCGCCACCTCGATGATATTGGCTTGAATGTTCGCCCCGCCGAACGCCTGGGTGAGCGCGCCGCCCGGCGTCACGTCGACGAGCGCGGGGTTCGTCGCCCAGTCCGTCTTGTGGTTGACCACGAAGATGTCGCAGGTGTCGCCGACGATCGCCGGAAAGCGCGTCGGATCGATCGCCACCTTGACCGGCGCGTTGACGTTGAACGCGCGCACGTATTCGAAGAACGGGTATGCGCCCAGCGAATTTCCGGCGAGCTCCGTTTTCGTGATGGCGGCCGATGCCGGCAGCGTCAACAGGAAACAAAGGGCGACGAGCCTGGACGCGAGAGTGGGGCGGTGGGCGTTCATGGGCGCACCCCCTGCTCCTTGGGATTCCGTCCGGGCGGCACGCCGGCCACCGGAAGCCGCCAGGCCTCCGCGAGTTCTTTTTCCTGCGGCGAAAACTCGTAGACCAGCTTCGCGGCGACGTCGCGCAGCAGCGCGGCGAGATCCTTCGCGACCACCGGCGGGCGCTCGACGCTACGGACTCCGGCCGCGGAAAGCGCGCGGACGCCGGCTTTCTCGGCGCGCCCGCGTTCGGCTTTCGCCATGCCCGTCGTGATGCGTTCCGGCAACTCCGGGGTACCGAACCAGATCGGCGTCGTGGCCAGGTCGATATTGCCGGGCACGATGCCGATGACGCGGCCGGAAAGATTTCCATGATTGAGCCGCTGTACCGGCACATCGCCGGCATAGAGCACCGGTTCGAGCGCGTTGCGCGGCACGACGTAGGCCGGATCGACGGCGAGGACGACGAGAACGCCCGTCGCCACCTCGATGCGTTCCTTGGTCCAGGTGTAGGGGTAGGGGGTTTCGAGCGTAAATCTCTGCGCGACGAGGATTCCGGTGATCGATGCCGGCGTCTTCGGAACCGCGATCTCGCCCTCGGCGGAGTCGGCTTGACCTGCGGCGTAGGGCGGCATCCCGAGCAACGATGCGACGGTGAATACGGCTGCTAGAAGTTTCATGGCTGAGCAGTCTCCCTGAATTTCAACTCTATGCGGACGCTAAACAATGTCCGTGGTCAGAGAGGCGTCCTCGGGGGGCTTTGCGTTACCGTTCAAGCGAACGTCGAAAGCTTCCGCTCGGCACCGCGGTGCCGAGCTCGTTTCATGACGCTTCTTTGGCGAGCGAACGGCGTGTCGCCTGACTGCCCGCCCCGATCGCGAGTGCCACCCCGATCAGAATCGCCGCCACCGCGAACGTGATTCGCATGCCGGTGGCGATGGCCTCAGGGCGCGCGGTCGTGATGTCTGTCGTCCCCGAGGCGAGCGCGAAGACGGCGCCCAGGACGGATGCGCCGGTGATGAGCCCGAGGTTGCGCGACAGGTTGAGCACGCCGGAAATGACGCCGCGCCGGTCCGGATGGACGTCGGCCATGACGGCGGAGTTGTTGGCGGTCTGGAACAGGGCATAGCCGGCGGTGAGGAGGACGAGAGGAACGACGTAGCCGGGAATGCCGAGCGTTGCCGGCATCGTGGCGAGAAGGATGCAGCCGGCGGTGATCGCGATCAGTCCCACGAGGGTCATGGCTTGCGCGCCGAAGCGGTCGGCAAGACGGCCGGCCGGCACACCGGCGAGCGCGGCGACCAGCGGCCCGGCCGACATGACGATTCCCACCCGGGCCGCGTCGAGCCCGAGCGCGCGCGAGAGGTAGAACGGCCCGACCACCAGCGTCGCCATCATCACCGTCGAAACGAGCGCGCTCATGGCGAGACTCGCACTGAAGCCCGGATCGCGGAACACGCCCCAGCGGATCAAAGGAGAGGCTGCTCTCGCCTCGGCGAGCACGAACAGGCACGCTCCGCAGACGGCCGCCGCCAGCAGCGCCAGGTTCCGTGGACCGAAATGGCCGCGCCCCAGGGTCATGGCGAGCGCGTACGCCGCGAGCGTCAGGGCCAACAGCAGCGTGCCCAGAGGATCGAAACCGGCCCGAACCGTCGTTTCGATCCTCGGTCGATCCGCGGGCAGGTGGCGATGCGCGAGAGCAAGCGCCAGGACTCCCAGGGGTACGTTGACGAGGAAGATCGCCCGCCACGTGAGTCCGGCGATCAACACGCCGCCGAGGACCGGGCCGAGAGCGGTGCCGATCGCGGAGGTCGTTCCCAGCCACCCCATGGCTCTGCCGGTCTGGGCCTTCGGAACCGTCTCGCCGACGAACGCCATGGCGAGAGCCATCATGACGGCCGCTCCCAAGCCCTGCGCCGCCCGGGCGGCAATTAGCAGCCCGAGCGTCGGCGCGACGCCGCAACCTCCCGAGGCCGCGGTGAACAGGAAGATTCCGGCCAGGAACAGCCGTCGTCGGCCGATGAGATCGCCGAGGCGTCCGACGCTGACGATCAGAGCGGTGATGGCGAGGAGATAGGCGAGGACCACCCACTGGACGTCTTGGAAGGCGGCGTGGAACGCCTGAGCCAACGTGGGCAGGCCGACATTGGCGATGCTGGTGCCGAGCGAGGAGAGCAACATGGAGAGCGACAGGCTGGCGAGCGCCCACGGAACCGAAGGGGTCCGTTCCGCGCGCACCGCGACGGCCTCAAGGGGTATTGCAGGGCTTGGATTCAATAGGGCTTCCTTTCTGACGGCGCCCGAAATGGGGCTGCCGAAGGGTAGTCCCGTGCCCGGCATGGCGGAAGGCGCACCGTTTGCACTTTGTTCGTGCGTTTGACGCCAGGTCACGATCCACTGCGCTATGGTCGATGCATGTCGGTGCCCGATCTCAATTTGCTGGTCACCCTGGACGTGCTGCTCGCCGAAGGCAGCGTTGCGGGCGCCGCCCGGCGGTTGCGGCTCAGCCCGTCGGCGATGAGCCGGGCTCTCGCGCGATTGCGGGAAACGACGGGCGATCCGCTGCTGGTGAGGGCCGGACGGGGCCTCGTTCCCACGCCCCGAGCGATCGAACTGCGCGAGCGGGTCCGTCAGCTCGTCGAGGACGGAGAAGCGGTCTTGCGCCCCGCCGAGACGCTCAACCTCCAACAGCTGGTCCGGACGTTCACGCTGCGCACCAGCGAAGGCTTCGTCGAGAACTTCGGACCGGATCTCATCGCCCGCATCGCTGAGCAGGCGCCCGGCGTGCGGCTTTGTTTCTTGCCGAAGCCGGACAAAGAGAGAACGCCGCTGCGCGACGGGTTCGTCGATCTGGAAACCGGCGTGGTGGAGAAGACGACCGCTCCGGAGGTGCGTGCGCAGGCCCTGTTCCGAGATCGTTTCGTCGGCGTCGTGCGCGGCGGGCACCCGCTTTGCGAGGGCGAGATCACACCCTCGCGCTATGCGGCCGGCCGGCACATCTGCGTCTCGCGGCGAGGTCTCGACCGAGGACTGATCGACGAGGCCTTGAGCCCCTCGGGGCTGGAACGGCAGATCGCCACGATCGTCGGCGGCTTTTCAGCCGCTCTCGCTCTCGCCCGTGCCTCCGACCTGATCGCGACCGTTCCCGAACGCCACACCGGAATCCTACGCGCCGGAATGCATACCTTTCCCCTGCCGTTCCCCGCGCCGGAGGTCACGGTCTCGATGCTCTGGCACCCGCGGCTGCATGCCGATCCGGCCCATCGCTGGCTGCGCGACCACGTCCGGGAAGTCTGTGCGGCAAAGGGCGACGGTTGAGGAAGTCCGCTCGGGTCCATCCGCCTTGACGCTAGTCGAGCAAACCGATGTCAGGCCGAGCGTGTTCTACCGAGCCCTCCCTGTCTTCCGAAGCTTCCGCGCAGAAGGCTTGAAACGCAAGCGTGACCGACTGGCTGAAGAAGTGCCGGATTCTTCGTTTCAAGTTATAGGCGGTCAGAAAGACTCCTCCGTACGCGGAAAGGATGAAAAAAGCGTACGTACCCCAAGAGTAGATTTTTATCTCTCTCATCACGGCCATCGCGGAAAATGGAGAAAGAATAGACAGTACGAAAAGGGCCACCAGCGAGCAATACAGGGTGGCTGCCGACGCCAGAGGGGCGTAGATCTCTCGGTAGAGCGAGTTGCAGTGCTGGGACAAAGTGCGAAAACGAAGAAGGATGTGCTGGTGAATGATCCCTGCGCTTCCCTTCCGTTGAATCTCCTCGACGTTGCTGTAGGCCCACCGCTGAACCATGTTCAGAAAAGCCTCTCGTCGATTGGACGCCAAATAACGCTCGAGAACAGTCCTTCGGATATCCGAGAGAGACTTGAGTGTAAACAGACGGTTCAGTTTACGAGCGAAAGTCCGCCTCCTCTGGCGTGGTCTCCCCGAATCGTGCTCGCCGTCCACTACGGCGATGACCGCGAGATCGGAGAGTTGGTCAAAAATCACCCCCATACAGATGGCAGCGAGGGAAAACAAAATGATTTTGGCTTGAGGCCCGAGCGCGTCGTCGGTGACCTGCGTCGCGTAACCCGCGACAAATGGAAAGTACTTCATGAGAATGGGGCGGTGCATATAGAAGGCTCCCGACACGAAGAGCGCTCCGGGTACGAAGGTCGTGACGAGACGATCGAAAGTAACGTCAGATTTCAGCATTCGGATCTCCCTCCCACCGAGTACCCCGTCACCCTTCACTCGGGTGCATAGCTCAGCTGATCCGCTATGGTCTCAGGAGCACCTGAACACGGGTGGCAGAGCTGCGGCCCACTCAAGAAGGCCGACTCCTTGATTTGAATTCTATGCGGACGCTAAATCAAGGCGCCTTCGGTGTCAAAGGCGGCGTCCTTCGGCAGTTCAAATCGTTGGCCGAGCCTGAAATCTTCTGGTTCCACTCCAAATCCGCTGGCTGTACTCCAGATTTCCTGGCCGCACTCCAAATCTGCTGGCTCAGCTTCAAAATCCACTGGCGGAGCGCGAAATCTGCCGGTGAGCCGCCAAAATTGGCTGGCCGCACTTCAAATCTCGCGATTTTGGCCTGAACTTCTCGGGTAGAGCCGCCAAAAACACCTTTGAAGCTCTGAAATCTGCTGGCCACAGTCCAAATATGCTGGTGGAGCTGGAAATATCCTGGTGGAAGTGCGGCCAGGAAATTTCAGACTTCAGCCGGGACATTTTTGACGCTCACCAGGAGATTTCCGCGCCGCCCCGGAGATTTCCCCGGCGGCCAGGAAATTTCCAGCCGGACCCGGAGATTCTGATGCTAGCCGGAGAATTCTCGCCGTTCCCAGCGCCTAACGCCAAACCGCCGCCCGCCCGCCGCACGTAATCTCTACGCCATGGAAATCCCCCGCGTCAATCCGATCGGCATCCTCGAAACCCCCCTCGGCGGTGCGCCGCGGCAGGTTTCGCGCGGAGTGCGGGCGCTCGCCTCGATCGTCCTGGTGATCTTCACGCTCGCCACGGTGATTACGACGGTGGTGAGCCTCGGCGCGTATTGCCTGACCACGGAGCCGGGCGATGTACGCCACCTGCCGGTTCCGGCGAATTCGCCGCGCTGACGACGGCTTTCGTTTCCGGATCGCGACTTCCGAGTCCAGGAAGCGGCTTCCAACGCAGAGCTGTTTCCAAGGCTCAAGATTCACGCCCTTCCCTTGAAGGCGCCGACCTTACCGGCCCTACAATATCCCCACCCCTCATCCGTCTACAGCGGTAGATGAAGACCGCGGCGAGCCTGGAACCGATGCCACTCGAACAAGACCAGCGGATTTCCAACGCGGTCCAGCGGGAGCGGTCCCGGCTGCGGAATTTCATCGCCAAGCGCGTGCCCGACCCGAGAGACGCGGAAGACATTCTGCAGGACGTCTTCTACGAGCTGGTCGAGGCGAACCGGCTACTGATGCCGATCGAGCACGTCACCGGCTGGTTGTTCCGCGTGGCGCGAAATCGCATCACCGACCTCTTCCGCAAGAAGAAGCCGGAGAGTTTCGGCGAGGCCGGGATCGCCGGTGACGAGCCCGAGGACGGCGAGCGTTTGCGGCTGGAGGATCTTCTGCCTTCGCCCGAGGCCGGACCGGAGGCGCTGTATGCCCGGAGCGTGCTGCTCGACGAGATGGAGTTGGCGATCGAGGAGCTGCCGAAGGAGCAGCGCGAGGTGTTCGTCGCCCACGAGCTGGAAGGGAAGAGCTTCAAGGAGATGGCCGCCGAGAGCGGCGTGAGCGTCAACACGCTGCTCTCCCGCAAACGCTATGCGGTGCTGCATCTGCGGGCGCGGTTGCAAGACATTTACGACGACTTCACGAAGGCATGAGGGGATACGACATGAGACCCAAATTGAAAAGAGTGATTTTCTTCGCGCCGTTCGCGATTCTGGGGATGCTGCTGTTCGCCTTCCTCGGCGGCGAGATCGTCAAGTACTTGTGGAACTGGCTGGCGCCGTCGCTGTTTGGATTGCCCTCCGTCACCTTCTGGCAAGCGCTGGGGCTCTTGGCCCTGTGCCGAATCCTCTTCGGCGGAATGGGCGGGCGGGGTTCCCGCCGAAGCCGCTCCAACGTCCGCAGTCGAATGGCCGAGCGCTGGGAGCACATGACCCCAGAGGAGCGGGAACGGCTGCGCCAAAGCTGGCGCGGACGTTGGGGCTTCTGTCCGTCCGAAGGAGAGGGCCGCGACCAGGAATAGAGTCCTGCCGTAGGGGTGGCCCCCCGTGGCCGCCCTCGCTGCTGGTCGAGCATCTCGCGAGGAAGGCGATTCTGTGGTGGAAGCCGATCTCCCGGATCGGAGCACCGCCGGGTCTCTTCATCAATCTCGCGCTGGTTGCGCTGATGGTCGTGGGCTTGGCGCTGTCGCTCCGGAGCCGAGAGGATGTGACGTTGCGCGCTTAAGGAGGCGGGTCGCGGCGCCCAAGCCGGTTTGGCTACGGTGGGCTGGGTACTTCGAGGGCGAGATTCTTGAAGGAAAGGGCAAATTCCTTTTGTGAAGGAACCTACCCCACCTTCGCCCCCCGGTCCGCGAGCAGCTCGCGGAGCAGCGAGCGGTGGCAGCGGTTTTCGTCTTCGCAATAGCAGCCGACGGAGAAATCGGTCTGGTGGGAGAGCGCGGAGAGCAGGTCGAGGAGGCGGGTGCGTTCCGGTTCGGACATTTCGCTGCGATAGGCCTTGGCGAAAGCGGTCCATTCCTTCTCGCTCTCGGCGGCGAGGGCTCGCTTGACCAGATCGGCGCTGGGGGCGAGGTTCGGCAGCCAGACGTCATACCAATCGCCGGAGGCGAATTCGGTCTTCGGCACCCCGCGCGGAGGACGGCGGACGGTGCCGATGCGCAGGCCTTCGCCGGCTGCGCGGGGTGTGCCGAGGCGGACGATTCGTACGGTCATAGAGAGCCAGTTTAGTTCAGTATCGCGCGGCCAGCCCCGCTTTCAGCTCCGGTTTCAGGTTCTTCTGGCCCGCCACGTTGTCGAGGAAATCGGGATCGTCCGCCACGGTGAGCGGATCGATCACCAGGGGCTTGACGATTTGCGAGAGCGGCTCCGAGACCAAGCCTTGGAGCGGCAGCGCGCCCACCCGCCCTCTGCCGTTCTTGGCGGGGAGGCGCGGACGCAGGCCGATCTCCGTATGCTGGATCTCGTCGAGCGCCAGCTCCCAGGTGGGAAGTTCTTCGAACAGCCCGAGGGTCGGCACCGCGGGCTTCGGCTTTTCGAGCTCCTTCGCGGTCTGCGGCAGGTTTTGGAGCGCCGCGGCGAGCGCCTCCTCGGCGTTCTTGAGCGACAGTTTGCCCACCAGCTCGTCCTGCGTCTCCTGGACGAAATTGAACGCCTGGGTTTGGCCGTCGACTTTTCTCGTCTCTTTCTTCGCGCCGAACTTGGTCATCCAGGCCGAATGGCCGTAGCGGGGAGCGCCGTTGATCATCACCAGGCCGATGTCGGCCTCGTGCGCTTCGAACAGCTGCGCGTAGGCGTCTTTGTCCGTGCCGTCGATCACCAGGAGATCGGCGCGCTTGCCGGTTTCGAGCGATCCGAGCAGGGAGTCCCATTTGAGGATCGCGGCGGCGTTGCGGGTGGCGAGGGCGAGGATCTCGGGATCGGAAAAAACGTCGTTCGTGTCGTTCCAGGCTTTTGCGACCTTCAGCTCGCCGAGCAGGTTCTTGCTCCCCGAAGGGGACCAGTCCGAGCCGAGGCCGATCCGCACGCCCGCGGATTTCGCGGCTTTGACGTCCGCGGTCTCGCCGTAGAGCAGCAGGTTGGAAAACGGCGACCAGATCATCGCCCCGCCGTTTTGCGCGTAGGTGGCAAAGTCTTCGGCCTTGAGCGCCGCGCAATGGATGCCGGCGAGCTGATGGCTGATCGCCCAGCGGTTGGCGTCGATCTGGAGCGCTTTGAAATGTTTCAGCGCCTTCTCGTCGGTCCCTTCGCTCAGATGGAGCAGGAAGCAGGACTGCTTCTTCAGCCGCTCGAAGAACTTCGCGGCGGTCGCGGCCTCGACGTCGGCGATGCGGGTGTTCGCCTCCGGCAGGGCCGCCTCTTCGGTCAGCTCGACGTTCCGCACGATGCCGCGATAGAAGCGGCGGATGCCCGCCTGGCTGAACAGCTGAATCCCCTGGCTGGTGGTGCAGCCGCCCATCAGGGTTTTCGCTTCGACGTAGCGGATCAGCGCGGGGAGCACGTCCATGCTCTTGCCGATGATTTGCATCGGACCGCTGATGCACTTCCGGTACTCCGCGATGCCCGCCCATTGATCCCGGTTGGTGTATTTCTTGGGCACGTTCCACAGGCGCAGCGCGTTGTAGGCCAGATGGTTGTGCAGCTCGATCAGGCCGGGGTAGATCGTGCCGTGGGTGAGCAGCTTCGGCGCCTTGGAAAAACCCGGCGGCGCCGGGGCCGCGGCGTCGCCCACCGAAATCAGCGTGCTGTCTTTGACGTAGCAGCGCCCTTTGGGGATCACGGTCGATTGCGCATCCATCGTGACGATGCGCCCTTCGAGGACGTAGGGCCCGCCGCCCAGCGGATCGATCGCGGGTTTCGGTTTCGGCATCAGGCCACCTCAGAGGCCGGAACGGTCACCTTGATCGTGCGGCGCTTTTCCAAGGTCGTCTCGCCCGTGCGGACGGCCCAGCTATTGGTGTCGCACACCCAAGAGGGAAAGCCCGCAGGAACGTCCACCAGGGGGATCGGCGGCAGGTCCTCGGGACGCAGCGCGTCGCCGTAGGGGGCCACGACGTCGGCCGTATCCGGGTGCGCGATCGACGGCAGGAGGGCGGCGATCGCCATGTTGTACGAGGCGAGCATCGCCTTCATCGCCGCCTTCTTCACCGCCGCGGTGCCTCCCGCGCTGTCGGGCGAGGTCGGATGGAGCACGTGCTGATAGGGGAGCGTGGGGCGCCCCTCCGCCAGGTCGGAATCCAGCCACTGAGTCCAGGCCGCATCGGCGAGGCCGCCAAATGCGACCACCGCTTCGATCGGCTGGTTGTCGAGCAGCGCCGCGATCCAGGCGTTGCGATAGGCGGCGATCGCCGGATCCTTCTTGTGTTTGTTGCCGCCGAACTGGCCGTAGACGCTGTAGAGAAACGTATTGACCATCACGTAGCTGGTGGTGATCCCCAGGTGGGCGAGGAATCCCTGCACCCTTTTGCCCGCGGTGCCGACCAAAATACGGCGGAGGATCGTCTCGTGCTGGGCGGGATCCTGGCCGATGACCAGAACCCGCGCGCTGCCGTCCAGCCGGCCGCGGTGGAAGATCGGCCCCCATTCGACGCGGAAATCCTTGCTCGGAAACACCTCGGCCCCCGGCGCGTTCTCCACCAGAGACTTGTACGGCTCGGCACCGTATCCCGGACAGAAAGGCGTAGGCATGGGCGAATCTCCTTCTTGGATCGGATGGCCTATTATTTAGCATCAAGTTTAGCGCGTGACAAGAGGGCGGTTCCCTCCTCTTCGATCGGCGTCCGGGAGAATCGAGTTGTTACTTGAGCCGGCGGGGGAGCCGGGTTGTGGCATCCTTCCCGGATGCCGATTCCGTGGGTAGTCAAGATCGTTCGCGCCGCGGCGCTCGCCGGGATGCTTTCGGCGTTCGCCTTGGCGCAGGAGCCTCCCCGGCCTGTGCCCGCTCCCGCGCCCCGTCCGGCCCCGTCCGCCCCGGCATTTCCGGCGGTCGCCCTCGCGCCGCGGGAGCTCGATGAGGTGAGGGGCTATCTGCGGCTGGACGTCCGGACCGCCAAGGATTTCGCGGCGGGGCACCTGCCCGGGGCGGTGCGGCTTGACCTGGGGGAGCTGGCTCGGCGATGCCCGGAAAACGACCCGGCCGAGGCGGCTTGCCAGCGCACGGCGCTCGGCGCCCTCGGCATCGGCGGGGATCTTCCCCTCGCCGTCTACGGCGCCGATCTCGAATTTCCGGCCCGGGCGTTCCTGCGCCTGGAGGCCGCCGGCTGCCGCACCGTCCGCGTGCTCGACGGCGGCTGGGACGCCTGGCTCGCGGCGGGATTGCCGACCTCCCGGCACGCGCGGAAACTCCCCCCACGGTCGTTCAGTGCCGGCGCCTCACGCCAGGTGATGATCGAACCCGCGGCGGCGCTCGCGGGACTGGCCGGCGAGCCCGGCAAAGGGGGAAGCGGCCTGCAACTGCTCGACCTGCGCGACGAGGGCGACTGGTCGGCGGTGGGCTACGCCTCGCCCCCCGCGTTCCGGGCAGGGCACGCTCCGGCGAGTCTCCCTTGGGATCCTCGCGGAGGATTGCCCGTGGGCGGGCGTCTCCCCGAGCCGCAGGCCGATCGCCAAGCGTTCGAGCGTTTCGGCCCGGCGGCCGGCGCGACCGTCGATCCGACCGCGCCGTTCGCCCTCCTGGGCGATGGACTCTCCGGTCCGCGCCAGGCGATCGCCTACCTGCGCCTACGCGCCCTCGGGCTCGAAGCGCGGGTCGTCCGCGGCGGCTTTCCGGCCTGGCAGTCGGCCGGCCTGCCGGTCGTCCGAATCGTCGAGCCCGCGGAGGTCTACGCCCTGCTCGACTCGGCGGCCCTCGCCGGCAACCGCCCGGCCTCGCTGCCGATCCTCGACCTGCGCGATCTCGCCGATTACGACCAGGGCCACCTGCCCGGAGCGGCACCGCTGCCCCCCGCCCTGCTCGCTCAAGGACCCCAGGCGATCGAAGCGGCCGTCGCCGCGCGCTGGCCGAAGTCTTTCGTCGCCCGCGAGCCGCTGGTGATTCTCGGCTACGACCGCGCCTGCCTGCGAGGCCGAACGGCAGCCATCGCCGCGGCGCGCGACGGCTTCCGCACCATCCTCTGGCTCCGCGACGGAATCGCCGCCTGGCGCGCGGCGGGTTTGCCGGTCACACGGTAGGGGAGGCCGTTCTCCCTGGGTGGACGTGCCGGTATGGCCTCGAGTTTCCCACCGGCGTAGCGCGGGCTCCGTAGGATGAAACGGTAGGGATGGGCGTAGGGGCGGAGCTTGCCTCCGCCCGCGGTTTGCGCGGATCTCGGGCGGAGGCAAGCTCCGCCCCTACGCCCGGTCTGAGAGAGGTTCCCAGGCCGCCGCCGGCCCAGCTTTGGACCCGACCGCCCAGCTCGCTACAATTAAAGCGTGACGGACCAAGCGACGGCCCTGCGAATCCTCGAAGCTCTCCGTAAAGGGCCCGTAGGGGATTCCGGCGTGCTGGTCGGCTCGTCCGGGCTTTTCGGGTTCGAGACGCAGGTTCCTGCGTTGACCGAGGACATCGACATCGCCGTGCCGGAAGAGACCGTGGCCGAGAAGGGGCGGGAAATCGTGGCCGCACTCCGGGCTCTAGGTTTCGACCACACGCCGGGAACCGCATCGTTCTCCGGACCCGAGAATGCGGTGTTCGATTTGCTCGGACACGGCGATGCGGCGGAAGGGGATCACACCGGAGGCACCGACGCGCTGCGAGTGATGGTGTTTGAGGATCTCTCCCGGCTGCTGGCGAATCCCGGGGCGACGATTGAGCTTCCTTCCGGCGGGCGTGCCTTGAGGCCGGCGAGCTTCGTGATCGTCAAGCTTCTCACCGAGCGGGCTCACAAGGGAGCCAAGGACAAGCTCCAAGCGCTTCTCGTCCTCGCGGAGCGAGCCGGGGACTCAGGATTCGAGGCGGAGGTTCACGCTCTGCTCTCCGTGGTGGCTCCGGAGCGGCTCGCCGATCTTCGCGCCGCGGCGCAGGCCGCCGTCTTCTCGCTTCACAGAGATCCGACCTTCTCCGATGCTGGGGCAGAGGGCTATTTGTCCATGAGGCAGCAGGTCGAGGTCGGGTTCGGGCGCCTGAGCGCTCTTCTGGAGTGCCTCCATGCCTGAAGCCCGGAAGTTCCTCACCGCGGACGAGCGCCTGCGGCAGTTGGAGCGCGATCGGAAAATCCTTCGGCGGGAGCGGATGATCCGCGAGGTGGCCGGCCCCGTGTGGCACCGCATGGTGCGGGTCCTGCCTCTGAGCTTCGAGGCGCAGGGCCGGCTCGTCGCGCGGGTGCTTTTGGCCTCTCGCGAGGAAGTGATCGAGGCTCTCAAGGCGGACGCGGTTTTTGGCGTCGATACGGCC
>DATMZU010000205.1:0-4322 GCA_035607435.1 Thermoanaerobaculia bacterium | reverse complement strand
ACCCGGGCGGCGAGCCGGGGGCGCGGGCCTACCGCACCGGCGACCTCGCGCGCTGGCTCCCGGACGGCGAGATCGAATATCTCGGACGGATCGACGGCCAGGTGAAGGTGCGCGGCGTGCGGGTCGAGATCGGGGAGATCGAGGCCGTCCTCTGCCGGCATCCCGCGGTGGCGCAGGCTGCCGTCGCGCTGCGCGGCGGCGGCCGTTGGCTCGCGGGATTCTGGGTCGCCAAAGCCGGCGCGGTCGCTTCGTCCGAAGAGCTTTCCGCCTACCTTGCGGCGCGGCTGCCCGAGGCGATGGTGCCGGCGATCCTGGTCGAGCTGCCGGCCTTGCCGGCGCTGCCGAACGGCAAGGTCGATCGCGGCGCGCTCCCCGAGCCGACGTTCACCGGCACCGCCGAGGTCGTGGCGCCGCGGACGCCGACCGAGCAGATCCTGGCGGCGATCTGGGCCGAAGTGCTCGGACGTCCGGAGGATCCGATCGGTGTCGGCGACGACTTCTTCGCGCTCGGCGGCCACTCGCTGCTCGCGACGCGGGTGGTGGCGCGGGTGCGCGGCGCGCTCGGGGTCGATCTTCCGGTGCGCGCGCTGTTCGAGCATCCGACGCTCGCGGCGCTCGCCCGGGTGGTGGACGCCCGTCGCGCGGCCTCCGATGCCGCCGTTGCGCCGCCGCTCTCGCCCGCGGCGCGGGGCGGGGCGACGAGCGGCCTGCCGGTCTCGTTTGCGCAACAGCGGCTCTGGTTCCTTCACCAGCTCGAACCGGAGAGCCCCGCCTACCACCTGCCGCTCGCGCTCCGCCTGGCGGGACCGCTCGACGGGGCCGCGCTCGCCGCGGCGCTGGTCGAGATCGCCCGCCGCCACGAGGCGCTGCGGACGCGCTTCCCCGCCGAGGACGGCGAGCCGACGCAGGAGATCGTGCCGATCGAGATCTACGCGGCCCGGTCGCTGCCCCTGATCGACCTTGGGGCGCTGCCCCCCGCGCCGCGGATGGCCGAAGCCCGGCGCCGCGCGGCGGCGGAAGCGGTCCTGCCGTTCGATCTTGCCGCGGGGCCGGTGTCGCGCACCGCCCTGTTGCGGCTCGGCGACGAGGAGCACGTGGGCCTGCTGACCCAGCACCACATCGTCTCGGACGCCTGGTCGCGCGGGATTCTGCTCCGCGAGCTGTCGGCGCTCTACGCCGCGGCGCGCGAGCGGCGGCCGTCGCCGCTGCCTCCTCTGCCGATCCAGTACGCCGATTTCGCGCTCTGGCAGCGCGAATGGCTTCGCGGCGAGGTGCTGGAACGGCAGATCGACTATTGGCGCCGCCGGCTCGAAGGCATCCCGCACGCGCTCGACCTGCCGGCCGATCGGCCGCGCCCGCCGCAGCAGAGTTTCCGCGGCGCCACCCGCGCGGTTCGCCTGGCTCCCGAACTGTCGCGCGATCTGCGCGCTTTCGCGCGGCGCGAGAGCGCGACGCCTTACATGGCGGGGCTCGCGCTGTTCCAAGCCCTGCTCTGCCGTTGGACCGGGCGCGACGAGGTGCTGGTCGGCTCGCCGGTCGCGAACCGCGAGCGGTTGGAGGTCGAAGGGCTGATCGGCTTCTTCGCCAACACCCTGGCGCTACGCGGAGGCTCTTCGGCCGATCTGCGCGCGGCTCTCGCGGCCGCGCGCGAGTCGGTGCTCGAAGCGACCGCGAATCAGGACCTGCCGTTCGAAAAGCTGGTCGAGGAGCTCAAGCCCCTGCGCGATCCATCGCGGTCGCCGCTGGTCCAGGTGCTCTACACGCTGCAACCGCCGACGCCGTTGCCGCTCGCACTTCCCGGTCTCGTGGCGAGCCCGTTGGGCGGCGCTTCGGGGAGAACCGCGCAATTCGACCTCTCCCTCTCGCTGGTCGATGCCCCGGCGGGAATTGGCGGCGGCCTCGAATTCTCGACCGCGCTGTTCGATCCGGCGAGCGCGGCGCGGATGGCGGGGCAGATCGAGGCGTTCTTCGCCGCGGCGGTGGCCGATCTGGGGGCGGACCTCGGGGCGCTGTCGCTGCTCTCCGCGTCCGAGCGGCATCAGTTGGCGATCGAGTGGAACGACGGGGAGCCTGCGCCCTCGCCGCCGCTCATTCAGGGCTTTCTCGCCCGCCATGCGCGCGAGCGGCCGGACGATCCGGCGCTCGAATCCGTTCACGAGCCGGACCGGCGCTACTCCTGGAGCGAGGTGGCGGTCCGCGCCGACCTCCTGGCCCGCCGGCTCGCGGCCTTGGGCGCCGGACCGGAGCGGACGGTCGGAGTTTCGCTCGAATGGTCGGTCGATCGCGCGCTCGCGATCTTGGGTATCTGGCAGGCGGGGGCCTGCTACCTGCCGGTCGATCCCGAGCTGCCGGTCGAGCGGCGGGCGCTCCTGCTGGCCGACGCGGGCGCCATCGCGCTGATCACGCGCGAGGCGTTTTGGGCCGACCTGCCGCCGGGGCTGCTCACCGCGCCGCTCCTGCTCGATCGGGAGAACGGCCTGCCGGAGCGCGTCGGGCCGGAAGCGGCTCCGCGCGCCGCGCTGCCGGAGAATTTGGCCTACCTGATCTATACCTCGGGCTCGACGGGAGTTCCCAAAGGAGTCGCGGTCTCGCACGGCCAGGCCGCGGAACATTTCGCGGCGGCGGCGAGCTTCTATCGGCTCGGGCCGGCCGATCGGGTGGCGCAGTTCGCGGCGGCGAGCTTCGACGTCTCGATGGAACAGGTGGGGGTGGCGCTCGCTTCCGGCGGAACGCTCGTGGTGCGCGGTCCGGACCTGCCGCCGCCGCTGGAGCTTTCGGCCTGGCTGACGCGCCATCGGATCACCGACGCGGACCTGCCGACGGCGGTGTGGACCGAGTGGAGCAGGTCGGACGAGCCGCTGCCGGCGGGGCTGCGCGTTCTGTTGACCGGTGGCGAGGCGATGCCCCCCGAGGCGGCGAAGCGGTTCCGCGCCCGGCTCGCGGTGATGGCCGCTCCGCCGGTGGTCTTGAACGGCTACGGCCCGACCGAGGCGGTGGTGACGGCCACCTGCTACGACGTCCGGTTCGGACGCCTGCCCGACTCGGGCGCGGTGTCGATCGGCCGCCCCCTGCCGGGACGCTTCGCCGCCGTCGTCGATCCGGCGGGCTGGCTGCAGGCGCTCGGCGGAATCGGCGAGTTGGTGCTCGGAGGTCCGCTCGCGCGCGGCTATCTGGACCGGCCGGAGCTGACCGCCGAGCGCTTCCGCCCCGATGCCTTCGGTGAGAAATGGGGCGCGCGGGTCTATCGGACCGGCGATCGGGTCCGCCAGAGGGGAGACGGTACGTTCGACTTCCTGGGCCGCACCGACCAGCAGATCAAAGTGCGCGGGTTCCGCATCGAGCCGGGGGAGATCGAAGCGGTGCTCGCCAAGCACCCGGCGATCAAGGACGCGATCGTGCTGGCCCGCGAGGTCCCCGGCGCTGGGCCTCGGCTGATCGCCTGGTTCCGTGCGTCGGAGCAGGGGCTGGAGCGCACTGGCGCCGACATCGTCGTTGCCGATCTGCGCTCCTTCCTCGCCGCGCGCCTGCCGGAATACATGGTGCCCGCGGCGTTCGTCGAGGTGGCCGAATGGCCGATCGGGGCGACCGGCAAGATCGATCATCGCGCTCTGCCGGAGCCGCAGCTCGACCGCACGACGCGCGCCTTCGCGCCGCCGCGCGATGCGGTGGAAGAGGTGCTCGCCGGGGTTTGGGCCGAGGTGCTGAACCTCGAACGGGTGGGCGTCGATGAAGACTTCTTCGACCTCGGCGGCCACTCGCTGCTCGCCACCCGCGTGGTCTCGCGGATTCATAAGGTGTTCCGGATGGACCTGCCGCTGCGCGACTTCTTCGGCGGCACGACGATCGAAAGCCTGGCGAGGATCGTCCGCGAAAAAGAAGCCCGGCCCGGCCGCGCGGAGAAGATCGCGCGCCTCTACCTGAGCATCGAGCGCCTGCCGGACGAAGGGGTCCGCGATCAGCTCGCCGCCCGGCGCGAGCAGGGCGAGGCGGTCGCCGGGGCGGATCTGGAGGGGAGGAGCGAATGAGCGGCCACACGGGCACCGCGGAAGACGCACGTCTGGAGCTGCTCGAACGGCTGCTCGAGGAGGAGGGCCTGCTCGACGAAGCCGAGGAGACCTCGCCGCCGCGCATCGAGCCGCGTGCTCCGGGCGTCGTGGCGCCTTTGTCGTTCGCCCAGCAGCGCCTCTGGTTCCTCGAACGCTGGCAGCCCGGCAACTCGGCGTATCACCTGCACACGGCGTTTCCGCTCGATCTTTCGATCGATCTGGCGGCGCTCGCGGCGAGCCTCGACGCGGTCGTGGCGCGGCACGAGGCGCTGCGCA
>DATMZU010000310.1:0-5096 GCA_035607435.1 Thermoanaerobaculia bacterium | reverse complement strand
AGGCGCGCGGATCGTGTTTCGCGTCGGCCACGGCAATTTGATCCAGATGGGCAGCGAGCTGCTGCCGCCGCTCGACGCCGCCGTTCCGCCGGTCAAGGTGAGCCGCGAGGGCGCCTACGCGGCGCTCGAAAAATACATCGGAGGATTCGACCCCCGCGGCGATACCCTGCTCGATCGCGGCTCGCTCCATCTCCTCCCGGCGGCGCTCCCCGAGGGCTACGATCTCGGCAAGGGCTATGGCCTCCGCCTCGTTTGGGAGATCTCGTTCCGGCGCGAAGGGGTGCTCGGCACTTGGCGTTCCCGGGTGGATGCGACTACCGGGGAGATTCGCGAATTCCTCGATACCGACCTCGATGCCTCCGCTTCGGGCGGCGTCGCGGCAGACAGCGCAGCGGGAACCGAGACCGTGCGGCCGATGCCGTTTACCGACCTCACCGGCGGCCTGTTTACAAATACGGCCGGCCTGTTTACCTACAGCGGCTCGCCCCTCACTTCGACGCTCAATGGCCAGCTCATCCGCATCACCGATAACTGCGGAGCGATTTCGCTCACCACCAACGGCTCGGGCGATCTGCCGTTCGGCTCGGCGGCGGGCAACAACTGCACCACGCCGGGAGTCGGCGGCGCGGGCAACACCCGCTCCTCGCGAACCACCTTCTACCACGTCAACCGCGGCAAGGAGATTGTCCGCGGCTGGCTGCCGGGCAACGCCTGGGCCAATGCGCAGTTCACCGTTTCGGTCAACAACACCGGCATCTGCAACGGCTTCTGGAACGGCACCGGAATCACGCTTTACCGCGCGATCGGAGGGACCTGCGGCGCCTCCGGCGAGGAGCCTGGATTTATCCTCCACGAGTTTGGCCATGGCGTCGATCAAAACGACGGCAACGGTTTGATCGGGACCAGCAGCGAAGCTTATGCCGACGTGACGGCGGCCTTGGCGCTGCACAACTCCTGCGTCGGCGCCGGATTCGCCCCTTCGAACACCTGCTGGGGAGGGGCCTATGGCGATGCCTGCACCTCGTGCAGCGGGCTGCGCGATATCGATTGGGCAAGGCATGCCTCGAACGCCCCTCACACCGTCGCCAACTTCACACAGACCCACTGCTCCGCCGGAGGCGGTCCGTGCGGCCGGGAGGTGCATTGCGAGTCCTACGTTCCCAGCGAGGCGGTATGGGACTTCGCCAACCGCGATCTTCCAGGCTTCGGCGGCAACGCCGCCTGGAACGTCGTCGAGCGGCTCTGGTACTTGTCGCGCTCGACCTCCGCCAATGCATTTACCTGCACGACGACCGGCGGGACTTTCACCTCCGATGGCTGCAATGTCGGCTCCTGGTGGAAGACCCTGCGCGCGGTGGATGACGACGACGGAAACCTGGCCAACGGTACTCCCCATTCCTGTAACCTCTACGCGGCGTTCAACCGCCACGGCATCGCCTGCACGACCGATCCGGGAGCCAACACCTGCCTGCGCGGCTGCTCCCAACCCGCCGTGCCGACGTTGACGCTGGCCCCCGGCAACAATTCCACGGCGGTCTCCTGGACCTCCTCGGGCGCGGGCGTCGTCTACGACGTGTTCCGTAACGAGATCGGCTGCAACTCAGGCTTTATCAAGATCGCCAACGATGCCACCGGCCTATCGATCACGGACACCGGGGTCGCGAATGGCACGACGTACTACTACCAGGTGACGGCGCAGCCGACCGGCAACGAAGCCTGCGGTTCGGCGCCTTCGATCTGCCTCTCGGTAACCCCCGTGGCGCCGCGCAACGGCATGACCTGGACCAAGGTGTCCCACACCGCCACGTACGGTGCCGACAAGGTGGGCTGCACGGATTGCGACCCGTACGTCGGCAACACCCCCTGCACCACGGCTTTGCCGATTCTGTGCATCAACGCGGACGGCGCTCCGAACCCCGGAATCGCCACCGATCCCAATAACGGCTGGATCGGCGGCAATCTCGGCCTCACGCCCAACCAGCGAGGGGACCTGCTCCTCGGGATCGCCAACGCCAACGCCATCTGCCAATCGTCTTTCGGCACCGGTTGGGTCATGGCGGAGTTCCACCATCCCGGAGGCGGCTGGAGATGGTCGTCTCACGGCGACATTCGCGACGCCAGCCGTTTCTGGGTTTATATCAACGATCAGCCGGCCAACTGCTGGAACTGAAAAGAACCGTGCCAGGAGAAATGACCATGCCTATCTCAAAGCTCTCTTGCCTGCGGCTCCTTTTCCTCGGCCTCGGCGCCTGGGTCGCCCTGGCGGTTCCCGCGGCGGCGCAACGCTCGGGCCTCACCTGGGGCAAGGGCTCGCACAACGCGACCTATAGCGTAGACACCGTCGGATGCGGCAGCTGCGATCCCTACGTCGGCGATACCCTCTGCAACCAGTCCCTGCCCATTCTCTGCATCCGTCAGGACGCCTCGCCCAATCCGGGAGTCGCCACCTCGTTTTACAACGGCTGGGCCGCCGGCCATATTCATCTCACTCCGCCGCAGGTCGGCACCAGCCTCGGCAGTTTGGCCAACGCCGATGCGATCTGTACCTCCTATTTCGGCCCGGGGTACCGCATGGCGGAATTCCACGACGGCAGCGGCGGCTGGGCTTGGCAGGCCTACGGCAACGTCAACGCGGCCTTCAGATTCTGGCTGTACATCAACGATCAGCCGGCGAATTGCTGGAACTAGAGGCACCGGAGGAAGAATCGACAGGGCGGAGGCCTTCCCCCGCCCCGGGAGTTTGCGATTCGGGCACCAGCAATGGGTACGGATTGATCGCCCGGCTGCCGATCAGGTAGACCCCGAAATGGAGATGCGGCGGCGTGCCGTTCGCGTTGCCCGAGGTGCCGACGTAGCCGAGCAGATCGCCCACCTCCACCCAATCCCCCACCTCCGGCTCATCGAACGCGTCGAGGTGCGCGTAGTAGTACGACCGCGCCCCGGCGCCGAACACCTGGATGAACCGGCCGCCGAGCCGGTTCCAGCCGCGCCCGGTGACGAAACCGCGTGCCGCGGCCGTAATGTGATTTCCGCGCGGGGCGAAGATGTCGATCCCCTCATGGTGCCGGCCGCCGCTTCGAATGCCGCCCCAGGTGTCTTCGAGGTCCTCCACTTTCACGCCTTCGACCGGAACCGGCAGGACGATCGGCGCCGGATCGAACGCAAGGCGCGCCGCGCGGCCCGCATTGATCAACTGGCAACGGATCGGCCAGACGATGACCACGAAGAGAATCAGCAGGACGAAGCGCCGGCATCCACGTCGGGGTTTCGCCGGAGATCGCGGCTTCGAAGCCTTCGGAGTGCCCGTCACGAGTACGAGGGTACAATCCTAACGATGCCTCGGTCGATGCCCCGCCCCTTCATCGGCCTCGCTCTCGGGCTGCTGGCGGCAGTTTCCGCCGCCGGAGCCGACGCGCCGAAGCCGCTTTCCGCAACCGACCGCGCTCGCCTGGAAAAAGGCGAGATCCTCCTCGGCTCGATCGAGATCCCAGGCACGAGCTTCAAGGAAGGCGTAGGCCGTGCGCTGATCCCTCAACCGATCGAGCGCGTCGAGCGGGCGGTGGCGGACGTCCTCCATTACGAGGAGTTCATGCCCTTCCTCGAATCCTCGACCGCCGAGCCGCAGGCCGACGGCTCGATCCTCTCGCGCCAGCGGCTCGACCTTCCCGGCCTCCTCGGCACCCGGCGCCTCACCGCCCGCTTCCGCCTCGCGCGCCCGACGCCCTCGACCTACTCGGTCACCTGGATCTCGCTGCCCGGCGGCGAAGTCCGCGACCAGCACGGCTCGTTCGCCCTCGAACCGCTCGGAACCGGCACCCTCGTCACCTGTCGCTTCTTCTTGGATACCGGGGGCTCACCCGCGTTCCTGGTGAACCCCCAGACCGAGCGCTCGGTGGGATGGATTCTCGACGGGCTCCGGCAGCACGTGAACCGGGGGCGGTACGCCGGGAAGTAGAAGCTCCCGCCGAACGCGCAACGGCGCGTCGCGGAGACCCGAGAGCGGATTCCGAACGCTGCGATCGACGGCCGAGACTCACGGAACCGCTCCGCGGACACGCCGGACTGGATGGCGAAAACCCCGACGCGGCGGCCGAACACCCCGAGGGAATCGGCGAACGCGCCGAACCGGTTGCCGGACGCGCCGAACCGCTCGACGAACGCACCGAACCGGTCACCGAACGCAACGAACCGGTCGACGAACACGCAGAACCGGTCGACGAACGCACCGAACCGGACAGCAGACGCTACGCACCGGTGCACGAACGCTACGACCCGCATTTCGAACGCTACGACGAAGGTCGCGACACCTACGGAGCACGCAGCGAACGCTCGGACTCGACTTTGGAACGCCCGGAGCCGCTTGCGACCTCCCGCGAAGCGGGTTTTGTGTTCGCACAACCGGTGCTAGCGTTCGGTGAAGTGGGTTTTGTGTTCCGCGAGCCCGGGCGTAGTGTTTGTGCACCTCTTCCCAGCATCCACACACTGGCGCTTTGCGTCGCAATGGTGCTTCTTGCGTCCCAAACAGCTCTTCTTGCGCTCGGTGAACCGGTTCCGAGCGTCAATCGACAACTGGCGCGATCTCGCTCTCCGCTCGGCGGTACTGCGAAGCGATTCGCCCCTCGCCGCGCGTCACTCTTTGGACGCGCCCTTCGTCCACCAAGCGCTCGAACAATCGGAACACGGTCCCGCGATCCAGGTCGTGGTTGATCGCCTGGCATACGTCGTTCCGGTCGAACACCTCCGGAAGTCCCGGCAGAACGTCGATCACCTTCTCGACGATCTCCCCGAGAGACCGCCGCCGCACACGCACAGGAGCCGCCGGTCTCCCGGGGGAGGAGGAGACCGAAGGGAGGATCGCCTCTGCCGACGGCATGGGAAGCAGGGAGCTTCCGAAAGAGCCCTCCGCAGTGGTCATCCAAACCAGCTCCAAAGCCCGCAGCTCCTGCTGCCGCGCGGCATCGATCAACTCCGAGCTGAAACGATGATGCGCCTCGATCCGCCGCTTGCGCTCTTCGTACTCGTCTCTCGTCATTGTGCTCGGATTGTGACACAAGAGCACGCGAACACAAGAGCGCAAATCGGGTTGCGGAGACCCC
>DATMZU010000309.1:0-2982 GCA_035607435.1 Thermoanaerobaculia bacterium | reverse complement strand
AAGGGCGCCGCGCAAACGGTGGGTTCCCTCCGGGGTTCCATCGGTCACCCAGAGCTTGCACCCATTTGCTCCGTCGTCGCCGGCATAGATCAGGAGCTGGTTGAACTGGCTCCACCCCCCGTCCATGCAACGCGTAATCGGCAGGTCCGCGACCGGATGGGTACCTCGTTCGGAGCCGTCGGTCACCCAGAGGGTTCCTTGCCAGTCGAAGTGGACGACCTCTTCCCCTGCCCGCGCGAGGAACGGGTGCGGACGATTGAGCGGCGAGAAGAAACTAAAGGGAAGGGCGACCAGCCTGCGGGTCCCGGCGCGCGTGCCGTCGGAATGCCAGACGTCGTAGCCGTCGCGGCCGCCGTCCCGGACGAGAAACACGACGCCGCCACGAAGCGGCGCGAGATAACCGATCGGCCCCGCCGCGCCGAACACACCGATCGCGAGATCCACGAGCGGATAGGTGCCGTCGTCGGTGCCGTCGGTGCGCCAGAGCCAGAACGAGTCGCCCGAGGTCGTGTTGCCGGCGACGAAGAACATCAGATCGCCCGACGGCGTAAACGCCCGGGGCCCGCCGCTGCACCGGCCCGGACAGAGATCTGCGATCCGCCGCGTGCCGCGAGGGGTTCCATCGGTCGCCCAAAGCTCCGTGCCCAGAAATCCGTCGTCGGCGCCAAAGTAGGCCTGGTTGCCGACCACGGCGAGCGCCGAGAACGCCGACGAGCCCGCCTGGACGGGTCCCGGGGAAATGTCTTTGACCAGAACGGCGGGGCTCTGCGCCGCGGCCGGCGAAAGGGCGACGAACGCCGACACGGCGAGCGAGATCCTGAACGGCGGGCTCTTCATCACCTGACCCCTCCTAGAAGACTCTTACCGCGCATCGAGAACGCTCGCCGGCACCCGGAACAGCTCGTAGCCCGCGCTCGGCCGACCGGCCGAGAAGAAAAGATCGGTGCCGAACAGGGCAAAGCCGAAAGGGTCCGACCCGAGGCGCCCCGGCAGGGCGTCCGCCGCGAGGCGCGTGCCTGCCGGCGTGCCGTCCGTAACCCAAATCTCCGAGCCATGCGGGCCATCGGCGGCGGCGAACACGACGCGGTTTCCGATCCTGGCAAAGCCGTGCGGATACGACCCGCGCGGTCCGGGGCGGATCTCGATCTGCCGCGTCCCGGCCGCGGTGCCGTCGGTCACCCAGAGCTCCCTGCCGCGCGCGCCATCGTCGGCGGCGAAGAAGAGGAGGCTGCCGAACGCGAAGAGGTCGCTGGGGCTGGAGCCGGCGCGCCCGGGCACGAGATCCGCCACGCGGACGGTTTCTTCGCGCGTTCCGTCGGTGGCCCACAGCTCGCGCCCACCCGACGCGTCGTCGCCCGTGAAGTAGAGCCGATCCGCCGTGGCGACCACCTCGGTGATGAACGAATGATCGTACGGGTTGTCGATGCGGAACACCTCGGCCGTGCCGCCCGGCGTGCCATCGTTCGCCCAGAGTTTGGAGACGCTCCGGCGCCCCTGCTCGTACAGCCACAGGAACGAATGGCCCGCGGCGGCGAAGAGGCCCCGCACATCCGTGGCCGGGCCCAGTCCCAGGGATCCCAGCGAGCGGGTGCCGCCCGCTGTGCCGTCGGTTGAAAACAACGGCGACTGCCGGAACCTGTTCGCCCAGAACGACTGGAAGATGAAGGTTGCGGAGCCCGGCTCGGGTCCGGCGGTCATGAAAGCCTGATCGAACGGATCGCCGATCACGGCGAGCTTGCCCGTTCCCGCGGACGTTCCATCGCTGCCCCAAAGCTCGATCGCTCCCGAGTCCTCGGAATAGTGGTCGAGCAAAAACACGGTGCCCTCTCCGGTCTCGACGAACCCTCTCGGAAAGCCCAGCCCGGGATCGCCGACCAGAAGACGCGGCTCCGGACCGCCGTCGCTCCAGAACACCGAGCGGCCGTCGGAGGAATCGCGGAGGCCGATGAACACGCCGTCTCGACTCGAAAACAATTGCGGCCGGATCGGGAGACCGGTTTCGCTCACCAGATCGGCGAGCCGACGCGTGCCGCTCCGCCGGCCGTCGCTGCGCCAGACCTCTGCTCGATGGCCGTCGGCCACCGAAAAAAGCAGCCCCTGGGCGGCCGGTGTGAGGTCCGCAAGGAGCGAAGAGGGCGGCCTCTCGCCGTGGAACAGTATCCGGAGGCCATCGGCCGTGCCGTCGCTTACCGCGAGCGCCGAACCTCCCCCGGCCCTCTCGACTTCCAGCAGAACCCGGTCGCCAAGAGCCGAGAGGATGGCCGCTTTCGAGGTGCCTTCGATGCGGACGGTCGAAGCGGCCGTTCCCAGGGTATGAAAGAGGGCGAAGTCCGGCGCATCGGGGGTCGCGGCCGTGAAGTACAGGCCGTCGCCCACGACCCGCCGGAAGCCGAACTGCGACGGCTCGGTCCCCGGCGTCAGATCCGCGACCCACTGCGTGGTGGCGGGGTTGCCGTCCGTCTTCCAAAGCTCCAGGCCATGGGCGCCGTCGTCGGCGGCGAAATAGACCCGCGAGCCGACGGCGCCGAGAATCTCCGCGCCGTGGAGCGGACGTTCCGGCCGGGGCGTCCGGACCCGGACTGTCCCCTCGGTCGTGCCGTCGCTCTTCCACAGCCGGATCCGGCCGTATCGATCTCTGGCCGTGAAATAGACGCCGTTTCGGGTGCGCACGAAGCCCCCGGGATTCGACGGCGGGGCGCCGGGGTTGATATCGCGCAGGCGGTGGGTCCCCGCGGGGGTCCCGTCGGTCGTCCAGGGCTCGCAACCTCTGGATTCGTAGTCCTCGCCCGCGTAGATCAGGCGGTGGTCCAGCTCGATCCAGCCCTCCGCATAGCAGAGACGGATCGGCAGCTCGGCGAATGGATGGGTGCCTTGCGCCGTGCCGTCGGTCACCCAGGGAACGCGCTCCAAAACGAAGCGGGCCACCTCGGGCCCCGGCTCCGTGAGAAACGGAGTTCGGCGGTTGGCCGGCGCCCCGTCGGG
>DATMZU010000293.1:0-10249 GCA_035607435.1 Thermoanaerobaculia bacterium | reverse complement strand
CGGCGCGCGTCTGTTCGCGGGAGGGCAGCAGCTCACCGAGGGCGAGGCCGGCGCCATGGCGCGCGGCTTCTACGTCGAGCCGACACTGGTCGAAGTACCGGTCGGTCATCCGTTCTGGCGCGAGGAGCTGTTCCTGCCCATCCTGATGCTCCACCGCTTCAAGCAGCGCGACGAGGCGATGCGGCTCGCGAACGAATCGGATCTCGGGTTGACCGCGGGAATCTTCGGCTCGGAGGACGACGTGGCCTGGTTTCACGAGCGAATCGAGGCGGGCGTCACCTATGCCAACCGGCCGTTCGGCGCCACCACCGGAGCCTGGCCCGGCTATCAACCGTTCGGCGGCTGGAAGGGCTCGGGATCGAGCGGCAAAGGAATCGCCTCGTTCTACTACCTGGCGCTTTATCAGCGCGAGCAGTCGCGCACGGTGGTGGAATAGAAACATGCCGACCCTCTCGCTCGCCGAAGCGGTCGCGCGCTTCGTGCCCGACGGCGCCTCCGTGGCGCTCGAAGGGTTCACCCATCTGATCCCGTTCGCCGCCGGGCACGAGATCATTCGCCAGCAGCGGCGCGACCTGCATCTGATCCGAATGACGCCGGATCTGATCTACGACCAGATGATCGGCATGGGCTGCGCCAAGGCGCTCACCTTCTCATGGGGCGGCAATCCAGGGGTGGGATCGCTCCATCGCCTGCGCGACGCGGTCGAGCACGGCTGGCCCACCCCCTTGGCGCTCGACGAGCACAGCCACGCCGGTCTCGCCGTTGCCTACACGGCGGGAGCTTCGGGGTTGCCGTTCGGCGTGCTGCGCGGTTATTTGGGCACCGACCTCGCCGCCGCGAACCCGAACGTCAAGAGCGTCGCCTGCCCCTATACCGGGGAGACCCTCGCGACCGTGCCCGCCGTCCGCCCGGACGTCACGATCCTCCACGCCCAACGCGCGGACCGGCAGGGTAACGTCGCGATCGAGGGGATCGTCGGCGCGGCGCGTGAAGCCGCCCTCGCCGCGCGGGCCGTCGTGGTCACGGTCGAAGAGCTGGTGGACGAGCTGCCTCCCCTCGGCAACGGCGTCCTCCTCCCCCACTGGGTCGTGAGCGCGATCGTCCATTGCCCGGGCGGCGCCCATCCTTCCTACGCGCTTGGGGCTTACGCCCGCGACAACGCGTTCTATCAGCGGTGGGATGCGATCTCGCGCGAGCGGGCGAGCTTCCTTTCCTGGATGGAGCGCCACGTGCTCGCGAGCCCCGACCACAAGAGCTTCCTCGCAAGTCTGGCCGAGGCGGCATGATGGAAACCACGCGCGACGAGTTGATGACGATCGCGGCGGCGCGCCTGTTGTGGGACCGCGCGGTCTGCTTCGTCGGCATCGGCCTGCCGAGCGCCGCCTGCAATCTCGCGCGCCTGACCCACGCGCCGGGGATCGTCCTGATCTACGAATCGGGGACGATCGGCGCCAAGCCCTCCGTGCTGCCGCTCTCGATCGGCGACGGCGAGCTGGCCGAGACGGCGGCCTGCGTGGTGCCGCTGCCCGAGGTGTTCAGCTTCTATCTTCAGGCCGGACGGGTCGAGGTCGGTTTCTTAAGCGCGGCGCAGATCGACCGCTTCGGGGATCTCAACACCACGGTGATCGGCGACTACGCGCGCCCGTCGATCCGCCTTCCCGGCTCGGGCGGGGCGCCCGAGATCGCGGCGCATGCGAAGCAGATCTTCGTGGTGATGAAGGCGACGCCGCGGAGCTTCGTCGAACGGCTCGACTTCCGCACCAGCCTCTGCCGGCCGCGCGCGGTGATCACCGATTTCGGCATCCTTTCGCCCGCGCCCGATTCTTCCGAGCTCACGCTCACTGCGCTGTTTCCAGACGCCACGGTCGAAGAGGCGCGCGCCGCGGTCGGCTGGCCGCTCGCGGTCGCGGAAAACATCAATGAGGTGCCGCCGCCCACCACGTTGGAAATCTCCACCCTGCGCGACCTCCACGCGCGGACCGCCGCGGCGCACCGGCGTCCGGTCGAGCTGCCGGTCTAAAGGAGAGATCATGAACCGTCACCGGAAAACCGACCTGCCCGGACCGAAAGCGCGCGCCCTGATCGCGCGCGACGCCGAGGTCGTCTCCCCCTCCTACCCGCGCGAAGGTCCGCTCGCGATGTCCCACGGCCGCGGCTGCGAGGTTTGGGATCTCGACGGCAACCGCTTTCTCGATTTTGCCGCCGGCATCGCGGTCTGTTCGACCGGCCACGCGCACCCGGAAGTGGTCGCCGCGATCAAAGACGCCGCGGATCGCTTCCTCCACATCTCGAGCGACTGGTGGCACGAGGGGATGGTGCGCCTCGCCGAGCGCCTCGCCGCGGTCGCCCCTTTCCGCGAGCCCGCGATGAGTTTTTTCTGCCAGTCGGGCACCGAGGCGGTCGAGGCGGCTTTGAAGCTCGCCCGCTACGCCACCGGCCGGCCGCGCTTCCTCGGCTTCCTCGGCAGCTTCCACGGCCGAACGATGGGCTCGCTCGCGTTCACGTCCAGTAAGGCGACGCAAGTAAAAGGTTTCTTTCCGGCGATGCCCGGGGTCACCCACGTGCCGTACCCGAACCCGCTCCGGCCGCTGTTTGCGGGCAACGACCAAGGGCGGGCCGTCCTCGACTACATCGAGAACCAGCTATTCGAAGGCCCCGTGCCGCCGTCCGAAGTGGCCGCCATCCTCGTCGAGCCGATCCAGGGCGAGGGAGGCTATCTCGTGCCGCCCAACGGCTTCCTCGCCGGACTTCGCGCGCTGTGCGACCGGCACGGCATCCTGCTGATCTTCGACGAGGTGCAAAGCGGCGTCGGCCGCACCGGCCGGATGTTCGCCTGCGAGCACTGGAACGTCGAGCCCGACCTGATGACGCTCGCCAAAGGGCTCGGCTCCGGTCTGCCGATCGGCGCCCTCGTCGCCCGGCGTTCGATCATGGAACGCTGGCCGAGCGGCGCCCACGGCAACACCTACGGCGGCAACCCGATCGCCTGCGCGGCGGCGATTGCCACCCTCGATCTGGTCGAGCGCGAGCTGCAAGCAAACGCCGCCGAAGTCGGCGGATATCTCTTCGCCAAACTTACCGAGCTGGCCCGAAAGCATGAACAGATCGCCGAGGTGAGGGGGCGCGGATTGATGATCGGAATGGAAGTGGTCGCCGACCGCGCGACGCTTCAACCCGATCCCGATCTCGTGGATACCGTGATCGAGCGCGCGTTCCACAATGGGCTGCTCCTCCTCTCGTGCGGCAAGAGCACGATCCGCTTCATGCCGCCGCTCGTCGTGACCCGTGCCGAGGTCGATGAAGCGATCGAGATCCTCGCCGCGAGCTTCGAGGAAGCGCTCGCCGGAGTGAATGCTTCACCCGCGGTGACCGCATGAGAAAGGCGTTCGCGGCGCTGGTCCTCGCGATCGCTTCGACGAGCGTCGCGGCCGCTGCCGCGCGCGAACCGGTGCTCAAGTCAGTCGCCGCGCCGCACAGCTACTACTGGCGCGAGCTGTATCTGCCGCAGCTCACGAGCGGGCCGTCTTCCGCAACGTTTTCTCCCGATGGCCGCGAGCTGATCTACAGCCGGTCGGGATCGCTCTGGCGCCAAACGATCGGATCGGAAGAGGCGATCGAGCTGACCCGCGGTCCCGGCTATGACTACCAACCGGATTGGAGCCGCGACGGCCGGTGGATCGTCTTCGCCCGTCACGATCACGATGCGATCGAGCTGTGGGCGCTCGATCTCCGGGACGTCACCGAACACAAGTTGACGGAAACCGGCGTGGTGAACGTCGAACCGCGTTTCTCACCGAATGGAAAAAACATCGCGTTCGTCACCACCCGAGAAAGCGGACAGTTCAACGTCTGGACCGCTCGTTTCGCCGACGGCAAGCTAGAAGCCGCCGCTCCCCTCCTGCCGCTTCGCGAAAGCCGGGTGAAGCGCTACTACTACGCGCCGACCGACCACGTGATCAACCCGAGCTGGTCTCCGGACGGCAAGGATCTATTTGTCGTCACGAACCGCGAAGTCGCCTGGGGCACGGGTGACATCTGGCGCGTGCCCGTCGCCGCGCCCCAAACGGCCGAGCGGCTGATCCGCGAGGAGACCTCGTGGGCCGCGCGCCCCGAGCTTTCGCCCGACGGGAAGCGCCTGCTCTATTCGAGCTATCACGGCCGCCAGACGCACCAGCTCTGGCTGGCGAGCCGGGACGGCGACTCACCCATGCCACTCACCTTCGGCGAGCTTGGCGATTTCGACCGCCGCAACGCGTGCTGGTCCCCCGACGGCCGGCGGGTGCTCTATCTGAGCAACGAGGACGACAACACCAGCCTTTGGGTGCAGGAAGTCGTCGGCGGCGCGCGAGTCAAAATCGAAACCTCTCGCCGCCGATACCTCCGCCCGATGGCGACGCTTTCGATCGCGATCCACGACGAGGCTGGAAAGAAGATCCCCGCGCGGGTCGGAGTGCTCGCGGCCGACGGCCGCCACTACGGTCCTGACGACGCTTGGATGCACGCGGACGATGGGTTCGACCGCGGCCGGCAATCGCACGAGGACCATTATTTCCACTGCCCGGGCGACTGCCGCGTCGTCGCGCCCCAAGGGCGGCTGACCGTCCGCGTCCAGCATGGGCTCGTCTACCTGCCCGTAGAGCGGACGGTGGATCTCGGCGACGAGCCGCAGACGATCGACATACGCCTGACACCGAATCAGCTGCCCGCCTCCTTCGGAGCGTCCTGGATCAGCGCGGACCTCCACGTCCACATGAACTACGGCGGAACCTACCGCCACACCCCGGCGACGCTCGCGCGCGTGGCGCGGGCGGAAGATCTGGACGTCATCGAGAACCTGTCAGTCAACAAGGAGCAACGGATCCCCGATCTCGCCTGGTTCAGGACCGCGCCGTTCGAAGCGGAAGGCGTGACGATCTTCCAGGGCCAAGAGCACCATTCGAGTTATTGGGGGCACCTCGGCCTGCTCCATCTGAGCAACTTCCTGTTGCCCGACTTTGCCGCCTACCGCCACTCAGGCTTCGCCTCGCCCTATCCCCACGACGGCGCGATCGCCGATCTTGCACACGCCGCGGGCGGGCTCGTCGGATACGTTCATCCGTACGACTGGAAGATCGTGCCGGAGCGCGAGAAGAGCCTCAGCCATACCTTCCCCGCCGACGTGGCGCTCGGCAAAGTCGATTATTTTGAGGTCGTCTCCTTCAGCGATCCGCTATCGAACGACGACGTCTGGCACCGCATCCTGAACCTTGGCTACCGCGTGCCGGCCGGAGCGGGTACCGAGGCGATGGCGAACTACGCCTCGCTGCGCGGCCCGGTCGGCCTCGATCGGATCTTTTTTCCTCTAACTTCTCGCGATGCCGTATCGATCACCACGGCGATCAAGACCGGCCGCGGGTTCGTGACCAACGGCCCCCTCCTCGGGCTCCGGATCGAAGGCTCGGCGGCCGGCGACGAGATCCATCTCGACGCGCCGCGATCGGTGCGCTTCGAGGCCGCGGTACGCTCGATCGCCCATCTCGATCACGTCGAGATCCTGGTGAACGGGAAGGCCGTCCGGAGCTTCCAACTGACGAGCGGTAAGAACGGCGATTTCGCCGGAGAGATCGCGATCGAGTCGAGCGGCTGGATCGCGCTCCGCGCCTACGCCGACGGCCCTGATCCGTGGATCGCGGACCTTTATCCCTACGGCCACACCAACCCGGTGTGGATCGAAGTCGGCGGCCAGCCCGCCCGATCGATTGAGGACGCACGCTATTTCGTCACTTGGCTCGATCGGGTGATGGAGGATGCGGCGGCGCGCGACGATTACAACGACGACGTGGAAAAGAAGGCGACGCTCGACTACCTGGGCGCCGCGCGCGCCGTTTTCGTTGAGAAAGCGGCGGAGAGGGCGGGTCCCCAATGATCGGCGAAACGAAGGTGAACAACTCCGAGAACGGCCCCGGCACCGGGCGCGGCGAGCTCGGCTTCTGGATGTGTACGGCCCTGGTGGTCGGCAACACGATCGGCATGGGGATCTTCCTGCTGCCGGCGGGCCTTGCGCCGTACGGCTTCAACGCGCTCCTCGGCTGGATGCTGACGGTCTTCGGCTGCGTCGCCCTGGCGCGCGTCTTCGCCCGTCTCGCGCGCACCTATCCGGACGCCGACGGCCCTTACAGTTACATTCGCACCCACCTCGGGGAGACCGCCGCGTTCCTCACCCTCTGGTGCTATTGGGTCTCGGTTTGGATCACCAACGCCGCGCTCGCGATCGGCGTGGTCGGCTATCTGAGAGCCCTGGTGCCGCCTCTCGCCCAAGTGCCGCCCGCGGTCATCGCGCTCACGCTCGTCTGGATGTTCATCGGGGTCAACCTGTTCGGCGCCCGCACGGGCGGCGGGGTGCAGGTCGCGACGACGGCGCTCAAGCTGGTGCCGATGCTCGCGGTGATCGTGCTCGGGCTTTGGGTTCTCGCGAACGACCCGGGAGCCTACGCGCGCACGCTCCCCACGACGCCGATCAGCCTTTCCGGAACGCTCGCGGCTTCGACGATCGCCCTCTACGCCATGCTCGGCTTCGAATCCGCGACCGTGCCGGCCGGCAAGGTGCGCGACCCAGGGAGGACGATCCCCCGCGCGACGCTGGTCGGCACGCTCCTCACCGCCGCCATCTACATCGCGGTCTCGACCGTGCCGATTCTCCTGATCCCCCAAGTTGAATTGGCGAAATCCCAGGCGCCGTTCGTGGATCTATTGAACCGCCTGCTCGGGGCCGGCACCGGCCGCTGGCTCGCCGCGTTCATCGTCGTAAGCGGCACCGGAGCGCTCAACGGCTGGACGCTGCTGGCCGGCGAGCTGACCCGCACAATGGCAGCCAACGGGGTGTTCCCCTCGCTCTTCGCCCGAACAAATAAGCGCGGAGCCCCGGCGGCGGCCCTGATCGCGACCGGCGTCCTCGCGACGGGCATGGTCGCGATGAGCTACAGCAAGTCGCTGGTCGAGGGATTCGTCTTTTTAACCACCGTGGTGACGGCGGCGAATCTGCCGCTCTACCTCTGCTGCTCGATCGCCCTCTTTTTGCTCTGGAGCCGGGGTGAACGGCCGAAGACCAAAGATCTTCTGGTCCTTGCCACCCTCGGCACGACGTACGCGGTTTTTGCGTTCATCGGGGTGGGGCGGGAGCCGTTCCAATGGGCGTTGGTTTTGGCGGCGGTGGGGGTGCCGATTTATCTCGTGATGCGGAGGAGGGGCCGGGCGGTCCAGGCTCCGTAACCCAGGCCGTTGACGACCCAGGCCGTTGCCGACCCAGGCCTGTGGCCTGGGCTTTTGGAACGCGGCCCTTCAGGCCGCCAAAAACCTGCGGCCACGTTGCTTTTACGGCCTGAAGGGCTGTGTTCCGTTAGCCCAGGCCAACGGCCTGGGATGGGGTGAGGACTACCATCGCCTCCGCGTCCTCCAACTCCCCCAACCGCCGCCCATACCCGTGCTTCTCGATCAACCGCCGCGCCTCCGCGAGCGCCGCGCGGTCTTTAAACATCCGCCCGCGGTAGAGTGCGATGTCCGCCAGATACAGCGGCATCGGCCCGCGCGAAGCGATTTCCTCCGCCTCGGCCAGGTCCGCCCGCGCTCCGGCTTCATAGCCCTCGGCGAAACGAAGCCAGGCTCGGGTGAGGAGGACCTTCGGAAGGTAGTCGCTCCGACCTGCGCGGAGGAGGCCGGCCACGGCCTGCTCGATCTCGGATCTCGCGGCGACGGCAACGGTGCCTTCCAGAATCGAACGGTAGAGCGCCACCCGGCCGAGAGTCAGGTGGTCGAGAGCGATGTCGAGTAGCCAGTTTTGCGTCGTAACCCATCCAAGCGTCTGCCTCGCCCGCTCCTGGACCTCCCCCAGTTGGAAGCCCGCCAGCGCGCCGGAGCTCGGCCTCTCCGCCCGCCCCGCCGCCCGCTCGGCTTCCCCGAGGAGAAGATCGCTGTACCGGAAGCCCCATAGCGAGTAGAGCCGCGGATACCCGGGCTGCCTCTTGGCCTGCAGACACTCCGCCTCGCGGAATAGAACCCTCGCCTCCTCCCGGCGGCCCGTCTGGTGCAGGGCGTCGGCGTGCGTCGTGCGAAATGCCATTTCCAGGAAGGCATCCCCGCGGCGTTCGGCGAAGGTCACGGATCGCACGGCGTCTGCCACCGCGCCAGACACCTCGCCCAGCGTCAGCTCCAGCTCGCTGAGATCGCTGGCGCTGATCGCGGCGTTCGTCCAGTCTTTACGCTTCACCTCGATGGGCAGCCCCGCCCGTATTGACTCCACCGCTTCGGTAAGCCGGCCAAGAGCGCGCAGGTCAAAGGCAGCCACCGAAAGCAGCCAGGCCTGGTCTGCCTCGGACAGCGCGGGCACGACCCGCTGCCACGGCGGACCGAAGAAGCACGACACCGCCCCCAGGTCGGCGCCGAAGGCTCCGAGCTCGCTCGTGTTATGGAGGCCGTCGGCCCCCGTGCCCCGTAGGATGTGGTCCCGGAAAATCCCAGCGTACGCCTCCTCGTACCGCCCCGCCAGGCAGCCGTGGGCCACGGCCTGGTAGAGCGGTTGGAGGCCTTCGAGCGTGTCGGGCCGATGATCCGCCGTGTTCCGCAGGTGCTCGAACAGACGGCCGTGCGCGGCGCGCCAGGCTTCCTCGTGCTTCTCGTGGACCTGCTTGGCGAAGTATTCCCGGACGAGCGGGTGGGCGTCGAGTGCGCCGTCGTCGCGCTTAGAGAGGAGCTTGCAGGCGTCGAGGGCAGAAACGGAGAACTCCCAGTCGTCCGCAGGGAGCCCCACCAGAGGATCCGTGAGGCCTGAGATCGCCGGCTCCTTGCGTAGCGCGGCGAGACATTCCCGATCCGCGGGCCGGTCGAACAGGCCGAGCAGGCGAAGGATGGCAAGCTGCCGCCCACCTTCTTCTTTTTCCCCACCCAGCCAGTTTTCGTAGGCCGCAATCGCCTTGAACGCGTGACCGCCTTGCGTCTTGGCATCCGCCTTCTCGAGATTCACCAGATCACGTTTCCGCACGTCTCCGCCGTGCGCTCTCGCAAGGTAGGTCCCGAGAAGTTGGATCGTGAGGGCGTGGCCCGCCGCTTCCTCGACGAGCGCCTCCAGCTCCTTCGCCGAGCTGGCGACCCCGAGACTCTTGAGCAGCGCGACGCCCGCGGTCTTGTCGAGCCGTTCCAGCTCCCACTCCGGCGCCGTCGTCCCGTGGAAGCTCGCGAGGTTCGTCACGCTCTCCCGCGTCGTCACCACACACAGCCCGGAGTTGCGCTGCGCGAGCCCCTTAAGCAGTGCTTCCAGCCCGGGGTCCTTGAGCTGACCCGCCAGCGGGCTCGACGCCGGGTGCTGGAGCGGCTCCAGACCATCGAGGATGAGAAGCGCCCGCCGCTTCGCGACGAATTCCGCGAGCTTGCTTCCCTTGTCCCACGCGGAGGTGGCGCTCACCGCGATCGGCTCCCCCTCCTCCCCGCCGAAGAACCGAAGCGCCTCGTTCACGAACGGCTCGCCCGTCGCGGCACCCTGCTCCTTCGTCCCCTGGCTGTAGAACGACCAGTCGAAGTACGACGCCCCGTCGTAGTCCCGCGCCGCGAGACGCCCGGCCCACTCGGCGACCAAGGAGGTCTTGCCGACCCCGCCCCAGGCGACGAGGGTCACGACGTGCGTTTTCGGGTCCGCCCACGCGGCGTCCAGCTTGGCGATCTCAGCCTCGCGGCCGAACAGCTTCGCGGCGGTATGAGTGAGGCGGCTGGTAGAGATCTTCTTCTGCGAGTTCCATATCGCGAACAGTTGCGGCCAGTAAATCGGCCCGATCCTCGCCAGGAACTGCGGCCGGCCGTAGATCTCGTGCCAGATATCCTGCCAGGCCCAGACCGCGACCGAGAACCCAGCTCCGTGCTCTTCCGCGAGCCTCCGCGCCGTCTTCTGGATCTCGGCGTCCCGCGGTCCGGTGGTGGCGAAGAGGAACTCGCTCAGGGCCGGCTCGAACGGAGGCGACGTCTTGCCCTTGACCTCCTTACCGAGGACTTTCCGGATCTCCTCGTCGAGCTCCGCCGTCGTGAGCTTCGAGCGCAGCAGCCCGTCCTTCTGCTTGCACTGGACCCCGATCCAGCGATCCCCCCGCTTGCCGAAGACGTCCACGCCTGCCTGAGGCTGACCCGAGCGTCCGTTCTTCTGCGCGCCGCTCTCCGGCCCCCAGATCTCCTCCCAGAGATCGAGGCAGAGCGACTCGAAAGCCGTCGGCTCGTTCGGCGGGGGCCAGGC
>DATMZU010000287.1:0-2520 GCA_035607435.1 Thermoanaerobaculia bacterium | reverse complement strand
CGTCAGCTTGGGAAACTGCGCCGCGTACTTGGCGGCGACCACCGGCCCGCGGGGACGGTAGTAGTTGCGAGCCGCAATCTCCTGCCCCTCGGGGGTGTACAGGTATTCGAGATAGGCCTTCGCGAGCGCCTCGGTCTTGTGCTTCTTCGCGACTCTGGCGACCACCGCGACCGGCGGCTCGGCGAGGATGCTCTTGGAGGGCGCCACGATCTCGAACTTGCCCTTGCCGAGCTTCTGCACCGAATAGATCGCCTCGTTTTCCCAGGCGATCAGGACGTCGCCGATGCCGCGCTCGACGAAGGTCACGGTCGAGCCGCGGGCCCCGGTGTCGAGGATCGGCACGTTCTTGTAGATCCGCGTCACCAGATCTTTCGCCTTGGCCTCGTTGTTGCCGTACTTGCCCAGGGCGTAGCCCCAGGCGGCGAGATAGTTCCAGCGCGCGCCGCCGGAGGTCTTCGGGTTGGGCGTGATCACCGAGATCCCGGGCCGCCCCAGATCCTCCCAATCGTGAATCTTCTTCGGGTTCCCCTTGCGCACCAGGAAGACGATGGTCGAGGTGTAGGGCGTGCTGTTGTTGGGCAGCAGCGTCTGCCAGTTTTTCGGCAGCAGCCCCGTGGCCGCGATCGCGTCGATGTCGTAGGCGAGCGCCAGGGTGACGACGTCGGCTTCGAGACCGTCGGCGACCGAGCGCGCCTGTTTGCCCGAGCCGCCGTGCGACTGCTGGACGGTCAGGTCCTGGCCGCTCTTCGCCTTCCACTGCTTGGCGAATGCGACGTTGAAATCCTGGTACAGCTCCCGGGTCGGATCGTACGAGACGTTGAGCAGGTTCACCGCCGCCGCGGGGAGCGCGGCGAGCAGGAACGCAAGAGCGAGTAGGGTTCTTCTCATGGGTGGCCTAGTCCTTAGAAGTTGATCTGGAAACGGCTGAGAACGACCTTCTCGTCGGGTCGGTCGCCGACCGCCGAACCTGCAACTCCGCCGCCATCGAATCGGGTCTGGATGAGGTCGAACATGAAACGCACCGAGCGGTTCAGATACCAGTTGAGGCCGAGGCCGAGAGCTTTCGCCGAAGACGCCGAAGAGGTCGGGCTGGCGAACAGCGGGAACGCGTCGTCGTCCACGTCCAGCTCGCTGTAGCGGCCGACCAGCTCGAACGCGCCCCAGGTCTTGGCCTTGGGATCGAACGGCTGCTTGGGGGAAACCCCGCGATAGCTTGGGCTACCGCCCGCGATCACCCAGGAACCCGCCACCTGCCAGGACTTGTTTTCGAGATCGGCCGCGACCGCGGCGCGCCGCACCTCCTGCGAGGCCACGGTGTATTCCGACAGCAGGCCGAACCGGCTGCCGTACCAGTACAACTGCGGCGACACGCGCTTCCTGTCGCCGTTCGCGATCACCGTGCCCGCGGCGGTGCCGTCGGAACGGTAGGAGAAGAAAGTCTGCTGGGCGTCCGTGCGGTAGGCGGCCAGACCCGTGGCGGCGGTGGTCCCGTTCTGCGTCCCCTGGGAGGCCGAAACGCCGAAGCCGAGGCCGCGCAGCGCAAGATTTTCCGACTTGACGAACGGGGTGAAAAACAGCCGCGCCGCGACGTCCTTGCCGCTGTTGCTGTCGAGGTCGCCGCCGTTGGCGCCATCGACCACGCCGTTGAAAACGCCGGCCGCGTAACTCGCCCGGCCGCCCGCGAGATCGCCGGAGATCTGGACCCCGAGATCGCGATTCGGCACCAGGTTGGTGGGAAGCGCGCGCTCGACGAAGAAGATGTCGGTCGCCCCTTGGAGCCGCTCGATGCCCACCGGCGGCTTGAACTTGCCGGCGCGCACCTTGAAGTACGGAGTGAAACGCCCTTCCACGTAAGCGTCGAACAGCACGCTCGTGCCCTGGCCGAAGTCGGGCATGATCCGGAAGTCGAAGCGGTCGAACACGGTCCCTTCAAAGATCGGCCGCACGCGGCGGAGCAGGAAGGTATCGACGTTCGGGCGCGAGCGGTCGTCGCTGAACAGGCGGGCGTCGAACTGCACGTAGCCGCGCAGCTTGAGCACGTAGGCGCCGTCGGCGGACTTGAACGAAAAACCGTCCTTGCCGCTGGTCACGTTGGTCGCGGTCTTCGCTTTCTCGGTCTCCGCTTCGTCTTTGATCTCCACCTTCCGGTCGAGCACGCGAAGCTTCTGGTCGATCTCATCGAGCCGCTCATCGACCGATTTCGGCGCTTCGGTCTCCTCCGTGGCGGCCGGCTCCGCCTCGGCGGAAGGCTCGGCGGGCGGAGCCGGTTCCTGGGCGCGCAGAGGTCCCACGAACGCGGCGGCAAGAGCCAGAGCCGAAAATAGCAGGGGGAACGAAACCACCTTCCGATCCTTCATTGTCGCGATCTCCTGAGTTTTTTTGGAGCCCAAACGGGGTCAAGGCATTCCTGCGCCGGAACGGATGATCAGCAGCGGCCGGTTCGCGCCTTCGATCAGATCGCCGACGAGACCGTCGAGCTCGATCGCGCGCCGTTCCCGGGCGAGCGGGGTGCCGATCACG
>DATMZU010000286.1:0-4699 GCA_035607435.1 Thermoanaerobaculia bacterium | reverse complement strand
GGCGGCTTCATCTTGGTTTGGGTGGAAAACGAGCTGCGCGCGACCTCCTCGTCGGTCAGGACCAGGTGATGCGGCGTGACCTCGCAGGTGACCGGAATCCCCTTCTTCTTCGCCTGGCGGACCAGCTCCAGGCTGCGCGCGGTCGAAAGATGCGCCACGTGGTAGCGGCCTCCGGTGTCGTCGAGCAGGATCAGATCCCGAGCGACCATGACGTCCTCGGCCGAACCAGGAATGCCTTCGAGGCCGAGGCGGGTGGACCATTCGCCTTCGTGCATCACGCCCTTGCCGGAGAGGTGCAGGTCTTCCGCGTGCTGGATCACCGGGATGCCGAAGTGCTGGGCGTAGAGCAGCGCGCGGCGCATCAGCTCGGCGTTCATCACCGGCTTGCCGTCGTCCGAGACCGCGACCGCCCCGGTCCCGACCATCTCGCCGATCTCCGCCAGCTCTTGGCCCAAGAGTCCCTTGCTGATCGCGCCGATCGGATAGACCCGCGCGTAGCCCCAGCGCTCGGCTTCCGACAGGATGTGCCCCGTCACCGAGCGGTTGTCGTGGACCGGGTCGGTGTTCGCCATGCAGGCGACCGAGGTGAATCCGCCCGCCGCCGCCGCGCGGGTTCCCGTCTTCACCGTCTCTTTGTATTCGAAGCCCGGCTCGCGCAGGTGGACGTGGATGTCGATCAACCCCGGGCAGACGATCAGGCCGGAGGCGTCGATCGTCTCGGTCTCGTTCCCGGCGGATTCGATCCGCTCCGCGATCTCGGCCACGACCCCATTTTCGATCCGGAGATCGAATCGTCCGTCGAGCCCCTGGCTCGGATCGATCAGCCGGCCGCCGTGAATCAATATCGCGTTCGTGGCGCTCATCGGCTCGCCTCCTCGTGCGCTCCGGACAAGAGGTAGAGAACCGCCATGCGGACGGCGACGCCGTTCGCGACCTGTTCCAGGATCACCGACCAGGGGCCGTCGGCCACTTCGCTGGAGATCTCGACGCCGCGGTTCATCGGCCCGGGGTGCATGATGATCGCGTCGTCCTTGGCGAGCGAAAGCCTCGGCTTGGAGAGGCCGAACATCTGGAAGTACTCGCGCACCGAGGGAAACGCCGTGCCGCCCCCCCGTTCGAGTTGGATGCGCAGCATCATCACCACGTCGGCGTCGCGCAGCGCCTCTTCGAGCGAATAGGCCACCTCGACGCCCATCTTCTCGATCTCGACCGGCATCAACGTGCGCGGGCCGGCGACCACCACCCGGGCGCCCATCTTGGTCAGCAGGTGGATGTTCGAGCGCACCACCCGGCTGTGGCCGATGTCGCCGACGATCGCCACCTTGAGCCCCGCGATCCGGCCTTTCTTCTGGAGGATCGTGAACGCGTCGAGCAGCGCCTGGGTCGGGTGCTCGTGGGCGCCGTCCCCCGCGTTGATCACCCCCGACTTGAGCCTCCGCGCGAGCAGGTGCGGAGCGCCCGGATGCTTGTGCCGGATGACGATCATGTCCGGCGCCATCGCCTGGAGGTTCATCGCCGTGTCGATCAGGCTCTCGCCTTTCTCCAGGGCCGAGCCCGAGGCGGAGAAATTCAGCGTATCCGCCGATAGGCGCTTCTCGGCGATCTCGAAGCTCGACCGGGTGCGGGTGGAGGCTTCGAAGAAGAGGTTGATCACGGTTTTGCCGCGCAGCGTCGGGACTTTCTTGATCGGCCGCTTCTCGATCGCCTGAAGCGATAGCGCGGTATCGAGGATTAACTGAATCTCCCCCGCGGAGAGGTCGGAAATCCCGAGCAGATCCTTCTTGGTCCAACGCACCGGGGCGGAATTCGGCTCGGAAATCATCAGGCGGCAGGCGTCCGTTCGAGGATTCGGACCTGTTCGGAACCGCCGTCGGTCGAGGGAAACGCCACCTCGACCGATTCGTCCGCGGACGTGGGCACGACGCGCCCGACGAAATCGGCCTGGATCGGCAGCTCGCGATGGCCGCGGTCGATCAGCACCGCGAGCTGCACGGCGCGCGGCCGGCCGTAATCGACCAGGTGGTCGAGGGCCGCGCGCACGGTCCGCCCGGTGTAGAGGACGTCGTCGCAAAGCACGACCACCGCGCCGTCGATTGGCGGCAAATGGGTCTCTTTGACCAGCGGATGCTGGCCGATGGTCGAGAGATCGTCGCGGTAGAGGGTGATGTCGAGAATGCCGACCGGCACCGGATGCCCCTCCATCCGGCCGATCTCCGCGGCCAGCGCGTCGGCCAGCGGCACGCCGCGCGTGCGGATGCCGATCAGGAGAAGGTCTTCGACCCCCCGATTGCGCTCGGCGATCTCCCCCGCCATCCGACGGACGATCCGCGCCATTTCGGGCGCTTCGAGGATCGTCGCTTTCGGCGTGAGCTTGCTCTGCATGTTCCGGGACCCGGCGGAGGATATGGCGGCGAGGGGCGGCAGGTCAAACGCTTCTGGCGCCGGACTTCTGACGATAGAATCCCTCTTCACCCCGGAGATGCCCAGCAAATGACCACTCCAGCCTCAGAGCCCACCTCGGGCGTCGGCCGCTTCTTTCGGACCAACCGGCGCGAGATCCGGTTCCTCGTCCTCTTCGCCCTGATCCTGGGCGCGAGCTTCGCCCTGATCTCGGTCAATTGGGTGAACGACCACGTGATCGAGCCGTTCACCGGCGGAATCGCCTCGGCGAGCACGGGAGCGCTGAATCTGCTCGGCCAGAAGGTCCACCAGCAGGGCACCCTGATCCAGGGTCCGCGCTTCGCGGTCAACATCAAGAACGGCTGTAACGGGGTGGAGGCGATGCTGATCTTCCTCGCCGCGGTGCTCGCGTTCCCCGCCCCTTGGAAATCGAAGCTCGCCGGCCTGGCGCTCGGGATCGTGGCGATCCAGGCGATCAACCTGATCCGCGTGGTCGCCCTCTATTTGACCGGCGTCTATTTCCCCAAGGTGTTCAACGCCTCGCATACCGTGATCTGGCAGACCATCGTGATCCTGGCGAGCGTCCTCTTGTGGATCTATTGGGCGAACCGGCTGCCGCGCCCCGCGCCGCCGAGCGAGAGCGCGGCGTAAGCGTCCCTCCCCCCCGGCGTCGCCACCATGAAAGAGCCGAGCGAGCCGCAGGCCGATCCCTCGCCTCCCGCCAGTCCGCGCATGCGCGGGCTGGTGCGGAACCTGCTGCTCCTGATCGTGCCGGTTGCGATCGTCTGGTATCTCGTCACCCCGATCTACAACCGGCTGCTGCTCGGAGGGGCACAATCCCTCCTGCATTGGACCGAGAGCCCTGACGTCACGAACCTGCTACCGCGCGACAGCCAGGCGGCCTACATCCAACGGCGCGACTTTCCGCCGACCAAGAGCCTCGTCCACGCCTTCCAGCTCACCGACGTCCATTTCCACCTGATCCTCGTCGCCACGCTATTTCTCGCCATCCCCGGCATCCCCTGGCGCCAGCGGCTGGAGAACCTCGCCTGGGCAATCGGGGTCACGGTGTTTTTCGACATTCTGCTGGTCTTCCTGATCGTCAAATCCACTTACGCCACGGGTCTTGGGAGTTGGAGCGCCGGCCACTACGGCCCCTTCGCGCAGAACGCCTACGGCCTGCTCAAACACCTGCTGGATCTGCCCTTCAAGCTCGGACTGCCGTTCGTGCTCTGGGCCGCGTTCTACCTCGGCGACCTACGCGGCGACCGGCCTGAACCCGTGGTCGCTGCACCCCGCTCCACTCCCCTACCGCGCAGCCGGAAGAAAGCCCGTTGAGCGTGGCGATCCCGCGCGCCATCGTCCGCCCGGTCAGCCGGTCGCTCGCCCATTGCGAGCTGTCGTTCCGCGACCGCGAGCGGATCGACTTCGACAAAGCTACCGCCCAGCACCGTGCCTACGCCGCGGCGCTCGAAGCGGCGGGCCTCACGATCGAATGGCTGCCGGAGCTTCCCGACCAGCCGGACGCCGTCTTCGTCGAAGATCCGATCGTCGTGCTCGACGAGATCGCGATCGTCGGCCGGCCCGGCGCGGCGAGCCGCGAGGGGGAGGTCGAGAGCGTCGCGGAGGCCGTCGCGCGCTACCGGCCGCTGGTCCATCTACCGCCCGGAGCCCACCTCGAAGGGGGCGACGTGATGCGGGTCGGCAAGACGCTTTACGTCGGTCGCTCGGCCCGCACGAATGCCGCGGCCCACGAGGGGCTCGCCGAGCTGGTTCAGCCGTTCGGTTATACGGTGGTGACGGTGGGCCTCACCGACTGCCTGCATTTGAAGACCGGCGTCACCTATGCGGGGGGCGACTGCTTCCTCGCCAATCCCGCGTGGGTGGATACCTCTGTGCTGACCGGCGCCGAGGTCGTGCCGCTCCCCCCGGAAGAGCCCTGGGCCGCGAACACGCTCACGATCGGCGACCGGGTGTTGCTGCCCGCGGGCTTTCCGCGCACTCTCGATCTGCTCGCGGGGAGGGGCTTGGACGTCGTGACGATCGACGTCTCTGAGCTGCAGAAGGCCGAGGGGAGCCTCACCTGCTTGAGCGTTCTGTTCGACGGGTAGTTCTCGAGCTCGATCCCGACAGCGGACCGTTTTGGAGTGCGGCGACGCGTCGCCGCTTTGACCGGAGTCGCCTCTTCACCAAGCTTCCCAAAGCGCCGACGCGTCGGCGCACTCCAAATCCTTCCGGGGCGGACCCGCGTGCCTGGGACCCAGGCCGTTGGCCTGGGCTGGGGCAACGCGGCCTTTCA
>DATMZU010000270.1:0-3382 GCA_035607435.1 Thermoanaerobaculia bacterium | reverse complement strand
CGATCTACGGAGTCGGCGAGCGGTCGGGGATCAGGATTCGGCGCGTCATGCCACGGATCTCGTGGCTGCTCTGGAAGGGGTTCTTCTGGCGGATGCGCGAGAAGTACGTCATCCGCGACTTCCACCCCCTGGTCTTCTTCTATTTCTTCGGCCTGGTGTGGACCTTGATCGGTCTGGCGCTCGGGATCCTCGAGGTCGTGCTGCGGATCGAGGGCAACGCCGTCTCTGCCGGCACCGTCGTGCTGGTCGCGCTGCTCTTGATCTTCGGGTCGCAGTTCACGCTGTTTGCGATGTGGTTCGACATGGAGTCGAACAAGGACTTGCGCTAAATCGGCGCACTTTCGACACGCTTCCGAGACGATTTGCGCTTGACAAACCCCGAGCGCCTAACCCAGGTGTCGGACACCTGGCCTGAAGCGCCGCGTCCGAAGCCAACGCCCGAGCACACTTTGTTTACGCCGCGCCGCTGAGACCCGTCGAGGCACCTGAAAACGTCGCTCTTTCCAAGGCCTTTACGTAGCTCGTTCGAAGTCTGTTAACTCCGCCAGGAATCTCCGAAAGCGCCAGTAACCTTGACCTGATGCCAGTCGCCGTCGTCACCGGCGGTGCGGGCTTTCTGGGCTCGCACCTCTGCGACTACCTGCTAGAGCAAGGCCACAGCGTCGTCTGCTTGGACAACCTCGACACGGGGTCGCTCCAGAACATCGAGCACATTCGTGATGAGAACTTCACGTTCGTGAACCAGGACGTGACCGAGCACATCGAGATCGACGGGCCTGTCGACGTGATCTTCCACGCGGCCAGCCCGGCGAGCCCGATCGACTACGCCAGGCTACCCTTGCACACGCTGAAGGTCGGCTCGTACGGGACGCACAATGCGCTCGGGCTGGCGAAGTTCAAGCGCGCGCGGATCTTGCTCTTCTCCACGAGCGAGGTCTACGGCGACCCGCAGGTTCATCCGCAGCCGGAGACGTACTGGGGCAACGTCAACCCGATCGGCCCGCGCGGGGTCTATGACGAAGCCAAGCGCTACGCCGAGGCATTGACGATGGCCTACCACCGCCAGCAAGGGGTGGACACGGCGATTGCCCGCATCTTCAACACCTACGGGCCGCGAATGCGGCCACACGACGGGCGCGCGATACCGACGTTTGTCCGTCAAGCACTCGAAAACAAACCACTGACTGTGTTCGGCGATGGCTCCCAGACGAGGAGCTTTTGTTACGTGGACGATCTGATCGAGGGCCTCTACAAGCTTGCGATGAGCGACGAGCACCTCCCGGTCAATCTGGGGAATCCGACCGAGCTCAACTTGCTCGAGCTCGCAAAGACCGTCATCCACGTCACCTCGTCGAAGAGCGAAATCGTGTTCGAAGCACTCCCGGTCGACGACCCGCAGGTGCGTGAGCCCGACATCACGCGCGCCCGCCAGGTGCTCGGCTGGGAGCCGAAAATTCCACTAGAAGAGGGGTTGCGCCGAATGCTGCCCTCGGAGGAAAGGGAGGCTGAGGCTGTACATGTCTAAGAAGCTGATTCTCTTAGCGCTTGCGACGGTCCTTGTCGCGGGCCTGATCTCGGCCGGCGCCACTGCCGCCGGCAGCAAGCAGACCGCCGGACGGTCGTTCAGCGTCGGCATCTACGACGACGGGATGACCCTTGCCAATCCGGACAAGGGCTTCCCGATCCTGCACAACCTGCGGGCGCAGGTCGTCCGAATCACGCTCTGGTGGGGCGGGCCCATCGGCGTCGCCAAGACGAAGCCGACGAACCCGGCGAATCCTGCCGACCCGGCCTACAACTGGACCGCCTACGACACCGCCGTCCAGGACGCCGCGAAGTACAACATCAAGGTGCTCTTCTCGATCGTCGGTACGCCTTCGTGGGCGAACGGCGGACGATCACAGAGGTACGCACCGACAAGCGGAAGCTCCCTGCAGAGCTTCGCCACCGCGGCCGCGAAGCGCTACAGCGGCACGTTCACGCCGACCGTTGATGGCCCGGCGCTGCCGGCGGTCCACCTCTGGCTTGCCTGGAACGAGCCAAACAACCCGGTGTTCCTCTTCCCGCAGTACCGCAAGGTGCACGGCCGCTGGCTCGCTCAGAGTGCGTACTCGTACGTGCGTATCTGCAATGCGATCTACAAGGGCGTCCACAACGTCCAGCGAAGCGCGGCGAAGGTCGCGTGCGGCGGCACCGACCCGCGTGGCAACAACCAGCCGGGCAGCCGGCGCGCATCGATCGCGCCGCTCGCGTTCCTGCGACTCGCCAAGAGGTATGGCCTGCGCAGCTTCGATGCCTGGGCGCATCACCCGTACGCATCGCGTCCGACCGAGACGCCGACCTCCAAGCCCAGAGGGAAGAACACGATCATCCTGGGCAACCTCGGTGACCTGACGAAGGAGCTGACCCGGCTTTACGGCAAGAAGCCGGTCTGGATCACGGAGTACGGCTACCAGACCCGCCCGCCTGATCGCACCTTCGGCGTCGCCTGGAAGACGCAGGCGCGGTACCTGGCGCAGGCGTACTCGATTGCGCGGAAGAACCCTCGCGTCCAGATGATGATCTGGTTCCTGGTCAAGGACGAGTCCCGCCTCGCCGGCTGGCAGTCCGGCTTCTTCACCACCGCGGGCAAGCGGAAGCCGGCGTACTTCACCTTTAGGGCCCTGAAGCACTAGTGGAGGTTCCGCGCGCGCACCGGCCCGACCCGCAAGAGTCGGTGCGCGCACTGCCTGCGCCGACGCTGGAGCAGGCCGATGTTCGTTCGGCGACGCCGCCGATCTTCCGCGGCAGCCACCTCGCGCCTGTCGTCCGGCGCTTGGCGAGCATCACGGTGTTGGCCGCAATCGACGCCGTTGGCGTCACGGCCGGGCTGTACCTCTCTCTCGTTCTGCGCGAGGTCTACTACGGGCGCAGCATCGACTGGGGCGGGCTCTGGCAGGCCGAGATGGACTGGCTGCCGTTCCTCATCCTCGTCACGCTGCTCGTCTTCGCCCAGGGCGACCTTTATGCCGAACGTGAGCGCCGGCCGGGGATCGGCAGGATCGTCTCCTCGCTCCTGCTCGTCGTCCTAGTTGCTCTCGCCTTCGGCCTCGGCACGGGCCACAGGTTCTCGACCTACGGGCTGGCGCCGACCGCGTTCGTACTGACAGCCGTTCTGATCTCGTTCCTGCGCGGTGCGTATGAGGGCGTCACGGGCCGCTTGCTTCGCAGGCTCGGCGTCCGCCGCCGGGCGCTGATTGTTGGCGCGGGTGATCACCTCACCCATCTACACGAGATGCTCGGGCGCGAGCGCCGGGGTATCGAATACGAGTTCGTCGGTGCGCTCGCCCCGGAGCCGGACGGCATCGACCTGCCGCTGCTCGGCGACCTGAAGGCGCTGGGG
>DATMZU010000256.1:0-2390 GCA_035607435.1 Thermoanaerobaculia bacterium | reverse complement strand
ACGGCACCGCGGAAGGCACGATCGTGCTGGCGGACGTCGGCCCCGGCACCGACCCGAGGATCGCGCGGATCGGCAGCGCCGTCTTCGCCGTCACGTCGGAAGGAATCTGGCGCACGGTAGGCACCCCGGAGACCACCGCCCGGCTCGATTTTCCCTTCGGGTTGATCCAGACCGTGGTCGAGCGGCCGGGCCGGCTGTTCGGCTTGAGTTACGAGGGGTTCGAAGGGGCCATCGTCTGGACCACCGACGGCACTCTCGCCGGCACGAGACGGCTCCATCTTCCCCGCGGACCCAAACCGGATTCGTTCGGGCTGGTGGGGTTTCTAAACGGAGTGTTGTTCTCCCGCGGCGCGCGCGAGCTGTGGCAACTGGATCCGATCGCCTCCGGCCAGGGCAGCACGGGATTCGTCGCCGAGCGGCTGCACGAGTTCGAGCCGGCCAACGGCGGCTCCGGCCCGGTCGGCCAGATCGTTTTGGGTGGCCGGCTGCTGTTCGCCTCGCTGGCCAACCCGGATAGCCTGCGGCTCTACTCCTCCGACGGCACCGCGGCCGGCACGGCCGCGATCCGCGCGATCGAGAACAGCCCGTATCTGGCCCCCGGCGGCGCCTACCGGACGCTCTTGTTCACTCGCGGCGGCAAGCGCGCGTTTTTCAATGCCGCGGGATGGGTCTGGTCGAGCGACGGAACTCCAGCAGGCACCAAGATCTGGCGGCGCGGCGATCGCTTCGCCTTCGGGATGAACAAGCCGATCGGTTTCCTCGGCGGCCAGCTGATTTTTTCCGCGACGCTCGATCTCGACCTCGACCCGCGGCGCTGCCCCCGCGGAGAGACCGAGCCTTGGGTGAGCGACGGCGCTCGAAAGATGGAACGGCTGGTGAATCTCGATCCCTTCTACGAAGAACCCGACGGGGACTGTAGCAACACGGCGTTTTCTTCGTCGCCCGGGCGAGGAGCCCGGATCGGCCGGATCGCCCTCTTCGCCGCCGACGATCTCGTGCACGGGCGCGAGCTGTTCGCGACCGATGGCACGAAAGACGGAACCCGGCTCGTCGCCGACATCAACCCGCGGGTGGTGCCGTACCCCGGTCAAACTCTCTTGCCGCACCCGCTCCACTCCGCCGGGATTGGCTCGGATCCGGGCGACCCGGTGCGGGCGGGAAGCCGCGCCTTCTTCGCCGCGGACGACGGGACGACCGGCCGCGAGCTTTGGGTGAGCGACGGCACGACCCGCGGCACGCGTCAGGTGGCGGACCTGGTGCCCGGCGCCGACGGCTCTTTTCCGCGCGACCTCGTGGCGGCAGGCGACGCGGTCTACTTCTTTGCCGCCAACCCCCCCGGGAGCGTCGACGCCGCGGGCGAGGGGCTCTACCGGAGCGACGGCACGCGGAGGGGCACGGTTCGGGTGAGCGACCTTTCGGGCGCTTCGGAAGCGCGGTCGCTCGAAGTCGCCGACGGCAAGCTTTTCTTCGTCGCGTACCGCCCGGAGACGGGCACCGAACTGTGGGTCTCGGAAGGCACGGCGGAGACCACCCACGAGGTGACCGACCTGCGCCCCGGCCCGCGCGGCTCGCTGCCTCAGAACCTGAAAACGGTGGGCGGAACGGTGATTTTCGCGGCGGACGACGGCGCCTCCGGTCTCGAACCGTGGATGAGCGACGGCACCGCGGCGGGCACGCACCGCTGGGGCGACATTGCGCCGGGCGCCGCCGCGAGCACGCCCGGGCCGTTCAGCGTCGCAAACGGCCAGCTTCTCTTCGGCGCCGACGACGGCGAGCACGGGCGGGAGCTGTGGTCGATGCCGCTCGCCGAGGTGGACCCTTCAAACCCGGTACATAGGTAGGAGAACGCGATGCGGAACTTTCGGTCCTGGCGCTCTTTTTGGGTCGTCGTCCTTCTCGTCTTCGCGGGAGCTTTGGCCGGGCGGGCTCAACCGCACCGGATCACCGATTTCAATCGAGGACGGACGCGATCGCTTTCGACGCCCTTCCTGGAGGCGGGCACCGAGCGCGATGGCGTTTTGTACTTTCCGGCTCGCGATCTGCAGCACGGCTACGAGCTGTGGCGAACCGACGGCACGCCCGCGGGCACCGGCCGTCTGACCGATCTCTGCCCGGGCCTCTGCGACGGCACGAGCGCGACTCTCGGCCTTTTCCAGGGTTGGCTCTATTTCCTGGGCAACGATTCCGAGCACGGCACCGAGATCTGGCGCACGGACGGCACCGTCGGCGGAGAGGAGCGGGTCTCCGACGTCTGTCCGGGATCCTGCAGCCCCCTGCTGGACGGCTGGACCGTGTGGCGCGGTCAGATCTGGTTCCTGGCCCAGAAGACCTACGACGCGATCCCCGTCCTCTGGACGAGCGACGGAACCCGGGCGGGAACCCGGCCGGTG
>DATMZU010000229.1:0-3682 GCA_035607435.1 Thermoanaerobaculia bacterium | reverse complement strand
GCTGCGGCGATGGACCTCGCGTGCGACCAGTTCCTTGCCCGTTCCGGTCTCTCCCAGAACCAGCACCGGCTCGTGAACCTCGGCCACGCTCGCGAGGTGCTGGTACAACTCCCGCATCGGCCGGGTGGCGCCGAGGAGATCGCCGCAACCGGCCGGCTGCACCGCGCCGGCAGCCACCATGTCGGCCACGATCCGCTCGGCGATCTGCTGCGGCCGCCAGCCCTCCGGGGTGATCACCGTGCTCGCCCCGCACTCTTCGAGCAGGTCGCGGTCCGCCGCGGTCGGGCGCGGCGTGCAGGCGACGAGGGTGACCGAGGGATCGGCGCCCACGCGGAGCCGCTCGATCCGCTCGGCGAACGGCAGGAACCCGGGGTCGGGGGAGAGCAGGAAACAGCGCTCGACCGGCGCGTTGCGCAGCGCGGAGCCCTCGACCCCCGCCGGGAACGAGACGACGCCGATCTCCTCCTGCCCGAGCAGATGCGCGATTCGCTGGAGATCGACCTCAGACGACCAAGTGACTAGAGCGACGCGCATGGATCGAGATCTTAGTGTCAGAGCCCCGATTTTGTCCGATCGGCCGGACTCCGATTCCGACGAACCGGACGAACGAAGCTCGGGGACGCCATCGATTAGGAGGGAAAAGCGCGCTCCGAGACCTCCGGGATTGGCACCGAGGTTGCTCCTGCAGCTGGCGCGCCCGGTCCCGGAGCGGAGATCGGGATGCTTGAACTGCGCGAGAGGTTACTGCCTTGAGAGACTCCGCGAAGAGCGCGCGCGTTCACACCGACCTTGACTTCCATTCAGTGACGATACGACGGGGCGCAAGGAAGAGGGCGCCTGCTGGCATGGGCCACCGCGAGGCGCAAGCGTCGCGCGTGGCCGGCGGAGGACTCCCCGGGCGAAGGGAACGAAGATGAACGCCGACAAGCTCGCCTGGTTGATCGCTATCTGCTCGCGACACCATCTGTTCATCGATGTCTTGACCGCCCTCGCTGCAGGGATCCTTGGTCTGATCGCGTTGTTCCTGGGCCGCCGCAGCCTCAGGGAAGAGCGCTGGATCGACCACTTCGGAACGGCCTTCCTGATCATCGCCGTCCAGTATGGTGTTCCCAGCGTCGTGGAGCTGGGCCCGGCGCTCGGACTATGGGCCGCCCCGGTCAGCACACCGCTCCTGATCGAATGGTTCCGCAGGCTTTGCTCGGCCGCCAACAACGTTTTCTTCCTCGCCGCCGGGGCCGCGCTCTGGCACCCTGAGTGGAAGCTCAAGTGGCGCTACTGGCTCGGAGCGTCGGCCATCGCCCTGACTTCGGTCGCGATGGCCTGGGGCGGCTGGCTCGCCCCCTGGCATCGGAGCCTCGACGGCCTGCTCTCCGCGTTTGCCGCGGGTGCTCTCGGCGTCGGCTTCTTCTTCAACACGAGTCCCCGGCGGCGTCTCTGGCTCATAGCCGTCGCGGCGTCGGGAGCCGCTCTCTACGTCCTCCTGAGCGTCGCCGTCGCTGTCGCTCCGGCGGTCGCCGAGGGGCGGTTTTTGCCCGATCTGTCCCGCCGCGTCTCGGGGGCCCTCGGCACCAGCGGACACACCCCTGCCGCGGCGCTCCTCGAGGCCTATGACAGCTTCCTGATCGCCCTCGCCCTGGTTTTGAAGATCCTCCTCGCCCTCGGCGGCTTCGCGCTGATCGTCCGCGCCTTGGTCCTGCTCTCTCCGCGGGCGCTGGCCGAGATCCTGAAGGGCGTCAGCCGCGGCGACCTCGACTACTTCGACAGCGATGGTCTCGTGCGCGCGATCGGGATCAGCCTGCGCGCAGACCGCGCGTCGATCTGCGTGCGATCGCCCGGCACCTCGAAGGAGGTGTCGCGGATCGAATGGCCGAGCCGGAAGGACCTCGCGTCCGTCGAGGCGCTTCCGCCCGACGGCGACGGGCGCGAAGGGCAGGCCCTGGCGACGGGTCGGACGGTCGCGAACCCGGTCCTCGGCAGGAAAGGCCGCGCCGGTTGGATCCGGTGGCAGCGGAGCGTTGCGGGAGCGGCCGGTCAGTCGTTGATCGCCGCTCCGGTGTTCTACCACGGGACGGTGATCGGCAGCCTGACCGTCGAATGGGACCACCCCCACGCCTTCACCAACACCGGGGTGCACCAGATGGAGGGGCTGGCCGAGATGCTCGCGACCTCCATCGAATCCCGGCGCCGGCTCTCCGCGCTCGTCTATTGGGGCAACCGGTTGCAGGAGATGAACCGGGCGGCCCCCTTGCGGTTCCGCGACGTCGCCCAGTTCCTCGCCACGTCGCTTTACGAGACCCTTTGCCCGCTGGCTCTCGGCCTGTCCATGAACATCGGGTTTTCTCCGGTTTGGGCGGTGGCGGGCATGAAGGGAGTCGCCTCCGGCTTTCTCAAAGACCTCGCCTCCGCTGATCTCGAGCCCAAGCTCCGAGATCTGGCGGGTTCCGAATCCTCCCGGATCGATCGCGCCGACGTGAAGTTCGGGCTCACGACGATCGGTGTCCTCACGATCCTGTGGCCCGAGATCGATCCCCTGAACCCGCTCTCCGGCACGCTGGTGCGGTCGGACCCCCTCCATCTCGAGAGCTTGCTGCCCTCGATCGCGAACGCAGTCATGCGTTCCGCGGAGGTGGCGTTCTTCCACCACCTCAACGACCTTCAATCCGTACTGATCCAGATCAAGACGCCGGAGGAGTGGATCTCGGCCATCGAGAGCACGATCCGAGGCGCGATGCTCGAATGGGTCTTGGCGGAGTTGCCGGCCGGTGTCTATCTCGGTCATGGCCCGAACGATGTCGTCGAAAAATGGAGAGCGGACGCTCCTGAAGATCAACCTCTGTGGCATCGACCGATCGCGATTTCCTCGAGCGATGCGCGGCATCTCGTTCGACTGATTCTGCCCGGTTGTGAGGTCAAGCTCTGGATCGGGGTGAAGAACCCAGGGCTCAAGCCCGAGCTCGAAGAAGCTTGGCCTTGGCGCGGTTTCCTCGAGCGGTTGGCGGGCGCCGCGGGCGCTGCCTGGGTCGGCATGAGCAAGAGCGAGGAGCTCGTCAAAGTTCGCCATGAAGCAGGCCAGATCCAAGGTTTACTTCAATCGACAGTCGACACGGGGACTTTTATTCACGAGATGCGCAACATTGCGCGCAACTTCAAACTTGCGGCGCAGTCACTCGGCGAAGCGAAGCGCCTCGGCAAGCTCCAGGCGTCGATCGACATCGAGAAGGACATCGAGGACATGCAGAGATCGGCCGAGCGCCTCCATGGGCTCGCCGACAACGTGCTCAAACCGAGCGCTCTCGTGGGACGCTTGATCTATCCGCTGGCGGACGTAGTGCAGGAAGTGGCCGATCTCTACGAGCCGATCCTGCACCAGAATGACATCGTCCTCCTCAACGAAGTACCGGCGGACCTCGAAGTGGCGACGCCGTCGCACGCCGTGCACGTGGCTTTCGTGAGCCTGATCAGCAATAGCATCGATGCGATCGTGTCGGGTGGCACGATCCGAATCGTCGGCGTCCCGTCGTCGCCGAATGGGCAGGTTCTGTGCCATGTGATCGATGACGGACCGGGGATTCGACTCGCAGACCCGGAGACAGTGTTCGAATTCGGTACCTCGACGAAACGAGACACCGGCGGCGTCGGGCTGTTCATGATCAAGAAGCTGATCGAGAGCGTCGGCGCGGAG
>DATMZU010000216.1:0-10548 GCA_035607435.1 Thermoanaerobaculia bacterium | reverse complement strand
AGCGGGAGAGATTTTGGATCACATGGCGCATCGGTTGAAAGATGGCCAGCGCTCTCTCTCAGTACTGGAATCGAAGTTGTTGCCATCAGATCGCTGGCGCCTACGGGCGCATGTCAGTCTTTTGCTGCGAGAGGCCTTGCGGCAGATCGCATTCAGGGACTCGACGGATTTCCACTTCGATGCCACGGCCTATCTTGAAGCCCTCAGCGGTGTGGTCGAGCATCACGCCCACTTCATCCTCGGCCTGCCTTGGGGAATTGATCTGCGCAATTTGCTCCGCAGTTCAGGCGAATCGCGTGATGCTGACGATCACCCGTTCATGGCGAGCTATCTCCAGCACGCACTCCAACTGTACCTAGCTGGGCTTTTTCTGGCCGATGTGCAGGTCAAGGGACGCTTCGGGGGTGGTCGGACCCTGCTCGGAGTCCTCGCAAGCCAGGGACTTGAGCCGGGAACGGGTGCCCTTCGTGAGCTGAGGCAGGCCTATGCCTTGGCGGCGCTTTTTCACGACGCTGGAATGCTGCTCTTCCCACGTGTCTTTTTTCCCAACCAGGAGCTGCCGCAAGGAGACCGATCGGTGCGCGAGCGTTTGAGACACGTTCGCCAGGAGGTGGACTCCGCTGCGCAGGACCTGATGGCTGAATGCGAGCGGGAGCTTGTCTCCGAGCAATACTTCGATCCGCAGAAAGAGCGCTCCATTGCCGGTTGGCTGCGTGTAGAGACAGAAGCGGGGCGGTACGATCACTCGCTAGTGGGGGCGTGGTACCTCCATCGTGTAGCCTGCACCGTGGTTCCGTTTGAGGTCCTTCGGCCGGCCGTGCGCGCCATTCTTCTGCATCAGATCGTCGCCCAGCCGATCAGTTCTCAGCAAGATCCAACAGCCGCCCTACTTGTACTTTGCGACGAATTGATGGATTGGCGGCCGAGCGGCCGACCCAAAGGCGGCCTCGCGGCGGGCTTCCCGGATCTCGGGTCACGAAGTCTCGACGTCCGACGCGAGGGCTCACGCGCTCAAAGCATCCGGTTTCCCCAACTCACGTACCGCAATGACTGCTGGGAGATGCAGGTTGCATCTGGGGAGCCTTTCCCATTGGTTGAGATCACGCTTCGGGAGCCGGATCACCTCACAATGCCCGTATACCAGATTTGGTTTCTGATGCTACAAAACCTCGTGCGCGTGATCGACGATAGCTCGCGCCAGTGGCAGCCTGAGGTGACGGTAACATCTTCCGTGCCTGGAAACCTCGCTGCGCGCGACACGAATCATCAAGAGGTCCTTGGCATCTTGGCGCGCACGAGCCGCCACCCATGCCGCGCGTTCTTGGAAACTTGGCTGCAGAGACTCACCAACGAGTCTGTGGGTACTCAAACATCGCCTGGAGCGATTGTCCGAGAGCGCTTTCGACTAAGCGCTGGCCGAGATGAAATTTGGACCGAGAGTCTGGCCTATGCGTTGGCTCCTCTCGCCGTAGACTATGAGAACGTCGTGCGCGAGATACCTATACTTCCTAAGAGGTAACCTTGACAGTTTCAGTAGCCAGTCCGAGATGCCAAGACTGGCTTAGATGGCCCGGCTCGTTTGCTGGGAAGTCGCCGACTGCTATTTAGGCTGGTGGTCAATTCCTACCCGCAAAGTCTCCACCACCCACCCCGCCACCATCCCCCCCCGCCACTGAGCCTGGAAGTCCGTATTATCGAACGGAGTCGCCACCCTCCGAGCCAACCCCGCCGCCTCCGCAATCGATTCCTCCGTCAATTTCCGCCCGACCAACGCCGCCCCGGCCTCCTCGGCAGCGCTCGGGGCAGACGCCACAGCCCCCAAGACAATGTTCGCCTTCGTCACCACACCGCCCCTGTCCGTCCAAACCGCCACCGCCGCCGAAAGCACAGCGAAGTCGATCGACCCCCGCCGCCGCAGCTTCCAGAACGCGCTTCGACAATGCTCCGTATCCGCCTCCCCAGGCAGCAGGATCTCGGTCAAGATCTCCTCCGGCCGCTTCGTCAAGTAGTCGATCCCATCATTCCGGTACAGCTCCCCGATCGGAATCGTCCGCTCGCTCGTTCCGTTCCCGCCACCCCCGGCCCCTTCCCGCGACACCAACCTCACCCTCGCCCCAAGCGCCTGCAACATCGGCGCGGCATCCGAAGCCGTATGCGCCAGGCACTTCGGCGAGCTGGTCGCCACCCAGCAGGTCTTTCCTTTTTCCTTGAGGCAGTAGTCGATGCCCCGGCGCCAGTCTTCGGTTTGGTTGTAGTAGGTGCAGCGGGTGTCGAGGCAGAGGTTGCCTCCGATCGTTCCCATGTTGCGGAGCGGGGGGGAGGAGATCGACTCGACGGCTTCGGCGAAGGCGGGGTAGCGGGCTCGGATTTGGGGGTGGCTTTCGATGTCAGAGAGGAGGGCGGTGGCTCCAATGCGGATTTCGCCTTTGGGGTCTTCGGCCTGGATGGCCGAGAGGCCGGGGATTTCCATCAGGCTCACGACGGTTTTGGCGCTCTGGTGGCGGCGCTTCATGTTGGGCCAGAGGTCGGTGCCTCCGGCGACTAAGCGCACCGGGTTTTCGCGGCCCTCCTGGGCGGCTTCGGCGGTTCCTTCTCCGGCTAGGACCGCGGCGGCTTCTTCGATCGATTTAGGCGCGATGTAATCGAAGGCGGGGAGGCGCAGCATTTAGCGATCCTCCAGCTTGGTGGTGAGCGCCTTCTTCTGGCGGAGGGCCTCGTCTCTGGTGCTCATGGTTCCGGTGGCTACGCCTCGCATGCCGGAGCGGAGCTTTCCTCGGAATTCGTTGATCGCGGTTCCGTCTCCTCCCTGAGCGGGGGTTTTGACGAGCAGGGTTTCGCCGTAGTCGGCTTCCGGGAAGCTCTTCGGGCCGTAGCGCGGCTCGTTGCCTTTTTTCTTGGCGTCCAGGGCTTTCAGCACCATGTGGGGGTGGATCGGGACTTGATCGACTCGGGCTCCTACGGCGTCGTAGATGGCGTTCGCGACCGCGGGGAGGATCGGCAGAAGGGGACCCTGGCCGACTTCTTTGGCTCCGTAGGGGCCTTGGGGGTCGGGGTCTTCGATCAGGTAGGTGGTGACCGGTGGCATGTCGAGGAAGGTCGGGCTTTTGTATTCGAGCATCGAGGGGAACTTGTGGACCAGGGCGTTCGAGAGGTGGCGGGGGAGGCGGCGGAAGGCTTGTTCTTCCATCATCACCTCGCCGAGCCCCATGTAGACGCCTCCTTCGACCTGGCCGATCGCGAGGACCGGATTGAGCGCCCGGCCGATGTCGTGGGCAATCCAGACGTGGACGGGGTGCCAGAGGCCGGTCGCGGGATCGACCTCCACCTCGACGACCGAGGCCGAATACGAATAGGTGGGGGAGGGGCCGACGCCCGCGCCGCGATATTTGCCGGGGGAGCGGGGCGGGATATAGGACCCCACCGTGCCGAGCGTTCCGAAGCGGGCTTCCGTGGCGATCACCGCGTCTTGGAAGGTGAGGCCCTTGTCCGGATCGCTCGCGTCGAACACCCGGCGCTCGGCGAACACCAGCCGGTCGGCCGGGACCTCCAGCTGTTGGCCCACGGCTTTGGCGATCAGGTCGCGCGCCCGCTCGGCGGCTTGAAGCGCGGCGTTGCCCATCATCAGCGTCACGCGGGAGGAGTAACTGCCGAGATCGACCGGGGTGAGATCGGTGTCCGCGACGCAGAGGCGCAGGTCGGAGAGATCGACGCCGAGCACTTCGGCGACGATCCCCGCGAGGACCGAATCCGACCCCTGGCCGATCTCCGCTTCGCCGCAGAAGACGGCGACGCAACCGGAGCGGTCGATCTTCAATTGCACGCCCGACTGCGGCATGTGGTTCCAGTAGATCGGCAGACCCGCGCCGCAGAGGTACGAGCCGCAGGCGAGCCCCAGGCCGCGGCCTTCGGGGAGGTTGCCCCATCGTTCGCGGAAGCCGCTGCCGGCGACCACCGCTTCGATGCAGCGGTCGAGCGAGACCGAGTGGAGCTGGAGCCAGTTGGCGGTGATCGATTCGGGCGCCACCAGCATCTGAAGGCGCAGGTCGGCGGGATTCTGGCCGAGGGCGACGGCGATCTTGTCGAGCTGGACCTCTAGGCCGAAGCGCGGCTGGGGCGTGCCGTGCCCCCGTTTCGGCCCGCAGGGCGGCTTGTTGGTGAACGCGCGCAGGCCGTCGAACTGATAGGCCGGCATTTCGTAGGTCACCGTTTCGAGCGCTCCGGTGTAATAGGTCGAAGCCACCCCGTAGCTGCCATAGGCGCCGCCGTCCAGCGCCGTCTCCAGGTGGTGTGCGGTGATCTTCCCCTCTTTCGTCACGCCGGTCTTCATCCGCATCGTCACCGGATGCCGGCCGCGGTGGCAGTAGAAGACCTCTTCGCGATGGAGCACGATTTTGGCCGGCCGGCCGAGCTGGAGCGCCATCTTCGCCGCCACGATCTCGTGGTTGAACGGATCGGACTTGCCGCCGAATCCCCCGCCGTTCGAACAGGCGATCACCCGGATGCGCGACGCCGGCAGCCCGAGCACCTTGGCGAGCGCGCGGTGGAGGTAGTGGGGCGTCTGGGTGGACGACCAGACGGTGACCCGGTCGTCGTCCTCGGGGACCGCCACCGTGGCGTGCTGCTCCATCGGCAGGTGGGTGTTCCCCTCGTAGAAGAAGAGATCCTCGAAGATCCGGTCCGCCTGCGCGAAACCCGCCTCGATGTCGCCGAAGCGCATCGAGACCTTCTTGTGCAGGTTGCCGTCGTCGCCGTATTCATGGATTCGCGGCTCGGGATTCGCGATCGCCTGCTCGACCGACGCGATGGTGAGGAGCGAGTCGTATTCGACGATCACCGCGAGAGCCGCCTCGTAGGCCGCGTCTTCCGTCGTGGCTGCTACCGCAGCGACCGGATCTCCTACGAAGCGGACCCGATCGGGACAGAGAGCGTGCTCGTCCATCGAGACGGGGAGGATGCCGAACGAAATGGGAGTGTCGGCGCCGGTGAGAGATCCGAGATAGCCCGGGATCTTCTCCGCCGCGGAAAAGTCGATGCTCCGAATCGTCCCGTGCGGAATGCGCGAGCGGACGAGCTTCACATGGCACATGCGCGGGAACGTCAGATCGTCCGCGAACTTGGTGGTTCCGGTGACCTTCGCGCGGCCATCTACTCGGCGGAAGGGGGTGCCGATCCAGCGCAGGGGGCGCTCGATCGCGGGTTCCGGATCGGCGATCGGGTCTTCGAGCGGATCTTCTTTGCGTAGCGGCTCGGCCATGGCTACCCCCCCTCCTGTCCTCCCCCCTCAAGGGGGGGAGGGACGACTTTGAGCGGTCTGGCCGTTCTCGAAACGGAGTTGTCCTCCGCAGTTTGAGGCTTGTCTTCCTCCCCCCTTACGGGGGAGGACCGAGGAGGGGGGTATTCGCCGGCCGCCGGCTCCACCGCCCCATACAAAACCTCCCACGGCGCCACCCAATCCTCACCTCTCATCAACGCCGCCGCGCCTTCGATCGCCTCCACAATCTTGTGGTACCCCGTGCAGCGGCAGAGGTTCCCGGCGAGCGCGGCGCGGATCTCTCCGTCGGTGGGCGAGGGGTTCTCGGCCAGGAGCGCCTTGGCGGTCATCAGGATTCCGGGGGTGCAATAGCCGCATTGGGCGGCGCCTAAATCGGCCATGGTTTGCTGGAGCGGGTGGAGCGCGTTGCCGTTCTGAAGCCCTTCGACGGTCTCGATCTTCTTACCTGGCATGTCCGCCGCGAGCGCCAGGCAGGAGAGGATCGGCCGGCCGTCGATCAGGACCGCGCAGGTGCCGCATTCTCCCAGCTCGCAGCCGTGCTTCGTGCCGGGGAGAGCCAGCTCCTCGCGCAGGACTTCGAGCAGGGTGTGGTGGGTCGGAAAGATCGCGGCGCGCGATTCGCCGTTCACGTCAAAGATCAGAGAGGTCCATCCCGGTGGCATCGATCCGGCTCCTTCGGTTTTTACTTGCCCGGCGGTCTTACCCTGCGATCAGCGCGCGCGCTCCGACCCAGATCCACCAGATCCCGACGCCGCGGAAGATCCAGAGCAGAGTGCGCACCCCCAGCAGGAAGAAATTATGTGCCGGAAAGGGGACGGAGAGGGGAGCGCGTTCGGTCTGGCGCCGAACGCCGAGATATCCCCAGGCGCCGAGGTTGACGGTGAGGCCCACCACCAGCTGGAAGATCGCCGTCGCGAGGGGCAGTTTCTCGCCGTGCCCGAACGCCGCGGCGCCGAGCGCCAGGAGCAGGGCGAGCAGCGGCAGGAAGGTGCCGAGCCGTAGGGGTGCCTTCGCCCGGTCGAGCCAGGAGAAGAACTTCGCGGCGGGTAGGCGATGCTCCGGGCAGGTGCGGGCGACGAGGCGCTCCGCTCCCGCGTTCAGCTCCAGATCGACGGCCTGCGCGGCCCCCGTCAACATCCGGTTGCACCAGAGGCATTTCGCTTCGCGCACTCTGGCCGCCCAGGGTCTTGCGACCGCGCGATGGGCGACGATCAGGACCAGGCCCACGGCGAGGCTCGCGCCTACGGGGCTCGGATGGCGGACGAACAGAAACAGCACCAGCGGGATGAACAGGAACAAGAAAAGGCCCAGCCCCTGCGCGAACAGGCGGCCGGGCGGGGCCGGCGCGGTCATCTAGAACCCTTCGAGCGCGGCGATGTCCACTTCGGAATCGGTCTGCCGATAGAGACCCGAGCCGTTGACGTTCTGGCCCATGCCGCAGGCCGGGCCGGGCTGGGCCTGCTCGACCCGCACGTTGCGGCCGTTGAAGTTGAACGCCAGGCGGCATCCTTCCGTTTCGTAGACCGCGGTGTCGCCGGTCATCCGCATGGTTCCCGCCACCACCCCGGTGGTGGCGAACGACGGGTCGCTGCCGTCCGGCACCCAATAGGCCGAAAGGCGGAACCGCAGCCGCTGGCCGGGCAGGAGCAGGACGTTGAGCTTGTTCGTGAGCCGGCCGGTGAACGCCTCGTAGGTGCCGGAAGTGCCGTCGTCCGGCGAGGAATCGGCATCGAACGAGAACGGCAGGGCGCGGGCGCTGGTGTCGGTTCCGGTCCAGTTGCCCGAGAAGACTTTGCCTTTCCAGCTCCCCTGGAACTGCCCGGTACGCTCTCCACCTTCGCCCACCTGCGACAGCCGGACGTCGTTGCCTTGGGCGGTGCCTTCGAGGCGGATCGGCTCGCCCACCGCTTCGTAGAGGTAGACGCCGGTGATCCGGTCGCCGTCGCGGATCAGCGTCATGCGCAGCATCTGTTTGCCGTCGAACGCGCCGCGGAAATGAGTCCGCTTTTCGCGCGCCGCGGCGGGCAGGGCGACGCAAGCGAGAAGGAGCAACGCGGCGAGCGGTCTCGATCGGTCGGTCATGCCTTGAGCTCCTGGCCCGAGCCCCGGGAAACGATCGGGACTCGTGACGGAATTACCGGCGCAATGAAACCAGATGCCAAATTTTGTTCTCACCTGCGCTCGGAGTGCAAGGGGGAGTCTGTCACTTTTCGGGGCCTTCCGGTGCTACGATTTTTCCGCTCGAACGGAAGCGATCATGCAGAATTCACGTGCGATCTCGCGGCCCAAGCAGGGGAGCGGCATGGGCTGCCTCGGTTTGTTCCTGGGGGTGTTCCTCCTGGCGGGGATCGGCCTGGGATGGTTTCTCATCCGGCCGGTGGCGCAGACGATCGCCGCCCGCTCCTGGCGCGAGGTCCCCTGCACGATCCTCGAAAGCGGCGTCAAGGCGCATTCGGGCAGCGACAGCACGACCTACAGCGTCGCGGTGCGCTACGAGTACGAGGTGGACGGCCGCCTCTATCGGTCGGACCGCTATCGCTTCCTGGGCGGCTCGTCGTCCGGCTACGAAGGGAAAGCCGAGGTGGTGGCGGGATTTCCCGTCGGCAGCCGCAAGGTCTGCTACGTCGATCCGAAAGACCCGAGCCGGGCGGTGCTCGATCGGAGCCTGGGGGCTTGGGTGCTGTTGTCGCTGATTCCGTTGGGTCTGATCGGCGGCAGCCTCTGGGGGATCGTGTGGAGCTTCCGCGGGGGGCGCGGCAAGGTCCGTGTGCCGCCCGGCGGGCCGGTCCCGGGCGGCGTCAACTTCGCGGACCTCGAACCGTATCGCGCCTGGCTGCCGGAGCCGCGAGGCGCGGCGCGCGTCGCGGGTGCCGCGGGAGAGGGGAGCCTGGAGCTCAAACCCTCCACCGGCCCGGTCGGCAAGCTGATCGGCATCACGTTCGTCGCGCTGTTTTGGAACGGCATCGTCAGCCTGTTTTTAAAAGACGTCGTGGCCGGCTGGCGGAACGGCCAGGGGGACGGCTGCCACACGCTGTTCCTGGTGCCGTTCGTGGTGATCGGACTCGGCCTGCTGCTTTCGATCCCGTACCAGATTCTCGCCCTGTTCAATCCGCGCCCGCGCCTGATCCTGGACCGCAGCCGCCTCCGGCCGGGCGAGGCGGCGCGGCTGTCGTGGAGCTTTTCGGGTGCCGCCGGGCGGATCCGGAAGCTGAAGATCACGATCGAAGGGCGCGAAGAGGCGACCTACCGCCGCGGGACCTCGACCCACACCGACCGCTCGACGTTCGCGACGCTGGTCTTGGTCGAGAGCGATCTGCGCGGGACGTTCGCCTCGGGCGAGATTGAGGTAATGATCTCTTCGGGCTCGATGCACTCGTTCTCGGCGTCGCACAACAAGATCCTCTGGAAGCTGATGATCGCGGGCGAGATCGCCCGCTGGCCGGACGTCGGCGAAGAATTCGATCTGGTCGTGCTGCCCGAGCTGCCGAGGAGGAACCCCTGATGGATTGGTTGGAGGTGACGATTCCGAATGGACGGACGGTCTTCGCGCCGGGCGAGGAGATCGAGGCCGCGGCGGTCTGGCGGCTCGACGAGATGCCCGAATCGCTGGAGATCCGCCTGTTCTGGTTCACCGAAGGAAAAGGGGATCGCGACACCGAGATGGTCGCCAGCGATCCGATCGCGCCGGGCCAAAGCGGGCATTGCACCTGCCGTTTCCGCCTGCCGGATCTCGTCCCGTCGAGCTTTTCGGGCAAGCTCGTCTCGCTCCTCTGGGCGATCGAGCTGGTGGCCGAGCCAGGGTCGCGCGCCGGGCGGGTGGATCTGATCGTTTCGCCGACGGGCCAGGAGCTGAGTCTCTACGGCGAAGGGCCGAACGGAGGCGCCGACGCGAGCGCGTGACAACCCGTTCCGCGTCGAACGGGTCCATGCGCTGAAATTTCGTTTTCCCCCCGGCGGGGCCGCAGGGCTGATCGCGCGCTTCGAACGGTTGGGGCGCCGCGGGGGAATCGTCGGCGCCGAAGGGAGCGGCAAAAGCACGCTGCTCGCGCGGCTCGGCCCGGCCTTCGAGGAAGCCGGCTGGAAGGTTCGCCGATTCGCGGCCCGGCCGGGGGAAGATGCCGCTGCGCGCCTTCGCGCTCTGCTGCGCGAGATGGAGGCGGGCGAGCTGCTATTGCTCGACGGCTTCGATCACTTGTCGAGAATCGCGCGATTCCGGCTGCTCCGCCGCGCCGCGAAAATCGGCGGCCTGCTCGCGACCAGCCATCGGACGGAGGGGGTATTGCCGACGCTGATCGATCTCGCCCCAACGGTCGAGCTATTCGCCGATCTGGCGCGCGACCTGGCGGGAGAAGAGGTCGAAAGTCTTGATTTTGCCGAGATCCACCGCCGCCACGGAGGGAACCTGCGCACCGCGTTGCGCGAGCTCTACGATGTGTGGGCGGTGCGGGAAGGGTAGAGGGCGCCGCACCGATAGGACGGACCTTCAGTCCTTCCAGCAGGGGGCGGGCCGGTGTCCTGGGGCTGCGCCCCAGGCTGGTATAGGGTGCGCCTTCGGCGCTCAGAGCAGGCGACGATGAGCGAGAGGGTGCCTTGAGAAGCAAAGAGCACCGAAGGCGGTTTTGAGGGCCGAAGGCCCGTCCGAGAACAGCCTAGGGCAACGCCCTAGGTTCCTGGTGTGTCCGGCATTTTAAAGGGCTGCAGGCCCGCTCCATGCCTTTCTACGCCCAGTTCCGCGTCAACAGGAAGATCGTCGCTCCGAGAACCACCAAGGTGCCGGCGCCAAAGAAGCCCCAGCGGATCCTGGTCTTGAACACGAGCCCGAGGCCCGCGAAGAACAGGCCGACCGTGTAGATCACGCCCGCCAGATCGAAGCCGTCGCCGTTGTTGTTCGCCACCCGCCCCTCTTCGAACTTCTTGTCGGCCTCGGCGAACATCGTAGTGCCTTCTTCGAGCGCCTTGTCGATGTAGTCGTCGTCCAGCTCCTGCTTGAGCGAGGCGAACAGCGCTTCGTCCGGGATGTCGCGCTCCAGGGCGGTCGCCGCCTCGGTCTCCGGATCGGCGCTCTCCGCGTGGGCGTCGGGCTCCGCGGCGGCATCCTCCGGGGCGTCCCCTTCCTCCGAACCTGCCGTGGCCTCGGGGGCGGCGGCCGGTGCCGCTGCCGCCGCGGCGGACTTTTCTTCCTCGTCGTCTTCGTCCTCGACGTAGTAGTCCATCGGCAGGCCCATGGCCTTGTAGCCGAGCTCGGTCATCTGGTTGGTGTACTGGTAGCTCGCCAT
>DATMZU010000196.1:0-11547 GCA_035607435.1 Thermoanaerobaculia bacterium | reverse complement strand
AGGCGCGGGCTCGGCCTGGGGGATCACGATCGGCTCATAGACCGGGATCTCGAAGCGCAGCGGCTCGGGCAGATCGTGCAGGAACGCCTTCCACTCGTCGGTCACGGCATCGAACAGGAGGTTCTCGTTCTTGTAGATGTCGTGGGTGACGATGTAGCTGTCGTGCACATAGACGATCGACTCGTCGTCGAGGGTGAGCTGGACCTCGACCTCTTTGCCGTCCACGTCCTTCTTTTCCTTCCGGGCGTTCTCCGGCTTCTCGCTCCAGCCCGAATAGGCGCGCAAGTCCTTCAAAAGATAGGCCTTGCAATAGTCACTCATCTCTTTTTCGGCCATTCCGCTTTCCTCCTTAAGGGGCGCTTGAAAGTCTGCTCGTCCATCCGCGGCCGGAGCGCTCCCCAGGGTCGAGCCTTTTGGGAGACACCAATCCACGCCGGATGCCGAGTCCGGCCGCATTGGTATCGGTGCCGTCGGAACGGTAGGGCGGGACAGCGCTGATACACTTCGTCGCGAAACGGCCGAAAATTCGGTCCCTAAGCAGCGCTTGAACCGATCTTACCAGACACCCGGCCGGCGATCCCTAGAGACTCCAATGCCCCTCCGCTATGCCATCAATGGCCTCGGTCGGGTCGGTCGCGCCCTCTTGCGGGCGGCGCGCGGCCGGCCGGATCTGGAGCTGGCCGCTATCAATGACCTCGTCCCGGCGCCGATGCTCGCCCGGCTGATCGCCCGCGATTCGGTGCATGGACGGTATCCCGGCACGGTGGCGGCGACGGCGACCGGATTGCGGCTCGACGGCCGAGAGGTGCCGGTGTTTGGGCTGGCCGATCCGGCGGGCATTCCCTGGGATCGCCACGGCGTGGCGGTGGTGGTCGAGGCGACCGGTCGATTCATCCGCCGCGGTTCGGCCGCCGGGCATCTGGAGCACGGGGTCGGCCACGTCGTCCTGTCGGCGAATTCCGATCCGGCCGATCCGGCGGACGCGACGATCTGTCTGGGGGTGAACGGCGAGATGCTCGACCCGGCACGGCACCGGGTGATCAGCAACGCCTCCTGCACCACCAACTGCCTGGCCCTCGTGACTCAGGTGCTGGCCGCCGACTTCGGCGTCCGCCGGGCCTTGATGAGCACGGTGCACGCTTATACCGAAAACCAGCGGCTGCTCGACGTCGCGCATGCCGATCCGCGGCGCGCGCGGGCGGCGGCCTTGAACGTGATTCCGACCCCGACGACCGCGCCGGGGGCGCTCGCCGCGCTGGTGCCGAGCCTCGCCGGCCGGGTCGAAGGGCTCGCGATCCGCGTGCCGACGCCCGCGGTCGCGATGCTCGACCTGGCGGTCGAGCTGGAGCGCGACGCCACGGTCGAGACTCTCGCCGAGGCGTATCGCCGGGCGGCGGCCGGGCCGCTCTTCGGGCTGCTCGGGGTGACCGACGAGGAGCTGGTCTCCTCCGATTTCATCGGCGACCCGCGCTCGGCGGTGATCGACCTCGGCCTGCTCCAGGTCGCCGACCGGCGGCTCGCGCGGATCGTCGCCTGGTATGACAATGAATGGGGCTACGCTCATCGGCTCGCCGAGCTGCTCGGCCGGCTGGCCGAATTCGATCCACGGACTTGAAAGAGAAGTCCGCCTTTCGGGAGGAGCAAGCAAATGGATGGTCCGACGAAAACGCGCCTCGCTACGCTCGAAGATCTCGACCTCGGCACCCTCTCGGGCCGCCGGGTCTTCGTCCGGGTGGACTTCAACGTGCCGATGACCAAGACCGGAGAAGTGGGCGACGCGACCCGCCTCGAAGAGGCGCTGCCGACCCTGCGCGAGCTGATCGGCGCGGGGGCGAAGCTGATCCTCGCCTCCCACCACGGCCGGCCGAAAGGCGGGCCGGATCCGAAATACAGCTTGCGGCCGGTGGCGAGGAAGCTCGCCGAGCTGCTCGGCCGGCCGGTCCGCTTCGCGACCGACTGCATCGGCCCCGCGGCCGAGGCGGAAGCGTCGCAGCTCGGCCCGAGCGAGGTCCTGGTGCTTGAAAACCTCCGCTTCCACGCGGGCGAGACCGCCAACGATCCGGATTTTTCAACCGCCCTCGCGGCGCTGGCGGAAGCGTATGTGGACGACGCGTTCGGCTCCGCCCATCGCGCCCATGCCTCGGTGGTCGGCGTCGCCGAGCGGTTGCCGCGCCGGGCGGCCGGCCGGCTGATGGTGCGCGAGGTCGAAGCGCTCTCGCGCCTGCTCGGCGAGCCGGACCGGCCGTTCGCCGCGATCCTGGGCGGCGCCAAGATCGAAGGGAAGATCGACACGCTGCTGAACCTCCTGCCGCGGCTCGACCTGCTGCTGCTCGGCGGCGGCATGGCGAACACCTTCCTCGCCGCGCAGGGGTTCGATCTCGGCGCGTCGCTGTTCGAGCCGGACCGCCTGGATCTGGCGAAAGAGATCCTCGCCCGCGCCGCCGAGCGCGGCACGGAAGTCCTTCTGCCGACCGATCTGGTGGTCACCGACGACCTCGATGCGCCGCAGCGGATCGAAACCGTCCCGGCCGGCGCGATCCCTTCGGGCACCAAGGCGGTGGACGTCGGTCCGGACACCCGGGCGGCGTACGGCGCGGCGATCGAGCGGGCGCGGACGTTGTTTTGGAACGGCCCGCTCGGCGTGTTCGAAAAGCCGCCGTTCGACGCTGGCACCCGCGCGGTGGCGCAGGCGCTGGGCGGCGTCCGGGGCTTTTCGGTGATCGGCGGCGGCGAGACCGTCGCCGCGGTCCATCAGGCGGGGGTCGCGGAGAAGATCGGCCACGTCTCGACCGGCGGCGGCGCCTCGCTCGAATTCCTGGCGGGCAAGATCCTGCCGGGCGTGGCCGTCTTGGAGCGGGAGGGCTGAGGCCATGGCGCTCGCCGAACCGGGACCCGAACCCGCGAGCTGGACCGCCTGGCAGGAGGTCGCCACGGAATCCCTCTCGCGCAAGTTGGTGGCCGCGAACTGGAAGATGCACCTGCTGCGCGCCGACGCGGTCGCCTTCTGCTCCGGCCTGCTCGACCAGTTGTCGGCCGACGCGCCCCAGGTCGCGATCTTTCCGAGCTTCCCGTTGATCCCGGTGGTCGCCGATCAGCTCGCGGGGAGCGACCTCGTCGTCGGCGGTCAGGATCTCCACCCCGAGCCGAAAGGCGCCCATACCGGAGACGTCTCCGGCGTTCAGTTGGTCGATGCCGGGGCCTCCTGGGTGCTCTGCGGCCACAGCGAACGCCGCCGAGATCATGAGGAGAACGATCTGCTGATCGGGCGGAAGGTCCGCGCGGCGATCCGCGCCGGCCTCACCCCTCTGCTCTGCGTCGGCGAGACCCGCGACGAACGGCAGGAAGGGCAGACGTTCGCGGTGCTCGCGCGGCAGCTCCAGGGCGCGCTCGGTCCGCCGGTCCCGGCCGAAGCTCCTTCGTTGCCGCGGTTCGCGCTCGCCTACGAGCCGGTCTGGGCGATCGGCACGGGCGAGGTGGCGACGCCGGAGACCGCGAGCGAGGCGCATCTGTTCCTGCGCCGGGAGCTGGTGCGCCGGCTGGGCGAGGAGGCGGCCGAGACGATTTCGATCGTCTACGGCGGCTCGGTGACCCCCGAAAACGCGCCCGATCTGGCCGCCGCCGAGGGGGTGGACGGATTCCTGGTCGGGGGGGCGAGCCTTGACCTGGACAGATTCTTGAGTATCATCTCCCCCTTCGGTCGAACGACCTGAGGGGTTCGGAGGCTTACCGCGTGATCTATCTCTTCTATACCGTGCACATCATCGTCTGCGTTTTCCTGATCCTGGTGGTCCTCCTCCAGCAGGGAAAAGGCGCGGACCTTTCGGTGTTCGGCGGCGGTGCCACCCAGACGGTGTTCGGCGCCCGTGGGGCGACCACCCTGCTGCACAAACTGACCGTCAGCTCGTTCATCATCTTCATCTTCACCACCCTGGCGATCGCGGTCGTCCAGCGCCGCGAGGCGGGAAGCTCGGTGATGAAGGGCGTCGCGGCGAAGACCGGCGCCACGAAAACGGCTCCGGCGACCCCGAAGCCCGCGACTCCCGTTCCGGCCCCCGCCCCGGTGGCCCCGAAGCCGTAACTGCAGAAGCCGTAAGCGGTTCTTTATGCCGAAGTGGCGAAATTGGTAGACGCGCACGTTTGAGGGGCGTGTGGGGCAACCCATACCGGTTCGAGTCCGGTCTTCGGCACCATCGCTTTCCCTCCGCCGTACCCTAGTGAACCCAAGGACCTTTGCGGACCTGGCCTCCCGGAGCCGGGTCGCCCGGGACCGCGCGCAGCGGCCGCTTCTTCTTCAGGCGCGAGAGTTTCCACTCGAGGTAGCGCTTGCGCAGCCGTAGGCGCAGCTCTTTCAGGCCGCCGCCTTTTCCGCCCCGGTTGCCGCGATAGCCCCAGCCCGCCGGCCGGTACCAGGCGAACGCGGTCGCCGCCGTGATGCCGATGAGCCCGGGCAGGTCGCGGATCTGCAGAAACGCGAGGAACGCGAGCAGCAGCGTGATCGCCGGAAACCAGCCGGCGCGGATCGGCAGGATGAAAAAGAGGTAGATCGTCGCCTCGCGATGGAGCGCCGCGAACGAGGCGATCACGATCGCCAGCAGCACCCGCTGTCCTTGCATCAATGTAAACCCGGCCGGCGCGAGCCACCCCGCGAACCCGGCGAGAACATCGACGAGAAGAGCCGCCAGAGCCGCGACGACCGCGGCGGGCAGGATCAGGCGCCAGAAACGGCGCCGGCCCAGGTCGAGGTAGACGTCGCGGGTGAACCAGAACAGGATCAGGAATTCGAAAACGATGCCGAGCCCCGGCTGGCCGATTCCCGCGAACGGATAGGTGACGAGCTGCCAGACGAAGCCGCGCTGCCAGACGTCGGGCGACAACCACATCAGCGCCGGAAGAATCGCGGTCGAGGCGAAGAACTGGCAGGAGAACGTGACGAACAGGACCGCGAGAATCGCGATCACGTCGCGCGGCGGCGGCCCCGAAGGACCACCGAAACCAGGAAGGGTGAAACGGCCGGCTTGGCGGGAGTACATGCGGAACGTGAACCTCCGCCGGTCATTCTAACCGGCCGGAGCCGGCCCTCCCGCAACTCGGGACCTCAGGCGCGGCGCAGCCAGCGCGCCAACTCGCCGAACGTCGGCTTCTTGCCGTACATCAGGATGCCCACGCGGTAGATCCGCGCCGAGGCCCAGACCATCAGGACGACGAAGCTCGCGGTCAAAAACTCCGCGAGCAGCACCTGCCAGATCGGCGGCATGCGGATCGCGAGGCGAAGCGTCATCAGGAGCGGCGTAAAGATCGGCACCAAGGAGAGGACGACCGAAAGCATGGAATCGGGATCGTTGATCACCCGCGGGGCGAGGAACACCGGCACCACGAGCAGGAAGATCAACGGCGCCGCCGTCTGTTGCGCCTCCTGAAGGTTGTTGAACGCGGCGCCGAGCGCGGCGTAGAAGCTCGAGAAGAGGAAGAACCCGAGGACGAAGAAGATCGCGATATGGAGAGCGACCCAGACTCCGATCTGCGGCAAGGCGACGTCTTTGGGCAAAAACGCCAGCGCCATCGCGACGCCCGGCGAGGTGACGATGGCGGAGGTGAGAATCCAGATCGCGAATTGGGTGAGGCCGACCGAGCCGATGCCGACCAGCTTGCCGAGCATCAGCTCGAACGGCTTCACGGCGGAGACCAGAACCTCGACGATCCGGCTGCTCTTTTCGTCGAGGATGCCGGTCATCACCTGCTGGCCCCAGACCTGAATCGCGGCGAACAGCATCATGAAGACGACGTAGGCGAGCGCCGCCCCGGCGAGCCCGATCTCGCGTTGCCCCCCTTCTTCGGAGACGCGCACCGTGTCCAGCTCGACACTTTTCATCAGCTCTTCGGTGCGCGCGGGATCGACCCCGGCCTCGGTGAGGCGCAACCGTTGAACGGCGCGCGAGAGCCGGCGCTCGACGATCGACTGGGTGACGAATCCGGAGGTGCTGCGCGCGCGGTAGGAGAACCTGCCGCTCGAAAGCGCCGCGTCGTCGATCAGGATCCAGGCGGCGATCTCGCGATCGAGGACGCGTTTGTCGAGCTCCTTTTCTTGGTTGCCGGGGTTCGCTTTCGGCGCCTCGAAGACGAGCTCGATCTCGGTCTTCTTGTCTTTCTCTTCCTTCGCATCGGCCTTCGTCGCGTCCGGTTCCTCGGCGGCGACGCGCTTCAGCTCCGGCGCGACCCTCCCGGTCCTGTCGATCACGACCATGCGTTCCGTGGCGGAGGACATGGAGAGCAACAGCGAAGGCAGGATGGTCGCCGCGAGAACCAGGATCGGCAGGCCGAGCGTCGAGAGCCAAAAAGCCTTGCCTTTGACCCGCAGCAGGTATTCGCGCTTGGCGATCGAAAGCGTGTGGTCAAGCCTCATCGCGCACCGCCTGGAGGAAGATCTGTTCGAGCGTTGGTTCTTCCGAACGGAAGTCCGCAACGCGCAGGAACGGGACGGCCCGGGCGAGCAGGTCGGCGCCATGGCTCGCCGGAGCGAGCAGGATGCGCGCGGTCCGTCCGGTGATCGCGACCTGCTCGACCCCGGGGATTTCGCGCAGCCGGTCGAGATCGCCTTCGGCGGTCATCCGGTAGGCGTTGCCGCCGTAGCCGGCCTTGACCGCCGCCAGCTCGCCCGAAAGCACCGCGCGGCCCTTGGAGATCAAACAGATCCGGTCGCACATCCGCTCCGCCAATTCCATCCCGTGGGTCGAGAGCACGACCGTTTTGCCGCGGTCGCGGTACTCCGTGAGCAGCTCGCGGAACAGCTCTTGATTGAGGGGGTCGAGACCGGAGAACGGCTCGTCGAGGATCAACAGCTCGGGCCGGTGGAGGACGGTGCCGATCAGCTGGACCTTCTGCTGCATTCCCTTCGACAGCTCCTCGATCCGCCGCTTCGCCCAAGGTCCCAGATCGGCGCGCTCAAGCCAGGGCTCGATCTCGGCGAGCGCCTGCCGCCGCTTGATGCCGCGGATCTCGGCCAGGAACAAAAGCTGGTCGAGGACGGTCATCTTCCGGTACAGGCCGCGCTCTTCCGGAAGGTAGCCCACGCGGCCGAGGTCGGCTTCCTGCCGCGGCCGGCCGAACATCCGCACCGAGCCGGAGTCCGGCGCCAGGATGTCGAGGATCATCCGGATCGTCGTCGTCTTGCCCGCGCCGTTCGGGCCGAGCAGGCCGAAAATCGATCCGGCGGGAACGGAAAACGTCACCCCGGCGACGGCGACGTGGCCTTCGTAACTCTTGCGGACGTCGAGCAGCTCGAGAATCTCGGTCATGGCTTGATCCAGAGGTCGATCCAGATACGCGCAAATCGGAGCGATCTTAGACCGAACCGCTGAAACAACCGGAACCCCGCGGGCGTAGAGGACGAAGTGAAGCACGAGGAGAACGCCATGAACGACAACACCCAGCTCTTTCGCGATACGCCCTTCGGCCGGTTCCTTTCCGCGCCGCTACGCGCCCGGTCCTATACCAACCTGCTCTACCTCGCCCTGGCCTTTCCGCTCGGGCTCGCCTACTTCGTCTTCCTGGTGACCGGGCTGTCGGTCGGACTCGGCTTGACGATCGTCTGGATCGGCCTGCCGATCCTCGCCGCGGTCTTCCTCGGCAGCTTCGGGCTGAGCCTGTTCGAGCGCCAGCTCGCGATCCATCTGCTCGGCGCGGAAGTGCCGCCGATGAGCTCCTCGGCGCCGCCGCCGGTCGGGTTCTGGGCGCGGGTCAAGGCGTTTCTCGCCAATCCCGCGACCTGGAAGGGCATGGGCTACCTGGCGATCAAGTTCCCGCTCGGGGTCGTGACGTTCGTGATGTTCGTCACCCTGTCGTCGATCTCGCTGGCGTTCCTGCTCGCGCCGCTCTATTACGGTTGGCTCCCCGGGCCGATGTTCGACTTCGGCGTCTACTCCTGGACGGTGGAAACGCTCGGAGACGCGCTGCTCTGTTCGGCCTTCGGCGCGCTGCTCACCCTGGTGACGCTCAACGTCTTCAACGCGGTCGCCTTCGCCTGGCGCGAGCTCGCCGCAGCGATGCTCGGCAGCCGGAAGTACGCGATCGAGCCGGTCGCCGCCTGAAGATCTCGATACTCGCGTCGGACCGAGGGGTTTCCGGCCCCGCCTTGAACCCCCGGTCCGACACGCACGTAATCGCGCAAAAACCTTTGCCTAAGCCCCTTTACAGCCGGCCCAACTTGGTGTGGTAACATTTGTAAGGTTCTGCTCCAGGTGAAATCCCTCCGTTCGACCCCCTGTCGGCGGAGACAGCTGTGCAGACGGGAGTGAGGATCTTCAGGCAGCTCGGTTCCTCTACCCCGTCCGCGAGGGCCCTTCGATGACCGTCAAGCGACTTCCTCTGCTCCTCGCGCTCGCCGTGGCGAGTCTAATCGCCATCCAGCCGGCCGCGGCTGTCACTTCCACTTTCAAGATCTACATCGACGCGGGGAACGACAATGCGGCGACCAGCTGCAGCAATCCTTCCGTGCCGTTCCGCTTCGACGAAGTATTGACCACAACGGTGGACACGAGCGGACCGACGTCCGCCTCGGTCACCGCGCTCGCGCACCAGTCCTGCGTGGCCGGCGTGCTCGACCCGACGCCCGACCCGGTGCCCGGTCCGCCCAGCCCGCCCTGGAACGTCGGCGTCGGCAACGGCGACTTCGGGACCAACGTCGTCGAGACCTTCTTCAAATTCACCGGGACCCAGCCGACGACCGTGCGCCTCGCGCTGGTCGCCACCGGAGCCACGGGCGGGCAGGACGTGGTCACGACCACGGCGACCGGCGGTCAGCAGCCGATCATCCTGATCCTTGGCCCGACCATCGACATTCCCACCCTCGGCACTTGGAGCCTCGCGTTCCTGGCCCTGCTGCTCACCCTCGCGGCCGGCCGCGTGCTGCGCCGCCGCGGCGTCATGGTCGCGCTCGCGCTGATTCTGTTCACCTCGGCCGGCGCGCTCTGGGCGGTCTGCATATTCGACGGCTTGATCAACGACTGGTCGGCCGGCGACCGCGTGGCCCAAGACAACGCGGGCGACTCGGCCGGCGGTCCGGACGTGCGGTCGTTCTACGCCAAGTTCGAGAACGGCAGCCTCTGCTTCCGGATCGACAGCACGCTGACTTTCAACGACCCGCCGACCGCGGACGCTCAAGCCCCCTCGACCAACGAAGATACGGCCCTTCCCTTGACCTTGACGGGAAGCGATCCGAATGGCGACCCGCTGACGTTCTCGATCGTCTCAGGCCCGACCAGCGGCACTCTGGGTCCGCTCACCGGCGCCACGCCGACCAGCGTGAACGTCACCTATACGCCCAATGCCAATTTCACCGGCGCCGACAGTTTCGTCTTCCAGGTGGCCGACGGCGTCGGCGGGACCGATCAGGCGACGGTCTCGATCACGGTCAACCCGGTCGATGATCCGCCGGTCGCGGTGAACGACGCGGCGACCGTCAACGAAGATTCGGGCGCCAACGCGGTGAACGTCCTGGCCAACGACACCGACGTGGATGCTGGTCCGATCAGCATCGCCTCGGTGACTCAGCCGGCGAACGGCGCGGTGGTGATCACGGGCGGCGGCACGGGTCTGACCTACGCGCCGAACGCGAACTATTGCAACCAGCCGCCGGGCACGACGCCCGACACCTTCACCTACACCTTGACGCCCGGCAGCTCGTCGGCGACGGTGACGATGACGGTGACTTGCGTGGACGATGCGCCCGTCGCGGTCGCCGATGCGGCAACCGTAGTGGAGGACTCGGGTCCCAACGCGGTCAACGTTCTGGCGAACGACACCGACATCGACGCCGGTCCGATCAGCGTCGCGTCGGTGACGCAGCCGGCGAACGGCGCGGTGGTGATCACGGGCGGCGGCACGGGTCTTACCTATGCGCCCAGCGCGAACTATTGCAACCAGCCGCCGGGCACGACGCTCGACACCTTCACCTACACCCTGGCCCCGGGCGGCTCTTCGACGACGGTGACGATGACCGTGACCTGCGTGGACGACACGCCCGTCGCGGTGGCGGACGCGGCGACGGTGGCCGAAGACTCGGCCGCCAGCGCGGTCAACGTCCTGGCGAACGACACCGACGTCGATGGCGGCGCGATCAGCATCGCTTCGGTGACCCAACCGACGAACGGCGCGGTGGTGATCACGGGCGGCGGCACGGGTCTGACCTATGCCCCGAACGCGAACTACTGCAACCAGCCGCCGGGCACGACGCTCGACACCTTTACCTATACCCTCACCCCCGGCAGCTCTTCGACCACGGTGACGATGACCGTCACCTGCGTCGATGACAACCCGGTGGCGGTGGCGGACGCGGCGACGGTGCTCGAAGACTCGGGTCCCAACGCGGTCAACGTCCTGGCGAACGACACCGACATCGACGCCGGCCCGAAGAGCGTCGCCTCGGTGACGCAGCCGGTGAACGGCGCGGTGGCGATCACGGGTGGCGGCACGGGTCTGACCTACGCGCCGAACGCGAACTACTGCAACAACCCGCCGGGCACGACGCTCGACACCTTCACCTACACCCTCGCTCCGGGCAGCTCTTCGACCACGGTCACGATGACGGTGAACTGCGTGGACGACGCTCCCGTCGCGGTGGCGGACGCGGCGACGGTGGTCGAGGACTCAGGTCCCAACGCGATCAACGTCCTGGCCAACGACCCGGACCTCGACGGCGGGCCGAAGAGCGTTGCGTCGGTGACGCAGCCGGCGAACGGCGCGGTGGTGATCACGGGCGGCGGCACGGGCCTCACCTACGCGCCGAACGCGAACTACTGCAACCAACCGCCGGGCACGACGCTCGATACCTTCACCTATACCCTCACCCCCGGGGGCTCGGTGGCGACCGTGACGGCGACGGTGACCTGTGTAAACGATGCCCCGGCGTTGGACCTCAACGGTCCGAACCTTGCCGGCACCGGCTTCGCGGCCAACTACATGGAAGGCGATCCGGCGGTATTGCTCGAAGTTGGCACCGGCCCGGACGCCGCGACGCTCTCGGACGTTGACAACGCCAACCTGACGTCTCTCGTCGTGACGATCACGAACCTGTTCGACACCGGCTTCGAGACGCTGACGGCGAACACGACCGGGACCACCATCGTCGCCGCCTACGCGACCGTCCCCGGCGCTCCCGGCACGGGCACTCTCACGCTCACGGGTCCCGACACGGTGGCGAATTTCCAGACGGTGCTCCGTACGGTGCGGTACCTGAACACCGACATCGATCCTGACACGACGCCAAGGGTCATCAACTTCGTGGCCAACGACGGCGCCCTGAACAGCAACACGGCGGTTTCGACCGTGACCGTGATTGCGGTGGACACCCCGCCGACCGCGGTGGCCGATGCGGCGACAGTGAACGAAGACTCGGGCGCCAACGCGGTCAACGTTCTGGCCAACGATACGGACCCGGACGGCGGCCCGAAGAGCGTCGCCTCGGTGACTCAGCCGGCGAACGGCTCGGTGGCGATCACGGGCGGCGGCACGGGTCTGACCTATGCGCCGAACGCGAACTACTGCAACAACCCG
>DATMZU010000174.1:0-2585 GCA_035607435.1 Thermoanaerobaculia bacterium | reverse complement strand
CTCCCTCGCCGGGGACTCCGGGGGCCGTCGCCGCGGCGTCCGGTAAACCGTCGGACAAGCCGCTGGTCCGGTCCGAGCCTCCGCGCAAGGGACCCGACGCGGGGAAACCGGGCGCTCCGATCGGAGTCGAAAAGCCGGCCGACCGTGCCCGCCGCGAGGCGGCGGAGACGCCGCGGCCGGCTCGGCAGCCCGCTGCGGGTGGCGACCGGGAACCCGCGCCGGGGGCAATCATCATCCAGGTCTTCGCTTCCCCCAGCCGCGACGAGGCGATCAAGATCCGCGACCGATTGCGCAAAGGGGGGGAGAAGGCGTACCTGTCCCCGTCCACCCAGGGCAAGACGCTCTACCGGGTGCGCGTCGGTCCGTTCAAGAAGCGCGAGCGGGCCGTGGCGGTGGCGGCGAAGATTCAAAAGACCTACAAGCTCGACACCTGGGTGACCCAGTAGGCACCCGCTTGGGCTTCCCGTCCGGGCGCTTCGCGCCTTTTGCGCCCTACCTGCTCGCGCTCGCCGCCGGCCTGCTCTGGGGCGCGGCGTTCGGCCGGACGCCCTGGCTGATCTCCGGCTGGCTGGTGCTCGCGCCGCTGATCGTCCTGCTCGGCCACCCCAAAGCGGGGCGCTTGGCGTTCCTTCACGGTCTCGCGGCCTGGACCCTTGGCCTGGCTTGGATTCCCGGCACGTTGATCAGCTTCGGCGGCCTTCCGAAGCCGGTGGCGATCGTCTGCCTGCTGATGCTAGCGAGCTATCTCGCCCTCTACCACCTCGCCTTCGCCCGCTTCGGCCGGGCGCTCTGGCTGCGCGGCGGCGCCTCCGCCCTGCTCGGCCTGCCCGCTCTCTGGGTGGCGCTCGAATGGCTGCGCGGCCACCTGATCGGCGGATTCCCCTGGAACCTCGCGGCTTACGCCTGGGTGGGCGTCCCCGGCGCGCTGCCGCTCTCGGCCTGGATCGGAGCGTTCGGCGTCTCGTTCCTGGTCCTGTTCGCGAACGTCGGCGTGGCGATGGCGTGGAGGCAGCCCTTTCAGCCCTCACCCGGGGGTGAGGGCTGGACCGGCAGACCGTTCCGTTTGACTAGAGTCCGCCTCGCACCCCTCGCCCTCGCGCTCCTCGTCCCGCTCCTCCTGCTCGGCGTCGCCGGGCGCGCGGGGCACCGGTGGCTGCTGACCCATCACATCGAGCGGATGGAGGCGGGGGACTTCGGCCGGGCGGTGCGGATCGTCCAGCCGAACCTGCCGATCCGCACGGAGTGGGACCCGGAAGAGGCGTACCGCGACTACCGCAAGGCGATCGACCTCGCCGCCGAAAGTTGCGAGCCCGGGGCGCTCGTCGTCCTTCCCGAGAGCGCGCTCTGGCCTTTCTCGTACGAACGGGACCCGGTGGTCAAAAGCGATCTCGACGGGCTCGCCGCGCGCGGCTGCTCGGTGGTTTTCAACGGTCAGGCCGGAGCGGGTGGCACGGAGATCTTCAATTCCGCCTACCTGCTCGCTCCGGCAGCGCAGGCCCCGGGCGGCCCCGCCTTGACCCGCTACGACAAGCGTCACCTGGTGCCGTTCGGCGAGTACATCCCGTTCTCCGCCGTGCTCGGTTGGGTGGGCCGGATGGCGCGCGGCATCGGCGAGTACACGCCGGGCACGGCGCCCACGCTGCTGCCGTGGGACGGCAACCCGGAGAGCCCGGTTCCCGGCCTGATTCCGCCGGTCCACGACCGCATCGGCATGGCGATCTGTTACGAAGTGGTCTACCCGGAAGAGGTGGCCGAGCTGTCGCAAGGAGGGGCGACTCTCCTCGCGACGATCACCAACGACGCCTGGTACGGCGACACGGCGGCCCCGCACCAGCATCTGCGGGCCGCCCGTTTCCGCGCCGCGGAAAACCGCAAGACGCTCCTGCGCGCGGGCCTTACCGGCATCTCCGCGCTGATCGCCCCCGACGGCTCGGAGCGGCAGCGGGTCGCGCTCGGCACCACCGGCGTGATCCGCGCCCGCGTCTGGGGCGACGACGAAATCACCCCCTACGCCCGCGCCCCCTGGCTGCCGCCGCTCCTCTGCTCGGTGGGCGCCCTGTTTGCTATCATTCGGCGCCGGTGGCTGGACCGCAGGGTGTGATCGCCGGGTTCGCCGGGTTCGTCGCGGCAGTCCACTTTTCCCCAACTTAGGAGTCCCCCTCATGATCTCTTTCGATCTCCAGCAGCGCATCGACAAGCTCGCCCTCCAGCTCGGCAACCTCCGGGGGTATCTTTGAGGACGCCGGATATGAAAAACGAATCGGCGAGATCGATCGCCAGATGGAAGCGCCCGGTTTTTGGGACAACCCTGTCAAGGGCGCACCGCTCCTGCAGGAACGCCGCGGCTTAGACCGCAAGCTCACCACCCTCAAGCAGCTGCGCACCGACGCCTCGGACCTCGACACCTGGAGCGAGCTGATCGCCGAAGGAGAGGCCGACGCCGAGCTGACGACGTTCCTTGATCGGCTGACTCAGGATCTCGAAAAACTGGAAATCGAGCTCAAGCTCGCCGGTCCCGATGACGAGAAGAGCGCGATCCTGGTCATCCACCCCGGTGCGGGCGGCACGGAGTCGCAGGACTGGGC
>DATMZU010000168.1:0-2495 GCA_035607435.1 Thermoanaerobaculia bacterium | reverse complement strand
TCCCAGTGCCGCGGCAGCAGGGTGACCTCGCGCGCTACGACGCCGAGCTTCGGCCGGCCGGGCGACCGGTTTTCGGTGCTCTCTTCCGCCTCTCCCTCCTCGGCTTCGGCAGCGCCCGGCAGGCGGGCGAGGATCTCCTCCAACGTGCCGCGCAGATCGAGCTCGATCGGCTGACTCGTCACGTCGTCGAAGATCAGCAGCGGGGAAAGATCGCCGCGGTCGAGCCGCTTTTTGGCTTGGACGGCGACCTCGCGCAGATCGCCGGAGGCGATGCGCTCCGTGCCGAGGAAAGCGGTGCAGGTGGAATACGTTTTGGGGCTCATGCGGGAACCTCTTGGAAGCTTTCCGCCGGGTTGGGCACTGCGGCCAATCCGGCCAGGCGTTTTCGAAGTTGGGCGCGAAGCAGCAGCAGGCTCAAGATCATCTGCAGCGCGACCGTGGCAACCGACAGGTACCAGACCTGTTCGATGTGAAATCCCGGCTGCTGCGACAGCCAGATCGCCGGCAGAGCGAACGTGAGCAGCCGGGTCCCCGTGCTCATCAGCGAGGGCCAAGTGTTGCCCATCGCCTGGAACATGCCGGAGCAGGTGAAGACCAGCCCCGCGGCGACGAAGTTCCACGAGATGAAATGGAGGAACTGCGCGCCCACCGCCACCACCTCCGGCTCTTTCGTGAAGCCGAGCACGAACCACTCCGGCCGCCACTGGCAGATCAGGGTGAGCCCGAGCATGACCGCGCTGCCCATCAAGGCCGCAATGCGGAAGGTCTGGCGGACGCGCTCCGGCTGGCGGGCGCCGAAGTTCTGCCCGGCGATCGGCGCGGCCGCGAAGGCGATCGCCATGGCGGGGAGGAAGACCGCCTGCATGACCCGCGAACCGACGCCGAATCCCGCCTGTGCCGCGGGGCCGAAATTGCGGATGACCCGGAAGATCACCGCCATGTAGAGGAACATGAGCATGAACTCGCCACCGGCCGGCAGGCCGATCGCGAGGATCCGCTTCCAGGTGTCGAACCGGGGCCGCCACTCCGAGGCATGAAAGGTGACGTACTTTTCGAGCCGCGAAAAGTAAACCGTCATCATCACGACGCCTAAGGCCACGGCGATCGAAGTGGCGAGCCCCGCTCCCGCCACGCCCAGGGGACGCCCGGTCCCCCAGCCTGCGATCAGAACCGGGGCGAGGATGATGTTGATCAGGACCGTGAGCACCTGAACGGTCATCGTCGGCTTGACGATTCCGGTGCCGCGAAGGGCCGAGCCCATGCCGATCAGAGCGAACTGGAGCGCCAGTCCGGGGATGAAGTAGTGAAGATAGGTGACCCCGGCGGCGGTCGCCGCGTCCCCGGCGCCGATCGACCCCATGTAGGCACCCGTGAGCGCGTATCCTCCGACGAGGGTCAAGACGCCGCAGAGGGCCGAGAGCACGAGCGACTGGTTGAAGACCAGGTTCGCGTCCGCCGGGTCCTTCCGGCCGACCGCCTGGGCGATCAGCGCCACCGTGCCCACGCCGAGCATCTGGGTGAGGCCCACCACGATGAACATCGCGTTGCCCGCGGCGCTCACCCCGGCGATCGCGGTGTCGCCGAGCCGCGAGACGAAATAGAGGTCCACCAGGTAATAGAACGTCTGGATCAGCATTCCGATCGCCATCGGTGCCGCCATCTCCAGGATGTGCCGATGGATCGGGCCCTTCGTCAGGTCTTTCACGGGTTCCCCTCCCAGGGATTCGAAGCGGCCGGTATCGGCTGTAGCCAACGCCACCGCGGCGCAGATATTACCCGGATGAAATTAAAAGTCAATATCACCCGGGTGAAATGATGAAGCCTGTCCGCCACCGTATAGAGGCCGGACCTTTGGGGAGAGGAAGGGGAACCGTGCGAGACCTCCGCTATGCCGTACGACGCCTGATCCGGGAACCGCGGTTCACCGCGACCGCCCTCGGAACTCTCGCTCTCTGCCTGGGCGCGAACTTGACCCTGTTTGCCCTGGTCGATGCGATTCTTCTGCGCCCGCTGCCGTTCCCCGAATCCGGCCGCCTGGTCAGCCTGTGGAACACCTATCCGAAGGCCGGGGTGGATCGCGACGGCAGCTCGATCACCAACTACTACGAGCGCCGGGGCAAGATCCCGGCGTTCTCGTCGCTCGCGATCTACCGCCAGGGCGCGGCGATCCTGGGACCGACGGGGGCGACCGAACGGGTGGAGGTGACCCGCGTCTCCCCCGAGTTCTTCGCCACGCTCGGGGTGCAACCGGCCCAAGGGCGCGCCTTTGCGGAGGCGGAGACCGACCGGTCGAACGACGCGGTCGTACTTCTCACCGACGGCTTTTGGCGCGAACGGCTCGGCGCCGATCCTCAGGTCCTCGGCCGCGAGCTGCGGGTGGACGGCGCCTCCCGTCGGGTGGTGGGCGTGCTGCCCGCCGATTTCCGCTTTCTTTCGTCGCACGCCCGGCTTTACCTGCCGCTCTCGACGCGCCCGGAGGACCGCGCTCCGTCGCA
>DATMZU010000160.1:0-3549 GCA_035607435.1 Thermoanaerobaculia bacterium | reverse complement strand
CGGCGCGTCGGCGCCGTCCACCAGATCGTAGCGGATGGTTCCGATGGAGAACTGCGCCGTGGACATCCCCTTCGCGTCCGGGCGGATGGCGTGCGTTTCGACCTCGATCTCGATCCCCAAGTCGTTGCGGCACTTGCGGATCGCGTTGCCGAGATCGCCGAATTCGAGCTTCGGGTCGCCTCCCGCATCGGTCACCACGACCAAGCGGCAGCGGCGCTTGACCAGCTCGTAGACGCCGAGGTTTTCGAAGTGGCCGCCGTCCGAGAGGTAGACGAACTTCGACTCGTCGTTGGTCCGCCCGGCCAGCTCGCCGATGAGCGGCAGGAACGCGAACCGCGGTCCGGGCGCGGTCCAGATGTCCTCATCGAGCTGTCGCGGATTGCCCAGCCACCAACCGAGCCGCACGTCGAACACGGTGAGCAGGAACGAAAGGGCGGGAGAGGAGTGAAACCCCATGTTCGGGCTTGCGGCGGCTCCCGAGATGGCGAGCGCCGTGCCGAGCCCAATGCCGTTGCCGTAGCGAGCGGTCGGGCGGAACACGCCGCGCGGCGGCGGGAGGAATTTTTCCGGCTTGGTCTCCTTCCGATTGACTTCCTTCGGCTCGGCTTCGTCGTCGGCCGCGGTGCGCGGCAGGTCGAAACCTGAAAACAGCGGCGTGAAGACGAAGCTCGCCGCCTTACGTTCCTGCCATGCGAGGTTGCGCCCGTGGACCAGGTTGAGCGCGGCGTTGACGATCGGATAGGGGCCGATGTGCGCCCTCGGTTCCCGCGGCGGGTCTTCGGGATCGGTTGTCGGCGCGGCCGGAGGATCGGCGGGCGGCGCGGCGGGCGGGTGGGTGCGCAGGCTGGCGAGAGGCAGGTCGTCGTCGGCCGAGAATCCGGTGAACGGATTCGCTTTCTCCGCCCGGCACTGCACGGAAGCGCCCAGGTAACAGCGCGTGAGGCGGTTGCGATAAAACAGGTGCATGGAGAACTCGTTGACGTCCACCCGCCACGCCAGGAGGAGCGCGATCCCGAGGAGGCCGATCAGAACGACGGAGACGACGAGTAACCGATCCGATGCCTGGACGACCCGGGCGAGGTAATCCGAGAAGGAGGCCGCCGCATTTTTCTTGGGCCTGGGTTCGATCTGGGCGCGCAGGTTTGCGCCGTCGCCCTTGAGAACCACGACCTGCACCTTGGCTTTCGCAGCCGGCGCCGCAGCCACGACGCCGCCGGTCGTTTCTTGGGCCGGAGCGATCTGCCCCTGGAGGAGCGTCGCGATGGCGACGAGCAGGCCCAGGACGAAGATCGAAGGCGCGACCTTGAGAACCGCCTCGAACTTCGAAGGCTTGTTCGGAACGCCGGTTCCCGAGCTCTTGCCCCCCAGGACCCCGAACAGGGTCGTCGCCAGCCAACCGATCCCGGCCGTCGATTTGGCCCACGGGATGCTGTTCAGCGCATAGGGGCTCAAAAGGGCGATCGCGGCGATCGCCCAAGAGATCACCATCCAGACGATCAGCCAGCCGCCGACGCGGCTGATCCACTCGCGCCGGTCGTCGCTGAAGGACCTGCCCGCCAGACCCACATGGACGCACCCCGCGAGCAGCAGCGCGAGCAGGATCAGCGGCGGACCGCAAACCAGCGAAAGCACCGGAAGGCCCGAAAGTTTATATTGATAGAACCATTCCAGAAGACGGCGAATCGCGTATACGAGCGGCCCGAACACGAGCACCGCCGCCGCCAGGGTGCTGAGCACGAAGGGCAGGAACTTCGGCCCGTGCGACGGGTCGGCCATCGTGGCGGCCTCGCCCGGCCTCGCCGGCTTGCTGAGCCAAACGGCGAGCAGCCAGCCGGCCAGCCAGGCAAAGAAATAAAGGCTTCCCCGGGTGACGATCCACTTGAGGACGTCCGTTCCGGGAAGCCCCCCGTGATCCTCCGCGATCTTGGTGGTCATCGCCAGAGTTGCGAAAAACGAGCCGACGACCAGAGGCAGCACGACGAAGCGGCGAATCCATTTCGGCGTGCCGTACCAACGGGGCGCCGAAAAGCGCCGGAGGTTGAATCCGATCCCGGCGATTCCGCCGGCCAGGCAGATTCCCGTGAGCCAGAGATAGACCTTCGGGGCGTTCGCGAAGTGGCACCAGTAAACGAGAAGTCTGGGAACCAGCAGCACCGAGGCGAACACGGAAACCAAGATCGTCAGGTTGAGCAGGAAGTTGCGCAGGTAGATCGCGATCAGCGCCCAGGTGTCGAAGCTGAACAGGCCGAGCTTCGGCGTCAGGAAGTTCGAGTAGGCGCGCAGGAAGCGAATCGGGGAGGCCTCGCTCTCCCGGTCGCCGTTGTCCTCCTCGGTGCCTCTTTCTTTGAGGAACCGAGCCACGGTGTCGATGCCGCCTCTCCGGTTCGCCCACGCCGAAAGCCACGAGCCGATATAGCCGCCGCCTGAAACCGTCGACAGATAATCGAAGATGCCGAGCAGACCGAGATCGGCGAGCCCTTGGATCACACCGAGGCTGAACGTCGCGCTGCGAATGCCGCCGCCCGAGAAAGCCAGGCCCGCGAGCCGCGCCTCGTGCGCTCGGGCGAAGGCCTCGGCACGGTTCGCCGGAGGGGTGTCGGGAACCGCCGCGGCTTCGTGGGCGGGAGGCAGTTCCTCCGTCCCCGCCTGGAGAGCGCGGCTGCGGCGGATCTCCGCGAGCTCGGCATGGAGGACGGTGGTGAAGCCTTCGGCGGGTGCTTCGAGCATGATGCCCCTCTCGAGCCGCAATCCAGTGGTGGAAGGTAGGCTGCAAGCTTAGCACCCGCGGTGAAACGAGAAGAGGCGCCCGCGGGCGCCTCTTCTTGGACGGCGACGGGAAGGGGTTTACTTCGAGGGCTTCGCTTCGGCCGGTTTCGCTTTGTTGGCTTCGATGTTGATCGCGATTTCGACCTCCTCGCCGAGCACGGTGCCGCCGCTCTCGAGGGGGTTGTTCCAGACGATGCCGTAGTCCTTCCGATTGATGGTCGTCTCGGCCGAGAAGCCGGCCTTGACGTTCTCGCCCATCTTCGCTTCGCCCAGATACTCGACCGGCAGGATGATCGTCTTGGTTACGCCGTGCAGGGTGAAGGCGCCAGTCACCTGGTAGCGGTTCTTGGACACCTCTTTGACCGCGGTGCTCTTGAAGGAGATCTCGGGGAACTTCTCGACGTCGAAGAAATCGGCCGTGCGCAGGTGCTTGTCGCGATTCTCGTTGCCGGTGTCGATGCTGGTCGCCTTGATCGTGAACTCGACCGACGAGGTCGCGGGCTTGGCGGGGTCGAACTGAATCGTTCCCGAGAAGTCGTCGAACCGGCCCGGTACCTTGGTGAGCAAGTGCCGAATCCTGAAGCTGACTTCCGAGTGTGCCTTGTCGATGCTGTAGGTGTCGGCGGCCAAGGCCGGAATTCCGGCGACAAGCAGGGAAAGTGCCGCGGCGGCGAGTAGTTTCTTCATGTCCTTCTCCTTCGTTTTTGTGGAGGTTTGCGTCTTCGGGGGTCCGTCAGGTCACCGGCTGCCGGCGCGAATCGCGTCGAGCAGCCGAATCAGTTG
>DATMZU010000159.1:0-14648 GCA_035607435.1 Thermoanaerobaculia bacterium | reverse complement strand
CTCGCCGTCCAACGTGACCGCGGTCAAGTCCGCCACCGGCACGTTCGAAGAGGGCGGCACGGTCACCTACTCGATCGTCCTCACCAACAACGGTTCGGGGCCGCAGGCCGACAACCCGGGCAACGAGCTCACCGATGTCCTGCCCGCGAGCCTCACGCTAGTTTCGGCGTCGGCCACCTCCGGCACCACCGCGACCGTCGGCAACACGGTGACCTGGAACGGTTCCATTCCGGCCGCCGGCTCGGTGACGGTCACGATCACCGCGACGATCAATGCCGGAACCAACGGGACCCCGATCGTCAACCAGGCATCCATCGCATCCGATAGCAACGGCGACGGCGTCAACGAGACCAATACGACCTCGAACGCCTTCACCATCGTGGTCGGCGGCGTGCCCTCGGTGATCGACATCCCGACCCTGTCGGGGATCGGCTTCACCCTGCTGTTCCTCGTGCTCGCCGGCTTCGGAGCGTTCATGCTCCGGCGCCGTCGCGCCGACGCCTGATCCGCGGCCTTATAGACCGCACCGTTTCGCCTCGGGCGACCCCTTTCGGGGGGTCGCCTTTTTCTTTTTCCGTTCGTGACCCGTTTCCCAATCGGTCGAGCACTCTCCAAATAGGAACCCTTTTTCCGCCGACCCCTTTTCGGCGCCTTTTTCCTGGGCGGGACAACTTGTTCGGTCATTCGACGGCCGCTCGCGGACCTCTACAGAGCCGCGCTCCGCGTGTCGTCGTTCTATTGGACCCAACCGAGGGTCTGTTCAAGGAGAGTGTCTTGAGGAAACGTCTGTTGTTTTCGATGGCAGTTCTGTCTCTGGCCTTGCCGGCGCTCGCCGCCACCGGCAGGGCGCCGGCCGTGCCGCTTCACATCGACGCCGCCAAAGGGGTCGATCGGCGGGTCGATTACACGAAGCTCACGCTGATCGGCCCGTGGGACGACCGCAACTACCAGCTCACGCGGAAGGACCTCACGCTGCTCGCGCCGAACGAAATCCAGCAGCGCGATCCGATTCCGGCGTTCTTCCGCGTCGAGATGCGCCGCGCCAATCCGGGCCTCCGCCGCACGGGGGAGGGCCAGTACCCGAGGAGCGCGCTGGAGGTCTTCTTCCTGCTCCACACCGGCTACCGGATCGATGGCAAGTTCTACAACCGGGCGACGATCCGGAACGGCGCCTTCGTCGTCCTGCCGAACCGCCCGGGCGGTGTCGAGGACGACGATCCGCTGCGCGCCTTGGCGGGCGACGTGCGCGTCACCTCCCCCACCGGCGGCGCGGAATCGACGATCAAGATCAACCCGCTCGACGCCAACAAGGTGATCGCCGGCTCGAACGGCCCCGGCTCGGGCCAGCTCATGCACTTCTCGACCAACGGCGGCACCTCCTGGACGCAAGCCTCGGCCCTGCCGCTCGGCGGCACCTGCTGCGATCCGACGATCGACTATTCGGCCGACGGCACGAAAGCCTACTCGGGAACCTTGGGCGGCTGCGGCGCTTCGGCCTGCGACGTCTGGATCTATCGCTCGGCCGACGGCGGCGCCACCTGGACCGACCTGCAAAACGTCACGCCGGGCGATCCGCGGCGCGAGCTGACCTCGGGCGCGATCTCGGATAAGGAGTTCATCCACGTCGACAAATTCGCGACCTCGCCGCGCAAGGACAACATCTACGTCACCTGGCACGACAACAACATCCTCAAGTTCTCGCGCTCGACCGACTTCGGCAATACCTTTTCCGCTCCCGTCTCCATGTCTTCGGGCGCGGCGCAGGACGGCATCGGCAGCGACATCACCTCGGACAAGAACGGCAACGTCTACTACTTCTGGCCGACCGTGACAGGAAAGACCACCCTGGTGCGCAAATCGACCGACGGCGGCGCGACGTTCGCCGCGGCGGTGACGGTCGCGACCAACCAAGACGGCTACGACTTCAATATCCCGGCGATGGAGACTCGGCGCGCGTTCCAGTACGTCTCGGCCGACACCGACCTCACCAGCGGCGCGTTCGCCAACCGGATCTACGTCGCCTGGACCGACACCACCGCGGCCGAGTCGATGACCGCGGCGAACAACCATGGCCGCATCCGGGTCGCCTTCTCCTCCGACGGCGGAGCCACCTGGACGGTGCGCACCCCCCACGAAACGGCCGACGCGAGCACGGTGGACCGCTTCCACCAGTGGCTCGGCGTGGGCAGCGACGGCACCGTCCACGTGATGTTCTACGACACGCGCCAAAACGCCGCGCGCACCAGCGTCGACATCTACTACAGCAAATCGACCGATGGCGGAAACACCTGGTCCGCCCCGGTGCGGGCGACCAGCGCCACCTCGCCGCACATCGAGGACAGTTTCCAGTGGGGCGACTACAACGGCCTCGACGTGCTCGGCAGTCAGGTGCTTGGCATCTTCACTGACAACCGGAATGAAAGCTCCGGCAGCGCCGACTCGATCGACGTCTACGCCGCCTCGGCCCCCGGCGGCGGCGGACCGGTCTGCGGCAACAACCTGCGGGAGGTGCCGGAGGTCTGCGACGGCTCCGACCTCGCGGGCCAGACCTGCATCACCCAGGGTTTCACCGGTGGCACGCTGTCGTGCAACGGCGCCTGCTCGGCGTTCGTCACCTCCGCCTGCACGAGCGCCTGCACGCCGCCGGCCGTGCCGACGGGAGTCTCCGCGACCCCGATCAGCACCTCGCAGATCAACGTCGCCTGGACCGCCTCGGCGGGCGCCACGTCGTACAACGTCCTCCGCTCGACCACCAGCGGCGGTCCGTACGGCTCCGTCGGCACCCCCGCCGCGAGCCCCTTCAGCAATACCGGTCTCACCTGCAACACCACGTACTTCTACGTCGTCCGGTCGTCGAACGGCACCTGCGAATCGGCCAACTCGGCCCAGGTTTCGGCCACCACCAGCACCTGCCCGATCGGCGGCAACGCGGTGATCACCGCCTCGGCCACCCCGGCGGTGGCGATTCCGGACAACAACACGACGGGAGTCACCAGCACGATCAACGTCGCGACCTCGCAAACGATCACCAGCGTGAGCGTCACCGTGGGCATCACCCATACGTTCCAAGGCGACTTGGAAGTCGCGCTGATCGGCCCGGACAGCACGACCGTCCTACTGCACAACCTGACGGGCGCGGGCACCGACAACATCAACACCACCTATAGCATCACCACCGCCGCGGCGCAGGCGCTTTCGGCCTTCACCGGCAAGAACACCTCCGGCGCCTGGAAGCTGCGAGTGAGAGACCTCGCGGCGGCCGACACCGGCACGTTCAACAGCTGGAAGATCACCTTCAACGGCAACTACAAGGCGACCGTGAGCACGGCGATCCCGGACAACAACACGACGGGAGTCACCAGCACGATCAACGTCCCGGCGACCGGCACGGTCACCGGCGTCTCGGTGAAGGTCGCGATCACCCACACCTTCCAAGGCGACCTCGAAGTCGCCCTGATCGGTCCGGACAACACCACCGTCCTGCTCCACAACCGCACCGGTTCGGGGACGGACAACATCAATACCGTCTACGCCGACCTGACCGCCCCGGCCCAGGCCCTCTCGGCCTTCACCGGCAAAGCGACCAACGGCGCCTGGAAGCTCCGCGTCCGCGACCTGGCCTCGGCCGACACGGGGACGTTCAATTCTTGGGAGCTGGACCTGCGGTAAGGGCTGCACCACCACCGCATCCGCGGAAGAAGAACGGCCACGGGCGCGCAAGCGCCCGTGGCATGCATCGATCGCGAACGATGCTGCATTGAGCACCGGTTTCTGAGCGCCGGCCACCGCTACGCCCGGTCGCGGCTCCCCTTCTCGGACTCCGAACACCTCTCCACCAAGCCCAGGGACTCCTTCACCGAAGCGCGGCACCGCTCCGCCGGCCGGGCGTCGCGGTTCGCGCGACGCGAACACCAGTCCGCCGGTCCGGGGGAGTGGTGCGCAGATGCCGAACACCACTCCCCGGGACTGGAGGAGCGGTGCGCAAAAGGAAATCACCACTCCCCTGGGCTGGGGGAGCGATGCGCAGAAGGAAATCACCACTCCCCTGGGCTGGGGGAACGGTGCGCAGAAGAAAATCACCACTCCCCTGAGCCAGGGGAGTAGTACAAAGCTGGAAAACACCACTCCCCTGGGCCAGGGGAGTGGTGATCTGGAGCGTGGAACCACTCCCCCGGCAGCGGGGAGTGGTGAGCGAGAGGGTGGAACTGCTCCCCCAGCCGCGGGGAGTGGTGAGTGGGAGGGGGGAACCGCTCCCCCGGCTGGGCGGAGAGGTGTCCGCGTGTAGGGGAGAACTCCCCCGCGTCAGGGGAACGGTGTCGCCTTGCGTCGCACTACTTTTCGGGACGGACGACGGAGTGTTTGCTTGCGTCGCACGACTCTCCGCGCCCCGTGGAGCGGTGTTCGGACGCGTGGGAGAGGTGGCTGCGGCCGCCGCACCGGACTTCAGCGGCGAATCAACTCTTTTTTCTTCTGGCCCACTTCTTCCGCCTGTCGTCGCGGTTCTTGCGCAGCTCAAGTCAGAAGTGGCGAAGCTGCGAACGGCCCTGAAGAGCACCGCCTGCGGCCCACGGCGCGGGGAGAATGGGCGCGTCCCGCGCTATTCCGGCTCTCCCCGACGCCGGGGCCGCAAGTCGTGGCCCTCCGTCCCCTTGGTCTGGAGCGCAGACTGACTTCGGGCGAGGCGAAAACTTAGGGAGTTCCAGCGGATGGACGGCGAGCGGCGGTTACGATACGCCGCGCGGACTTCCCGCTCGAGTGAGAGCCACGATCCGCCCCGCACCACCCGGTCCGAGCCCTCGGCAAGGCCAAAAGGCCGACGCCCGTTAGATCTTCAACCCAGGCCTTTCGAGGCGGTGATCGAAGAGGCACATGGTGATGCTATGCGGCTTAGGAGACAAGCAGCGGATTGATGTACTCGACGCCCTCAACCCTCCGGCCATGCTGGAAGTCTTCGGACAGAATCCGCGGCTACCGAATGATCGGAAGCGACGGCCCAAAGCAAAGCATCCCAAAAGGAGAGCTGATGGCGTTCGACAACTACCAACGCCTTCCGTGTGGTCCCGGGAGTCAGCGGAAGAACCTGCCCCAAACGGGAAAACTCGCCGACGATCTCGCCCAACTGAGAGTGAGGCTTCCCCAGTCGATCCTTCTTACGCAGCGCGACGCTGGCAAACTCATTTAGGACTTGTACGCTAAGAACGAGATCTCTCGCTTCGGCAAGATCCTGGATGACCTCGACGGCACGCTCGCGCTTGACGGGTTCGGAGAGATCATAGGCATAGATCAGAAGGTTCGTGTCAACCAGAGATCTCATTGGCGACGCAGCACGTCCCGATCGTAGAGTTCTTCTCGGCTGGGATAAGGCGCACCAGCGAAATCCAAACCCTTCTTCATTCGCGCGAGAGCACGCTTCTGAATCGGCGAAAGCTCCCTCTTCCGGGAGCCTGCGGCAACAGCTACCACGGGCTCTTCTGTTGCAATCTCATTGAGATCCGTCAAGCCAAGCAGGGTGTCGGTTTCCCGCGCCGAGAGGTGCAAGAGGCGCTGCACCTCTTCCGAACTCAAATCGCCGCGGATATACGCCTCGACCGCGAGCGCTTCGAGCGTACCGCTCGACAGCTCGCGCCAGCTGGCCTCCAGCCTCGCCGCGAGATCGTCGGGAACTTCGAGCGTCAAGGTCATCGCCGCACCTCCAAGCAGATTATAGGCCACTCCGCTTGGGCTCGTTCTCACTCGTACCGCAACGCCTCGATCGGATCCTGCCGCGCCGCTTTGAGCGCCGGCCAGAGGCCGGCGACGAGGCCGACGGTGGTTGAGACTCCGAAGCCTAGGAAGATCGACCAGAGAGCTGCCGCGGCTTGGAAGTCGAAGGCGACTCGTGCGAGCAGTGCCACTCCCAGATCGATGGCGATGCCGATCGCTCCGCCGATTCCCGTGAGGGTGATCGCTTCGGAGAGGAACTGGATCGCGATGTCGCGGCGGGTGCCGCCGAGGGCTTTCCTCAGGCCGATCTCGCGCGTTCGTTGGGTGACGTTCACCAGCATGATGTTCATCACGCCCACTCCGCCGACGACCAGGGCGATCGCGGCGATTAGGATCATCACCGCGGCGATGCCTCCGGTGATCTATTGGAAGTTCTTGAGCGAGGTCAAAGTGGAGCGCCGCCGCGAGACCCGGAAAATTCCGGCCGGCGCGCTCTGGGTCCCCGCCGACCAGCCCGACTTCGAGGTCGCCGCCCAGCTTCTGGAGCCTGACGCCCCTAACTCGCTGCTGTCGTGGAGTTTGCTCTCGACGATCTTCGAAGGGAAGGAGTACATCGATCCCAAAGTGCTCGAACCGTGGGTCCGGAAACGCCTGGAAGATCCCCAGATCGCCAAGGAGTGGACCGAAGCGCTGCGCGACGAAAAGCTCGAGAACGACTCGCAGGCCCGGTACGGCTGGTGGTACCGCCGTACGCCCTACTGGGACGAGACGATTGGGTTGATGCCGGTTTTTCGGATGACGGAGGGACTACCTTCGAACGCCGCAAAGCCGTAATGCTCTGCAAGCGTCCTGTTGCACCGGCACGGCAGGCTTGCTCTCATTCTTGCATTCTAGTGCTAAGCGAACTGGATATCCGGAAACCTCCGTGGTAAGCAGAACATCGATCTCGCGCTTGAGCAGGCGCTCTTCAAGCTTGGCAATCGGATCCATTTGTCCACCTCGCGCCCTGGCTGTCATAAAACAGGGCGACCACATCTTCGACAAGATTCCCCTCCAGTTTTAAAGAGGCGGCCTTTCTTTTTCGCCTTGCAATCGACCATTCGCCCTCCTCCTAGCTTCGCCCAACCGACGGCGCGTTTTACCGCGCGCTCACCGGTGCTTCTCCATTACCTCATTCGCATAACAGGAATACTTCTCATGGGCGGAGTCGGCAGTCCGGTGCAGAGGCCGGGCTTGGCCGTCTCAGACAAGCGATAAAGTACATCGATTGCCCAATCGGGCTGTGAGGCATCCGCTTGAGGCCCTATGCTGGGCCCCTATTCCCATACAGCGGCCCCACGGATACCTCAAAACATAGGTCCGGATAGTCTTGAACCAGAAAGCTCGCCCTCAACGCTTTTCAGTCTGCAGTGTCCTAACGGCACAACATCGCCACACTTCGCGCTCACGAGGTCAGGGCCGTGCACGTATGATAAAATTTACAGCTACGTTGCGAGGGCGTGTTTCATTGCCACCAACATCGGTTGTAGGCGGATCTTGAACGTTTATGTCTGGACCCCCGCCTACAGAATGAAATCCATCACCTGCATTTGGTCTTGTAATCTGAACCCAGCCGGAGAACTGATGATGATGCGCCTTGAACATGTCGAGTTGCAGACTCCCAAGCTTGCGATCTTTGTCAATGTCGCGGTCATTGGCCCACCCGCGGATGAATTCGCCGCGAAGGTCAGGAAGCAGGGCTCGCTCTGCGTCGAGTATTAAGCCGGTATTGGCGAGCGCCAAGTGCGAATACAGCTCCGGAAACGCTGTCTTCGTAATTGGATTTCCATCGCAGAATAGAAAATCGGCAGGCAGTTGTTGGTTATTTCCATAGAACGGCAATATAACTCCTACGGGCACCATGTGTAATCTCCTATGAGTTGATGAACCCACAGCATACACTAAACTCTCGTCGAAATTTACTGGAGCGCGCCTTGGTTGGCCGGCTCGCCCTGTCCGCAAGTCATACCACTGGACGACAGCTCATTTTGTACTCCTCCAAAGGCGTTGCAGAATCGATGCTGCGGCCACAGAGCGGTAATCCGATCCCACCCTGCGCTGCTTCGCCGCCTAACTAACTAACCTTTCGGCTAACCGGCAGACCATGTCCGGCACAGCCGTCTAAGGGCTACCGGTTGAGCCGCGGGTTTGACATCCGCCGCTCCTGACTTACGCGTCCTGGAAAAACCTGCTCATCTTATCCGGCGGCATGAAGCGACCATCGTCGGCGTACGATCCCCTACCGGATGGGACTTCGTGTGCAATCCGCCCAATTGTGGATGCCAAGATCGGTGGGCATGCGCACTGGCGCTTACCACAAGCCGTGCATCCATCGGGATAGGCCTTGGCAAATGCAAGTTCTAATGCCTCTCCTCGCTTGGCAGACGGGACTTGCGCTTTCGAGTCGACAATGTTCTGAATATGCATGAGCCATGCAAAGACGTCCGCGGCCTCGCTCAGAATGTACCCGGGCTCAGAGCGAAAGACACGAACGGCCTCAGCAAGCTCACCGAGTTCTTCGGCAAGGCGAGCAAAGGAAGGACCGAACTCCTCCGTTTGCTGGGCGGGGTAGATGCGGGAGAACATTAGCTGCCAATCACGTAGGCGCTTGGGTCTTTGATTGGCCGATCTTTGCCCAAGTGCGGCCAACTGATCCCACGGTGGGCCCCCCGACGCTTCCTTGCGTTCAATGCAGATGTCTGGATCGTGGGGGACATGCTGGCAATATGCGCAAACGGCAGGGAATTTGTCCCAAAGCATGTCCTCGACGCTACGGACACCCAGTTTCCCGCAGAGCGCTAGCCACCAAGCCAGGGCCTTAACGATGTAAGTCTCCGGATTATTGCCAGCCTTACGCTTGCTGCTGGCAAGGGCAGAGAGTCCTCCCACAACTTCAACTAGGTGAGGGAATATAGCGCTGGGTTCGCGTTGGAAGTTTTGGTTCCAGAAAATCCGATTCGAAATCCGGTACCAATCGTCGAGAGATCGGAGCGCAAACTGCTTTATGGTCTCGGTAGAGACCGCGGGCCTCTCGTCCTGTCGCTTTTGATAGCGAGTGAACTCTCGGTTTAATTCCTCAATCTCCGCCATTAGGTCCGCGGGGAACAAGTCCGTCGCAATATTGGCTTCGCGAAGTTTGCGCTGTCCCTTGCCGGAGATTGCAGGATTGGGATCAAGAGTACCTATAACGACACGAGCTACCTTTCGCTCAATGAGTCGTTCGGCGCAAGGGATTTTGGGGTGATTTCTCGTTGTGCACGGCTCCAACGTGGTGTAGATCGTTGAGCCGGATAATGCCTCTATTCCGAGCTTCCTATCTAGCGCGGTGAACTCGGCATGGTCGCCATCAGCCAACTCGCCGCGATATGCTTTCGCTAGAAGTACGCCATCCTTGACGACCACAGCGCCGACCATTGGATGGACTCGTTCGTCCTCGGCCTTGCACTTGCGCGCCTCATCAATCGCCACCTTCATGAAGACGCGGTCAGAAGTCATTCAAGTCCTCGCCAAGTACGGATTCGAACCCGATTGTGATGCCTTAGTGCTTCTTTATTCCACACCGGTCGCTCGCGATCGCTTAACCGACAGTCACCTCTCGTGTAAGCGTGCTGCCAGCCACAAACGCCTGCTAGCAGATCTCTCGCTTTCGATAGCCTAGCACTACTGTACGACAGTCGTTCCTGGAAGAAAAGAGCAAGCGCATGTCGGTAAAGCACCGCGGTCGGGTTTCTCGTCCCTACTCGTACCGCAGCGCCTCGATCGGATCCTGCCGCGCCGCCTTGAGCGCCGGCCAGAGGCCGGCCACCAGCCCGACGGTCGTGGAGACTCCGAAGCCGAGGAAAACCGACCAGAGCGGGGCCGCCGCTTGGAAGTCGAAGGCGACACGGGCGAGCAGCGCCACTCCCAGGCCGATCGCGATGCCGATCGCTCCTCCGATGCCGGTTAGGGTGATCGCCTCGGAAAGGAATTGGATTGCGATGTCGCGGCGGGTGCCGCCGAGCGCTTTCCTCAGGCCGATCTCGCGGGTCCGTTGGGTGACGTTCACCAGCATGATGTTCATCACGCCGACTCCTCCGACGACCAGGGCGATCGCGGCGATCAGGATCATCACCGCGGCGATGCCTCCGGTGATCTGTTGGAAGTTCTTGAGCTGGCCGACGCTGGTGAAGACCGCGAAATCGTTCGGCTGGTTGGGCCGCAGTTGGCGCCGGGCGCGCAGGATCGCCGTCTCCTGCTCGATCAGTGCGTCCACGTCCTCGGGCCGGCGCGGCACGGTGGCAATGTGAAGGGTGTCGCCTTGGCCGTTCTTGACGTCCGGCAGCATCTCGTCGAAGGCGCCGATCGGGATCAGGATCAAATTGTTCGCGCCGCCGCCCAGGAACGCGCCTTTCTTTTCCAGCACGCCGATCACCTGGAAGGTCCAGGCGGAGATCCGGATCGTCCGGCCGATCGGGTCCTGCTGCGGAAACAGCGCCTCCACCACGTCGGGCGCCACGACCGCGAGCTTCGCGGCGTGGCGTACGTCGGCGTCGGTGAAGAATCGGCCGTCGGCGATCGCCGAAGAGTTCGCCGTGAGGTAATCGGGGGTCGAGCCGACGACGATCGGACTGTTCGCCTGCCGGCGCCCCGAGCCGACTTCGAGCGGCTGAAAATAATACCGCTCGGGGGAAACCGCGGCGGCGAGCGTCGCGAGCCGCTTGAGGGCCAGCGCGTCCTCGATCTCCAGGTTCTTCCGGTGGCGCTCCTCTTCCGGCATGTCGCCGTCGTCGCCGAACCGGTTCTCCCATTTCTGGAATTGCACCAGATGGGTGCCGAAGCTGGTGAACGCCGCGGTGATCGAACGATCGAAGCCGACCACGAACGAGACCATCATGATCACCGTGGCGACCCCGGCGACGACGCCCAGGAGGGTGAGGAAGGTGCGCAGTTTCTGCGCCCTCATCGCGTTCAGGGCGAAGCGGACGTTCTCCGTCCAGGAGAGGCGGAAACGCCGCGTCGGCGGCTTGGCGGTCGAGTGGGTGGGCATGGCGTGTTCTAGAGCCTCATTCCGAGCGCAGCGCGTCCACCACTTCGAGGCGCGAGGCCGAGACCGCCGGCCAGTAGCCGGCCGTAACGCCCACGACCACCGACAGCGCGAGCCCGGCGGCGACGATCGTGGGGGTGAGCTGCGCCGGAAAATGGGCGATCCGATCGACGCCCAACGCCACCAGACCGCCGCCGGCCACGCCGATCACGCCGCCCACCAGGGCGAGCAGCGCCGCTTCGAGCAGAAACTGGCGGCGGACGTCCGCCTGGCGGGCGCCGAGCGCACGGCGCAGGCCGATCTCCTGCGTCCGTTCCGCCACCGCGACGAGCATGATGTTGGTGATCACGATGCCGCCCACGCCGAGCGAGACCGAGGCGATCAGGACCATGAGCATGAAGGCCGCCGTCGAGACCTGCTTCCAGATGTCCTGGAGCGCCTCGGCGGTGACGATGCCGAACGGATCGCCGGCCCGGAAATCGGTGTGGCGGAGAGCGCGGAGCACGGCGCGCGCTTCGTCCGCCGAGGCGTCCACCCCGGCCACCCCGCCGCTCGCCTTGACGAAGATGTCGAGCGAATCGCGCGAGCCGAACATCTGGCGATAGGCGTCGATCGGCACGTAGACGTAGTTGTCGCGGCTCTGGCCCAGCGTCCTCCCTTGCTGGGCGATCAGACCAATCACCCGGAAGGGCAGGCCGCCGATCGCGATCGTGCGGCCGATCGGATCGAGGTGCGGGAACAGCTCGTCCCTGACGTCCCAACCGATCACAGCGACCGGCTGCGCGGCGCGCGCTTCGCTGTCGAGGAAGAAACGGCCGGTCGCGAGGTCCATGTTGACCAGGGCGGCAAAGGTGGCGCTGGTGCCGCCGATTCGCGCGTTGCCCAGGCGCTTGTCGCCGAACGTCACCGGCGCGCGGGTTTCGAGCGACGCGCCGATCCGATCGGCCCGGGTGAGCACGCTCTTCAATCGATCGAAGTCGTCCTGGGTGATCTCCGGCCGCTTGAGCGCCTCGAGAAACTCTTCGTGGCCGCGGATGATGCCGAATTTGGAGACGATGTAGACGTCCGGCGCCAGGGCGAACAGCTTGTCGCGGACGTAGGTGTTGAGGCCCGAGATCACCGAAACCACGCCCACGAGCGTCGCCACGCCGATCACGATGCCGAGCAACGTGAGGAAGCTGCGCAGCTTGTTCCTGCGCATCGCGGCGAACGCTTCGGCGAGCAACTCGGAAAGACTCATCGCCCGTCCCCGCTAGCCGTTCCCGACTTCCCCGCCCATTTTCTTCTTCTTCGGGTCCTCGACCTTCACGGCGCCGCCCGGTTCGAGCTCGCGCAGCGCCTTGAACGGCCCGGTGATCAGCGTCTCTCCCCCTTTGAGCCCGGAGAGCACCTCGATCGACAGCTCGCCGATCATGCCGGTGGTGATGGGCTGGAAGCGCGCCTTGCCGTTCTCCATCAGGTAGACCCCCTCCTGGTCGCGCGGCGCGTTCGGATCGACCTTGGTGCCCGGTTTGCGCTCGATCTCGCGCACCACCAGCGCCTGGAGCGGCACGACCAGGGCGTCGCCGCGGAAACCGGTGAGGAGATCGGCGCGTGCCGACAGGCCCGGCTTGATCCCCTGGGGCGGCTCGTCGAGGCGGACCTTCACCTTGAATTTGATCGCCTGGTTCGCGCCCGAAAGGATCGGGCTCGACGCGACCTCGGTCACCGTGCCGCGGAAGGTCTTGTTCGGATAGGCGTCGAGCCGGATCCGCGCCTCCTGGCCGAGCACGACGTTCGGGATCGAGGTCTCGTCGACCTCCAGCTCGGCCTCGACCACCGACATGTCGGAGATCTGGAACAGCACCGTCCCCGGGCTGTTCTGAATGCCGATCACCGCGACCTCCCCCTCCTCCACCCGCCGGGCGGTGACGACGCCGTCCATCGTCGAGCGGATCGTGGTTTTGGCCAGCAGGTCGCGCGTCCCTTCGAGCCCGGCGCTCGCCTGGACCACCCGGCGCTCGGCGGCCTGGACCGCGGCCCCCGCCGTCGCGACCGCCGTGCGAGTCCTTTCCATGTCGGCGGCGGGGACGATTCCGGCCTTGAAATTCCCTTCGGAGCGGCGGAAATCGGCTTGCGCCTGCGCGAGGCTCGCGCGCGCCGCATCGACGTCGCGCTTGAGCGCGTCGATCGAGGCTTCGCTGCCGCGCACCTGGGCGCGCGTCGAGACCGGGTCGATCTGGGCGAGCAGTTGCCCCTTCTTGACCGAATCGCCTTCTTCCACCGCGATATTGGTGATCTGCCCGGCGATGGTCGCCGAGACGTCGACTTTCTTTTGCGCCTGGATCTTGCCGTTGGCGCTCACCTTGGCCTGCAGATCCTCGCGGCCGACCTTGCCGATCTGCACTTCGGTCGGCTTCGGCCCCCGATTCTTGGCCGCGATGCCCGCGATCCCGGCCACCACCAGCAGAATCACGATCGTCCAGATGAGTTTCTTCTTCACCGAGTCACCTCGTCCCGCCGCCTACCAGAGGATCAATGGAGTGTTGGATGCCGGCCGCCCGAACGGTCCGGCACTGCGAATTGTACGCGGGGGTGGAAACAAAGTTACGGCGAAGCTTTAACCGATCGCCGCCACCACGGCGAGCGCCGATTCGAGCGCCCGCCGCCCTTGCCGGCCGGAAACCGAACGGGCGGCTTCCGGAGCCCTACAGTCGGCGACGAATGCCTCCAGCTCGCATTTGAGCGGCTCGGCCTTCTCGACCGCGAGATCGTCCTTCTGGATGCGCCGCTCCCCGCCTTCGTCGATCAGCCGGTAGCCCTTGATCTCCTGGGCCTGGTAGTCGAGCGAGTAATACCGGCTGGGGAGGAAGGCGCGCAGCTTCCGCGCCCGTTCCGCCGAGACGCGCGAGGCGGTCAAGTTCGCGACGCAGCCGGAGGCCAGCTCGATCCGGGCGTTCGCGATGTCGATCTTCGGCGACAGCACGGAGATTCCCGTCGCCCGAACCTCGGCGACCGGCGAGGGATCGAGCGCGTGGAGGATCTGAAGGTCGTGGATCATCAGATCGAGCACGACGTCCACATCCAAGGAGCGGGGCGAAAAGACCCCGAGCCGCTCGATCTCGACGAAGCGCGGCGGCACGCCGATGCCGGAGAGAGCCTGGACCGCCGGGTTGTGGAATTCGACGTGGCCGACGGCGAGCACTTTTCCCGCGGCCTCAGCCGAAGCGATCAGCTCGTCCGCTTCGGCGAGCGAGGCCGCAATCGGCTTCTCGACCATCAGGTGCAGGCCGCGCCGGGCCAGGAAGCAGCCGATCTCGGCATGCGCCACGGTGGGCACGGCGACCACCGCCGCCTGGGCCAGATCCGCGAGCGCTTCGAGCGAAGGCAACACCACCGTGCCGTGCTCGGCGGCCAGCGCCTCGGCGATTTCGGTCCGGGAATCGACGATCCCGACCAGCTCGACGCCCGGCAGCGAGGCGAGGATGCGCACGTGATGCCGGCCGAGCGAGCCGGTCCCGACCACGCCGATCCTCAGCCGCTGGGCGGCGTCCTTGGTGGGTTCGTTCGCCTCCTCGCTCCTTCGGGCGCCTTCGGCAGCGGCCAGTCGCTGCGGGCCAAACGAACCCACCAAGTCCTTCTGGGCGGCGCTATTCGGTGGCGGATTCAGAAGTCCCCCCTCCGCGGCCCGACCGGCGGCCGGGCAGGCTTCGGTAATAGCCGCGCTTTGCGGTCTCGACGTAGTCGATCAGATAATCGACGTTCGGGTCGCCGGCCAGCTCGGCGCGCAGCCGGACCAGCGCCTGGGTGGTGTTGAGCTTCGATTCGACCAGGATCTTCATCGCCCGGTCGAGGTTTTTGATCGCCTCGCGGTCGAAGCCCTTGCGGCGCAGGCCGATCGAGT
>DATMZU010000121.1:0-2363 GCA_035607435.1 Thermoanaerobaculia bacterium | reverse complement strand
CTCGGCGCGGTGGCGTCCGGCGACCGGGGTGCCGAGCGACAGATCGTCCTGGCCGGTCCAGCGATAGAGCAGGGCGGCAAACGCCGCGAGCAGCCCCATGAACGGCGTGGCGCCCGCCCGCCGGCATTCTTCGGCCAGGCGCTCGACGCTTGCGGCCGGGAGGGTGAGCGAACGCCGGGCGCCTTGGACCGGGCGGGCGGGGCGGCGCGGCCGATCGGTCGGCAGGGCGATCGGCGGCGCGCCGGAGAGCCGCGCGCGCCAGTATTCGATCTCTCGCGCCAGCCGCTCGCCCGCGAGCCATCCGCGCTGCCAGAGCGCGTAGTCGGCGTATTGGAGCGCCGGCGGCGGGACAACCGGAGCCTTTCCGGCGGCGAGCGCTTCGTAGGCCGCCGTCAGCTCGCGCACCAGCACGCCGAGAGACCAGCCGTCCGCCGCGATGTGGTGCAGACGCAGCAGCAACCCGTGCGCCGGCGCGGCGAAGCGGACCGCCAAACCGCGGGCGACGGGACCGCGGGCGAGATCGAACGGCCGACGCGCTTCGATCGCCACCGTGCGCGCACCTTCGACCTCCGCGCGCCCGGCGGGCAGCGCCGACAGATCGGCGAGCGCGATCGGGAACCCGCCCGGGGCGCCGATCCGCTGCACCGGCCGGCCGTCGATGTCCGCGTAGGTGGTGCGCAAAATCGCGTGGCGGCGCACGATCGCGGCGAGGCTCGAACGGAGGACCGCGACATCGAGGCAACCGTCGAGACGCAGCGCGAGCGGCAGGTTGTAGGCGGGGCTCCCCGGCATCAGCCGATCGAGGAACCAGAGGCGCTCCTGGGCGAACGACAGCGGCGCTTCGGAACCCGCGGGCCAAGTTTCGGCGCCCAACCTGTCGGCCCGGCGCGCGGGGATCGCCCGCTCCCGCACCCGCCCTGTCGGCGCCGGATAGCCGAACGCCGCTGCGACTTCCCAGGTCGGATCGCCGAGATCGTTCTCGTCCAGCTGCTCGCGCCAGCGCTCCGCCACACCCGCCTGCACGCCGCCGTGACCGAGGAACTTGACGTCGCCGAGCGCCCGCGACGCCGCGTGCGGGCCGTCGGTCATCCGCCGCGACGACCGGTCTTCATACGGCGCCGCCATCGTCGGCTCGAACGGCAGGCCGAGGAATTCACAGACCCCGGCGAGCACCCGCTCCGGTTCGCGCACCAGCTCTTCGAAGATCACCCGATGATGACGCTCGTTCGGCACACGGCCGAGGAAATCAAGGATGTTCCGGTGGCTCGCGGTCCAGATCAGCTCCGCCAGCTCGCGGCGGCCGAACGAATGCGCGCGGCGGAAGAAGATCTGATCGAGCTTCGCCTCTTCGAACGAGCGGATCATGCCGCCCGGATGGCGTATGAGGTGGAGGTAGCGCGCACCGGCGAAGTCGGTCTCGCCCCGGCGCAACACCTCTGGGTCGAGCGCGTAGGAGGGGGTCTTGTCCACCAGCATCCAGTCGCCCAGCTCCGCTTCGAGCAAACCATAGAAGTCTCGCGTCGGCAGGTCGCGCGCCTCGCATTCCGCGACGAACTCGCGCGCCTCTTCCACCGTTCCGCCGCGGATCTCCATCACCGCGCGCAGCACCCCTTCGAGCCAGAAGCTGTCGCGCCCGGAAAACGCGTTGCGCCGCTCGCCCATGGTGCGGAAGGTCAGCAGCTCCAGCTCCGGCGGAGCGAACAGCGCCGGATGCCCGCCGAGCATCACGCGCAGCAGCGTCGTTCCCGAGCGCGGGGGCGAAAGGACGAACAGGGCCGGCGGATTCTTCCCTTTCTCCCCTCCGGCCGTCGGCGGGCCGAGCGGGCGGACCAGTGCGCCGAGCGCCGCGAGCTTCGCTTCGTCCACCTGCCGGGGTCCGCGCGCCGCAACGCCCACGGAGGCCGCGTCTTGCGCACCACGCACCGCCATCAGGCGCTCGGCCGCCGCCGCATGCTCCGCCCCCAAGTACCGGGCGAGCGAAGCGATCGTCGGATGGTCGAAGATCACCACCACCTGGACGATCTCGCCGAGCTGCTGCTGCAGGCGATTGATCAGCACCGCGCCGCGGATCGAGTTGCCGCCCGCTTCGAAGAAGTCGTCCTCGACGCCGACGGTGTCCGCTTCGAGCCCCAGGATCTCCGCCCAGACGCCCGCGAGCCAGGATTCGAGCGGCGTCCGCGGCGCCACGCGCAATCGCTCGGAGCGCGATCTTTCGGCGCCGAGCCGCTCCGGCGCCGGCAGCGCGCGGCGATCGATTTTCCCGTGCGCGGTGAGCGACAGCGCGGCGAGCGGCACGAGCGCGGTGGGCACCATGTAGTCAAACAGCCGAACGCCCAGATAGGCGCGCAGGTCGGAGAGCGTCG
>DATMZU010000120.1:0-7571 GCA_035607435.1 Thermoanaerobaculia bacterium | reverse complement strand
GACGGCAGGTAGCTCAAGCGGTAGACCGTCTCGCCGAGCAGCGGCATTCCTTGCCAGGTTCTGCCTCCGTCGCGGCTGCGCAAGATCCCCGAGGTCGTGGTGCTGCCGCCGTTCTGACCGGCGAGGAGGACCGGCGGCGTGCCCGGTCCGGCCACGAGGGCGTTGACGTGGGCGAAGCTATTGACCGGGATCGGGGCGATCCTCTGCCAGACGCCGCCTCCCTGGCTGCGATAGAGCGTGTGATACGAGGTCACGAACGCGACATCCGGTTCGCCGGGCGCGAGCGTCAGTCCGGAGAGGCCGCTCGGTTCGGCCGGCAGGCCGGCGTTCCAGGCCTTCCAGGTGTCGCCTCCGTCGTTGCTGCGCCAGAGCCCGTGGAGCGTATGCGCCGCGAGACGCTTGGGGTGCAAGGGATGCGCGAGGAGCTGGAAGTAATTCGACGGGTTGGGCTCGGGGCTCACGTCGATCCAGGTCTCGCCGCGGTCCTTGGAACGGTAGAAGCCGTTATAGGGAGCGATGGCGAACACCGTGCCCGCGGGGCTCGGCGGGACCATCAGGTCATCGACGAGGGAATCCGGCAGGTCGGGAAACACCCCCGTCCAAGTCTCGCCGCCGTCGTTGCTGCGGAAGACGCCTGCCCGGTCCCAGAGCGCGAAATAGACGATCTGGCTGTTTTCGGGCGCGACGGCCACCGCCGACAGGAAGGTTGCGGGCAGGTCGGCGCCCACCTGGGACCAGGTGGCCCACCCGTCTTGGCTGCGGAAGAGACGCCCGCCGACCGCGAGATACGCGCGACCCGAGCCGCGCGCGAGGCCGTAGGACGGACTGCAGTAGGGCCCGCGGGAGGTCCAATTGTCGTCCGCCTTCACCCCGGTCCTCGCCGCGAGCAGCATCGGCAGGAACAGACCCAGAGCCAGACTTCGCTTGCGAGAAGATCCCATGGCCATCTCCCTGTCGTCGCCGGAGCGCAGCGCCCGCCCCGTCGCCGAATCCTTTTTCTATTTTAGCACTCGGCGACTTCGGCCGGCCGCCATTCGCGCTCCGCCCTGGAGGCGGATAGACTTGCGTAGAATCAATGCAAACGAGGAGGACGCGATGAATCTGGCTCTGGTGAACGTCAAAGGGGGAGTGGGCAAGACCACGACGGCGGTGAACCTGGCGGCGGCGTTTGCACGCGGAGGCTTAAAGACGCTGGTCGTCGATCTCGACCCGCAGGGGTCGGCGAGCTATTCGCTCGGGGTGGCCCGCGCCGACGCCGAGCCTTCGACCGCCGATCTGCTGATCGGCAAGGTCGATGCGGCCGAGGCGATTCGGGAATCGAGCATCGAAGGGGTGCACCTGATCCCCGGTTCGCTCGCCCTGGCCGGCATGGACCTCGCGGTCGCGCGGAAACAGGAGCCGGAGAAGCTGCTCAAGAAGGCGCTCTCGCCCGTTCGCCGCAAGTTCGACGCGGTGGTCATCGACTGTCCGCCGGGCCTGTCCGTGCTGACGGTCAACGGCCTCGCCGCCTCCGACGCCTACATGGTGCCGCTCGCCCCGCACCACCTGGACGCCGACGCGCTCGGCGGTTTCTTCGAGCTGCTGGAGATGAACAAGGAGCGGGTGGGCAAAGGGCAGCTCCTCGGCATCCTGCTCACCATGGTCGATCACCGGACCAAGCTGACCGAAGAGCTGGTGGCCGATCTGCGCAAGAAGTACGGCAGCAAGGTGCTCAAGACCGAGATCCCGATCAACGTCCGCCTCGCCGAAGCCCCCGGCCACGGCCGGAGCATCTTCGATTACGAGTCCTGGTCGACCGGCGCCGCCGCCTACGGCAAGCTGGGCGGCGAGGTCTTGCGCCGCGCGCGAAAGGCCGATCTGCTGTAACCCCCTTGGGGCGGCGGCGATCAGCCCTGCGATCCGGATCCGAAGCGGCGGCCCTCGATCCGCTCCGAGATCTCGCCGACTAGATTCGTCAGCTCGGCAAGATCGGTGGCGGAAACGAACGGCGAAAGCTCGGCGAGCAGCGCCTTTTTGGGCAGCGGAAACGCGACCAGCAGGGCGAGCAGATCCGCCTCGTAGAGGGCGGCGCGCGGCAGCCGCCCCTGGCGGTAGAGCGAGGGGAGCGCGTAGAGCTTGAGCAGGAAAAGCCCTTCCGGCGTGGCGCAGGGGATCTCCCGCTCGGCGAACGGTCGCACGGTGGCATGGCGGTGCCGAACGTGGTCGAAGAAGAGGTTCGTAGTCAGCAGCAGATCGACGTCGAGCCCGCCGAACGTCGCCGCGGCGAAATCGGCGTCGCGCCGCTTCACCTCCAACTCGGGCAGGCGGGCCAGCGTCTCGGGCGCCAGCAGGAGATCGATGTCCTCGGTGTTGCGCCCTTCGACGTAGGAAAGGAGCGCGATGCCGCCGACCAGCAGATAGTCCGCCTGCCGCTCCGCGAGCAGGGCAAACAGCTGCTCGACCCGGGTCCGAATCGCATCCTGTTCCACGCCAGCCTCCCGCTTCCAATCGAACAGATGGGCGTTGCCGACCACCGCGCCGATCCGCAGCTCCCGTGCCTCCAGCGTTGCCATGGTCGAATTCTACCGCCGGTTCTATCGCCCGAGGCCCCGCCCGGTCGCGAGGTAGGTGGCGAAGCTGCCGAGCCAGTGGCCCCCTTCGTAATGCTCGCCGGTCACCGCGGCGAGGCCCGCTTTGCGATGGCGTAGCGCCGTGGCGCGGAGCTCCGGCAGGCGGGGGTCGGTGTCGGGCAGGCCGGCGACGATCCCTTCGAGCATCCAGGCGCGCGAGAGGTTTAGGCCGTCCAGATGCGCGAGCTTGGGATCGGTCGGATCGGTGACGATCGCCGGTTCGAGCCAGGAGGGTACGCCCGGGGCTTCGATCGCTTTGGGGATCTGCGGCAGAAAATCGCCGAGCCAGGCGGCGAAACGGTCGGGCGGCAGGATGCGCCGCATCAGGTCCGCTTCGGCGAGACAGGGGGAGAGGAAATCCTGCCCCGAGGGCTCGTAGCCGAGCGGACAGGTTCGGTCGGCGAGGTAGTACGCCTCGCTGCGCGACAGGATCAGCGCTTCGAGGCCGGCGTCCTTTGCCGCCCGTGCCCAATCGAGGATCAATCCGAACGCGAACGCGGTCTGGTCGTGCTCGCCGATCCGGATCGGCCGCGACAGCTTCGGCAGCCAGTCGGCGATCCGTTTCGCCGCCGCCCGTTCGAGCGGTTCGAGCGCCGTGGACCACTGCTTGGCCTGGGGGTCGTCCCAGCCGCGCAGCTCGGCGCCGAGCTGGAGCAGCCAGGCGAGGCCGTACGGGCGCTCGAACGAGACCCGCCCCGGGCCGTTGAGGTAAGCCACCTCGGCGGCGATCTTTTCCGGCGTGAGGCTCACGGCGAGAGCCGCTTTGGCCGGCGCGGCGAACGGCGCCTCCGGGTAATTCCGCGCCAGCCGGGCGAGCAGCCAATGGCCATGGACCGACGAGTGCCAGTCGTAGCAGCCGAAGAACGCGGGGGTGAGAAGGTGGGGCGGTTTCGCGTCGGCGTCGCCGGTCATCACGTGGGCGATCTTGTTCGGATATTCCTTGGCGACGCAGGCGAGCGCCAGATCGGCGAAGCGGCCCGCGGCCCCGGCATCGAACGTCGGAGCTTGGGCCCCGGCAACCGAAGGGACGAGCGGAAGAATCAGAACCAGGAGGAGCGAGGGAAGGCGGCGCATGGTTCCGTCATCGTAAACGAAACCGGCCAAACCTTCGCCTCGTCCCTGCGTAGCTCCTTGTAGACCATCGAGAGGACCTACGTCTTCCGGGAGGAAACACCGATGAAGCGTTTCTTGACACCCTGCCTCACCGTTCTCGCGCTCGCCGTCATGGCGGCGAGGCCGGGCTCGGCGCACGAATTGACCCTGCCGCCGAGCGGCGACAACCAGCATTCCGAAGTTTCGCAGCGGATCGGTTTGGTCAACGTCGAGATCACCTACAACAGCCCGAACGTCCATGCGCCGGACGGCACCGACCGCAAGGGCAAAATCTGGGGCGAGCTGGTCCCCTATGGTCTCGCGAACCTCGGGTTCGGCACCTGCGGCGACCAGTGTCCGTGGCGCGGCGGCTCGAACGAGAACACCACGTTCGCAGTGGATCACGACGTCGTCGTGCAAGGCAAACCGCTGCCGGCCGGCACCTACGGCCTGCACTTCATTCCGGGCAAAGAGGAGTGGACGATCGTCTTTTCCCACAACTCGACCGCCTGGGGCAGCTTCTTCTACGACGTCAAGGAAGACGCCCTGCGGGTGACGGCAAAGCCGGTCGAGAGCGCGTATCGCGAGTTTCTGACCTACGAGTTCGTGGACCGCGAGCCGGCCAAGGCGACGGTCGAGCTGGAGTGGGAAAACCTCGCGTTGCCGTGGACGATCGAGGTGCCGAACGTCAACGAGCTCTACGCCGAGAAGATCCGAGAGGAGCTGCAGAACTTCCAGGGCTTTTCCTGGCAGAACTGGGAGCGGGCGGCGAACTTCTGCCTGACGAACAAGGTCAACCTGGCGGAAGGCCTCACTTGGGCGCAAGCCGCGGTGGACGGGTCGTTCGGCGGTCAGGCCAACTTCACCACGCTCTCCACCCTCGCCGCGCTGCAGGAGGCCAACGGCCAGGCCGCGGAATCGGCCAAGACGCTCGAACTGGCGATCAACCACCCGGCCGCGAGCGCCTTCGACATCCACAACGCCGGCCGGCAGTTGCTGGCGGCCAAGAAGACCGCCCTCGGCATCAAGGTGCTGGAGACCAACGGCAAGCGCTTCCCCGGCGTCTGGCCGACCGAGGTGAGCCTCGGCCGCGCGAGCGCCGCGGCGGGCAAGAAAGCCGACGCGCTGCGCCATTTCAAGGCCGCGATGGCAACCGCGCCGGACGACCCGGCGAAGAAGAACCTGGAGAACCTGATCGCCAAGGTGGAGAAGGGCGAGGCGATCGACTAGGGGGTAAGGATAGCGTCAGGCCCCGAGCGCCTTGAGGCGCGCGACGATCTTCTGTGCCGTATGCCGCCAGGTCCAGCGGTCGGCGATCTCGCGCGCCGCAAGGGCGCCTTTCGCCCGCGCTTCGTCGCGGTGCTCGAACACCTGACGCATCAGATGGCGCAGGTGGTCGGGGTCCGGATCGGCCCAGCGGAAACCCGCGTAATAGGGGCACTTGGCGACCGCGGGGATGGTGCCGCGGACGCGCAGCGGATAGGCGTTTGTCTCGTGGACGAACTCGCGATGGGCGCCCCAATCGGTGGCGATGGCGGGGAGGCCGCAGGCCATCGCCTCCATCAGCGGCATGTTCCACCCCTCGCCGCGCGAGACCGAGATGAAGCAGTCCATCGACCGGTAGAGCGAACCGAGCTGATAGTGGGGAAACTCCTGATTGAACAGGAACGAGATGCGGCCTCCCGCGTCGCGCAAGCGCAGGGAGCGGATCTCCTCCTTGAGCTTCAGGCCGGGATCGCGATTGATCACCTTGCACACCAGGCGCACCGGCTCGTCGCAGCCGAACTCGTCGTTGAAGATCTTGAGCAGCAGGCCGGGCTCTTTGCGCTCGCCCCATTCGAAAGCGGAGAAGAAGACGAATTCCCCATGGGGATTGGGGAAGGCGGAGAGCCCGGGATGGAAATAGTTGGTATCGACGCCGAGCGGGATGATCTCGATCGGCCGGGTGAGGCCCGAGTCGAGAAATCCCTGGCGGTTGAACTCGCTCGGCACCCAGACCTCGTCCATTTTCTGGGCCGCGCGCACCCAGTCGCGCGGAAAGCCGTCGACTTCGAGCATCGTATAGCCGACCTTGATCCGGCCGCGGTTGCTGCCGAAAACGTCGGCCTGGCCGTAGACCACCGCGGCTTTCGGCCGCCACGGCACCTTGCGCGCGCGCAGCACGTTCAGCCGGTAGTCCTCGCTGTTTTCCGGCTCGCTCGGCGGAAAGACGGTGCCCGGACCGTAGACGTAGCGGTAGGCGACCTCCACCCCTTGGGCGTCGAGCGCGCGGAGGATCTCGCGGCAGCTCATCGCGTAGCCGGTGGGGAAGTTCATGATCGACTGCCAGAGCAGGCGATGCCCGTAGCGGCCGGCCAGCTCCTCGCCCCACTTCTCCCGGAACGTCGCCCGGCTGGTCTGGAACAGGCGGCCGAGCGAGTCGGGGTCGTTCTGCGTCGAGCCGTGCTCGTCGTGAATCAAGGTGACGCCGCCGCAGACGACGGTCGTCCAGCCTGCGGCCCGCGCGCGCAGGCAGTAGTCGGTGTCCTCGAAGTAGGACTCGAAATCGAGCGCCAGGCCGCCGATCTGCGCGATCAACTCGCGCTTGATGAAGGCGCAGGCGAAGACGATCCCCTCGACCTCGCGGACCTCGGCGGTGTATTGGCCGAGATCCTGTTCGAGCGAGCCGATCTGCTGGCCCCACATCGTGTCGCACAGGATGTAGGTTCCGGCGTGGAGCAGACGGCCGTCCGGCAGGCGCAGCCGGGCGCCGACGACACCGATCTTCGGGGAGGAAGAGGCGGCGGCGCGCAGTCGCGCCAGCCAATCGCGCTGGCCAAAAATCAGGTCGTTGTTCAACAGCACGATGTCGGATTCGGGGTCGGCGGCGGCGATTCCGGCGTTGTTGCCGCGCACGAACCCGAGGTTCTTTTCCAGCCGGAGCACGCGGATGCCGCTGATCTCGGCGAGCCGCTCCGGGGTCTCGTCGGTCGAGCCGTTGTCGATCACCAGGACCTCGGCGTTGTCGAGGTTCGTCGCGAGCAGCGTCGCGAGGCAGCGCTCGGTGAGATCCCAACGATTCCAGGCGAGGACCAGCAGCGTGGCCTTCCGCGGCGGGGGGCCGGAAGGCGAGAGCGAAGCGGAATCGGTCATCGGGCGGCGAAAGGCTCGGGGGTCAGGCTTTGCCAAAGGTCACGGAGGGTTTCTTCGACGCTGGCGCTCGTGAGAGCGGTCGTTTCGCGCCAGACCTCCAGATCGTAGCGCCCGGTCGGCACCGGCGGAAGACCGCCGGCCAGCCGCGAGAGGTTCAACAGCTCCCGGCTCGGCAGATGGCGTTGCAGCTCGCGCAGCTCCCTCGATCGGCGAACGAGCGCCTCTTCGAGCGCCGCGACCCGCGCTTCGAGGCGGGCGATCCGCAGCGCGGACTCCGAGGCATCTCTGTCGTTCGACATCGCGTTCTTAAACCCCGGCCGCTACCAGGCCCTTCCGAGCGGACGCTTGAGCGCCTGCAGCAGGCGCCAAGACCGCGAATGGAGGAGCGTCCGGTGAAAATCGGCGAGTCGATCGATCTCGCGGCGCAAACGAAGCATCTCCGTGGTGGTCGCCACCGGCCCCTCCTCGGGACCGAAGCCGTCGAACTGATCCGAGGCGAGCACCGTTTTCCCCATCAGGTTCTCGCGTTCCCGCTGCTCGATCTCGCGCAGCCCGGCATCGAACGCCTCCGCCTCCAACCGGCCGAGCCGCTCGGCATCCCCGAGCGCGCTTCCCAGGGAGCGGGAGGCCGGAAAGGACGAGGGTCGGGCTTCGGCAGTCTCTAAGGAAGGCATCAAAAAACCTCGAAAAGGGACCGGAGTATAACCGCAGATGGCATTGGGTGGGGAAGCGATGGGA
>DATMZU010000116.1:0-7381 GCA_035607435.1 Thermoanaerobaculia bacterium | reverse complement strand
CGCGGGCCTGGCCGCGGAGCGAGGGGACGCCCGCCAGACTCTCGTCGGACTTGACCACGCCGGCCACCCCGTCAAGCGCATCGACCAGCCGTTCCGGCCGGCGCTGTTCCAGATTTTCCTGCGCGATCGTGAGCAGGGCCGCGGCGGGGGGGGCTTCGATCTCGGCGGCGACTCCCGTCGCTACGGTGATCGTCTCGCGGAAGGTGGCGGCGAGCGTCACGTCGAGCGTGTCGGAGGCGGACAGGCTTTCGATCCGGACCGGCGGCGAAACCTGGCCGCCGGGGCCGATCGCGATCAATTCGAAAGGTACGGCCGGATCCGGCGCGATCGAGAAACCGCCGTCGGAATCGGTGAGCGCCGCGCTCGCGCGGCCGACGACCGAAACTTCGAATCCCGCGGCGGCGGCGCCGTCGGGGAGCAACAGCCGGCCTTCGAACGCAAAGGCGGCGGGGGCGAACAGGGGAAGGGCGGACAGGGCGAGCGCGTAGCGCAGGCCACGAAAAATGGGCATCACGGCGAGATCCTCACCAGCGAAAACGCTTCGGGCGTCAGATGCCGCGAAGCGCGGTCGTTCTCGGGCGCCGGGCGGACGGATTCCGCGCGGTCGTTCTGGGGCTCCGAGAGGTCGGGGATCTGCCGATTATTCGTTGAAGCGGTGAATGCGCAGGCGCAGGGGCAGCGGCGCCCTCGGGTCGTCTACGGGCAGTGCCGCGCCTTGATGGATCGGCCGGTCGATCGCCGCGATCACCGGTGGCGCGAGCCGGGGCGGCGCGCTTTCCGGTCCCACGGCGAACAGGAAATGGCCGCCGCCCGCCCGGGCCTCGCGGAGCCCGGAGCGCAGCGGCACGCGGACCCTGGGGTGGAGGCCGCGTCCCTCCCGGTCCCCTTCGAGCCAGACGACCACGCCGCGGTCGCCGCGGCGGGCGGGTTCGCCCGCCTCCAGGGTGCGGGCGAGCGGCTCCTCCCACAGCTCGGTCACCCAGCGGTTGGTGCCGCTGGCGCCGATCTCGAAGCGGGCCGGAGCCTCGAAGATTCGCTCGGTTCCTTCGTCGCCGAAACGCAGCAGCAGCCGCGCGTTGCGGCTCGGCACGTTCGGCACCTCGAAGGCGAAACCGCGCAGGGCGAGATCGAGATGGGGGGTCAGGCGGATCGGATAGGTCCGGCCGCCGTCGAGCGAGAGGAACGCCTCCCACTCGGTCTCGGGCGATGCGGCATGCCCCGGTTCGTCCGACCATTCGATCCACGCCAGTTCGCCGGCTTCCAGTTTCTCGCCCGCGACGGGCGAGAGGAGCCGAACGGACGAGCCGGCCTGCGCGATCGAGGGGAGGGCGCAAAGGCCGAGCAGGCCGGCGAGAAGCCAGGGGCGGCGAAACATGAGGCTGGGAGTTTACCGCGGACAGGCCGAGGGGCGACGCCGGGCCGCGCGTCGCCCCTGAATCGAGGAAGAGAGGGACCTTCCGCCGGCTATTGCGCGGGGGAGTATCTTTGGCCGAACACTCCTGCCAGTCCGTTCTGCCAGACGAACACGGAGCTGCCGTCGGCGGCGTAGGCGATCCCCGGCAGGCCGAGGTGACGATCGGCTCCGGCCGCGACCAGGAAATCGTCGGAAAGCGGCGCGCCGGCCGCCGAGAAGCGGCGGGCCACGATCCCCGCGTCCGCGTCCGCATTGCCGTCGCCGTCGCTCGTCCAAGCGACCGTGTAGCCGCCCGACGGCTCGTGCGTGATCGCGGGGTGGCGCTGGACTCCCTCCCGGGCCTGGTTGACGATCGAGGTGCCGAGCGGCCGGCCGAGGCGGCTGAAGCGCCGGACCAGGAGGTCGCCGCGATCGGTGGCCGGGCTCTGATCGGTCTCCCAGACGATGGCGAAGGTGGCGCCCTTGCCGCAGGAGACGGCGACGGTCGATTCCCGGGCGCGCGGCGGCGCGATCACCCGTTCGCCTTCGAGCGGCGCGAGGTTGGGGCCGAGCCGTCGCGCCGAGACCCCCTTCTTGGTCGAGAGGAAGGGCTCGAAAGTATCGACGTTGGTCCAGACCGTGATCGTGCGGTTCGCGGTATCGATGCAAACGTCCGGGCGGGAGTCGTTGACGAAGCCGGAATTGATTTTCACCTGGCCGGTCTTCGGCAGGCCCTGCGCGTCGAAGCGACGGACCAGGACCTCCGGGTTGCCCGAGCCGGTGCCCAGGACGTAGCGCACCCAGGCGACGACGAACGAGCCGTCCGCCGCGCGGGCGACGGCGGGCTTCAGGTGCCGGGAGGTCGAGAGGCCGCTCGGGTCGTCCTGCGAAACTTGCACCGCCTCGCCGATCCGCTCGCCGGCAAAGCCGAGGCGCTGGGCATAAATACGATCGTTCTCGACCCAGGCCGCGACGACGTCGGTGCGCGAGGCCGCGAGATCGACGTCTTTGGCGCGGGACGAGTCTTCGCCGATGAAAGCGAAATCCGAGCCGAGGGCGGTGCCGTTGGCTTTGAAGCTGCGTCCCGGCACGCCGTCCAACCCGGCGTTGCCTTCGCCGGACCAGGCGACGACGAAATCGCCCGCCGGGGCGACTGCCACTTTCGGTTCGCGCTGTTGACAATCGGAGCACGCGCTCAAGGAAAACGGCGGGCCGGCCTTCTGCGGCGCGGCGGCGAAGACCGCCGATCCGGTGAGGCCGACCGAGAGCGCCAGCGCGGCGATTGCGATCTTGGGGTTCGACATAGGAAAGCTCCTTGACTGAAGAAGTCGATCAGCGCGGCCGCACCGAAGGGTTTTGTCTAGACCTGTCCTTCTTACGGTTCGGCGTGGGCACACGTTGAGATGTCTCGAGGCGGAGTTAAGAGAAAGGCAAGAGAAATAAAAAACGGCGCCCGAACCGGGCGCCGCTTTGGCAAGGATTTGGGCAGTGAGCGAAGGCTACTGTTGCGGTTCGGCCTCTGCGGTGTCCGCCAGGTCCGTCGCGTCGGCTCCGGTTTGCGCCAGGAACGGCGTGCCGGGCGTGAATCGGCGCATCCAGACGCCTTTCAGGCCGTCTTGGAAAGCCACGACAAAATTGCCCGCGGTGCCGACGTGGGCGATCTCGGGCTCGATCGAGCGCAGATCGCCGGGCGGGTAGGTATCGACCGCGAAATCCGTGCCGGTGGCCACTCCGGCGACCGAATACCGCCGGCCGTTGATCGCGCCGCCGGAGACCAGGTTGTGCTCCCAGACCACGACGAAATTGCCCTTGGTGTCGTGCGAGACCGCGGGATTCCGCTGGTTGTCGGTGATGACCGAATTGACCCGGAACACGTTGCCCACGCGCCGTCCCAGTTTGGTGTAACGGGCGCCGAGGATGTCGAACCCGGCGGTGGCCGGCGCCTGATCGCTCTCCCAGACGATGACGAAATTACCGCCGGTGCCGCACGAGATGCTCATCTGGGCGTTGCCCGAAAGGGGCTGCGCCACGATGGCTTCAGGCCCCTGGGGAACTCCGGCCGCGGACACCCGGCGCAGGGAGACCCCTTTGTGATTCGGCTGGAATAGCGGGAAGCCGTCGGCGCTGGTCCAGGCGACGTCGATCTGGCCGGCCGAGTCGACGCACAGGTCGGGCCGGTCGCCGTTGACCAGCCGGGTGTTCAGCTTGACCGGCGCGCCCAACGCGACGCCGTTCTTGTCGAAGCGGCGAATCAAGACTTCCGGGTCGGTCCCCGCGGTCGTGGCGCCCGGCGGCAGGTAGCGAACCCAGGCGATGACGAAGCCGCCGCCTGCCGTGCGGCCGACCGTCGGATTGAAGTCGGCATAGGGCGGCAGGGCGGGGTTGTCCACGCTCACCAGGATCGGCGTTCCCTGAACGACCCCGGCGACCGAGTAGCGCTGGGCGAAAATCTCGCTGTTGGCGTTGGAAACGGAAGACCAGGCCGCGACATAGCTCGTCGCGTCTCCGGCCACCGCGATGTCGAACTGCTCGGGCGGCACGACCCCCTTGTTGATTTGGAAGTCGGCGGCGCGCGGCGCGCCGGTGTTCTTGAACAGCCGGCCGACCACGCCCTTGGCGTCGAGGGTGCTCTCCCCTTCCCAGGCGACCAGGAACTCGCCCGAAGCGAGGCCGGCGACCGAAGGGACGGTCTGGGAGCAAGTCGTGCAGGAGCTGGCGCGGACCTTGGCGCCGATCGGAGCGGGGCCTGCGGCTCCCGCGGGCGGGAGGGCGGCGAGAAGGAGGGTCGCGGCGGCGAGGATCGGGGGCTTGAGCATGGGGGAGAACCTCCTCGGTGAGTCGCTCTACTGTGGAATCGGTGCGTCGGAAACCGGCTCTAGGGACAGACGATGAGTCCACCCCGGCGAACCGGGTGATTTTACCCATCTGGGCTTATACGTGCGAGGCTCTGTTTGCGTTGGTGGTTTCGCCAAGGTCCCTTGCCGTGTCCAAGGGAGAGAATGGAGCCGTTTGGCGGCCCCCGGAGGACGGATCCGATGCCTACGCTGAAAAGTCGCCTGCTCGGCGACCCCCGCCACTACCAGATCGCCGTTCTCGCCTCCCTGTTGCTGTATGGCGTCATCGCGCTCGATTTCGAGGTTCCGCCGCTCAGAATCGCGGCGATCCTCGCCGCCTGCCTCGGCGTTCAATGGCTCGCCGGCCGGTGGGCCGGCCTGCCGGCGTTCGAGCCGCGCAGCGCCTTGATCTCCGGCCTGTCGCTCTGCCTGCTCTTGCGCACCAACTCGCTGCTCCTGGCGCTCGGGGCGGCCGCCCTCGCGGTCGGCAGCAAGTTCGTCCTGCGCTATCGCGGCAAGCACCTGTTCAACCCGACCAACCTCGCGATCGTCGCGGCGATCCTCTCCGGCGGCGGTTGGGTCTCTCCCGCCCAATGGGGCAACGCCGCGCTGTTCGGCTTTCTGATCGCCGCTCTGGGCGGCATGGTGGTCCATCGCGCGCTGCGTTCGGACGTCACCTACGCCTTTCTCGCCTTCTACGTCGCGATCCTGTTCGCCCGCGCCGCCTGGCTCGGCCAGCCGAGCGCGACGCCCTTGCATCAGCTGAGCAACGGGGCGTTCCTGATCTTTGCGTTCTTCATGATCTCGGACCCCAAGACCACCCCCGACTCGCGAATTGGACGGATCGTCTTCGCCGCGGCGGTGGCGCTCGGCGCGGGGTACGTCTCCTTCGTACTCTACCGGCCGAACGGGCTGCTGCTCTCGCTGGTCGCGATGTGCCTCCTCGTGCCGGTCCTCGACAGGATCTTTCCCGGCGAGCGATTCGATTGGCGCAAGACCGGGGCACGTTCCGCCCGCGAGGCGGTTCGAGAAACGACTTCTCCGAATTCCCTTACACCGCATTCACCAGGGACCCCGGGCCTTGCGGCTCCCGGTCTGGTCTAGCTTCCCTTGAGAGAGAAAGGACGGATCACCATGGCTCGGCAAACGAAGGAAAGGCACAGAGGGCTTGCGCTCGCCCTGGTCGCCGGCTTGGCCGCGGGGCCGCTCGCGCCCGCGATCTTCGCGTTCTGCGGCTTCTACGTCGCGAAGGCGGATACCAAGCTGTTCAACCAGGCGTCGCAGATCGTCATGGTGCGCGACGGCGATCGCACCGTTCTCACGATGGCGAACGACTTCAAGGGCGATCCCAAAGAGTTCGCCGTGGTCATCCCGGTCCCGGTGGTCCTGAAACGCGAGCAGATCCACGTCGCGGACAAGGGGCTGATCGACCATCTAGACTCCTATACGGCGCCGCGGCTGGTCGAGTACTTCGACGAAAATCCCTGCGAACAAAGGGTCTACGAATCGATGGCCGCCCCCTCCGGCGGCGTGCCGGGCGGCGTGGTCGGGGGCATGGCGATGGATCGCGCCGAAAAGCTCGGCGTGCGGATCGAGGCGAAGTACACGGTGGGCGAGTACGACATCCTGATCCTCTCGGCCACCCAAAGCAACGGGCTCGAAACCTGGCTGCGCGAAAGCGGCTATCGCATCCCCGACGGCGCGACGAACGTGCTCGGCGCCTACATCAAGCAGGGGATGAAGTTCTTCGTCGCGAAGGTCAACCTGAAGGAGCAGTCGAAGCTCGGCTTCAGCTCCCTCCGGCCGCTCCAGGTTGCTTACGAGGCGGCGAAATTCATGTTGCCGATCCGCCTCGGAATGGTCAATTCGGTCGGCGCGCAGGAGATGTTCGTCTACACCCTCTCGCGCAAGGGCCGGGTCGAGACCACCAACTACCGGACCGTCAAGCTCCCCTCGGGCGACGAGATCCCGCCCTACGTGAAGGACGAGTTCGGGAACTTCTACAAGGCGATGTTCACCCAGCAGGTGAAGAAAGAGGACTCCCAGGCGGTCTTCCTCGAATACGCCTGGGACATGAGCTGGTGCGATCCGTGCGCCGCCGAGCCGCTCTCTCAAGCCGAGCTGCGCGAGCTGGGCGTCTTTTGGCTCGACGATCGCACAGATTCCCAGGGGCGCGGCTTCGCCCCCTCGGGCGGCCAGAACGTCTTCGTCACCCGCCTCCACCTGCGCTACGACCGGGCCCACTTTCCGGAGGACCTGGTGTTCCAGCAGACGGCGGACCGGGAGAACTTCCAAGGGCGCTACGTCCTGCGCCACCCGTGGAAGGGCGACGCCCGCTGCGAGGAGGCGCGGCAATACCGCCGCGAGCTGCCCCGGCGGCAGGATAAAGAAGCCCAGACGCTCGCGCGGCTCACCGGCTGGGATATCAACAAGATCCGCGGCCGGTTGAATCTCGCGAGCGTCTCCACCGAGCCGGGCGAGGAGGAGCCCTGGTGGAAGCGGATCTGGGACTGACGAATTGCAGGAATTTTTTCGTAGGGGCGGTCCCCCGTGGCCGCCCTCGAATGGGGCCAACGTTTGGGGCATGCAAGGGCGGCCACGGGGGGCCGCCCCTACGTTGTTAGCCTCGTTGTAGAATGCACGGTCCGGCAGGAGCGCCCGCTTCGGGCCTTCTCGCCGGGCATCGAGGCCTCTCTTGGAAGACATCCGCAACTTCTGCATCATCGCGCACATCGACCACGGCAAATCGACGCTCGCCGACCGCTTGATCCAGCGTTGCGGCGGGGTCGAGAAGCGCGAATTTCGCGACCAGCTGCTCGACTCGATGGACATCGAGCGCGAGCGCGGGATCACGATCAAGAGCAACACGGTGAGCCTGTCCTATACCGCCAAGGACGGCATCACCTATCGCCTGAACCTGATCGACACCCCCGGCCACGTCGATTTCTCCCACGAGGTGCGGCGCTCGCTGATGTCGTGCGAGGGGGCGCTGCTGCTGGTCGACGCCTCCCAAGGGGTCGAGGCGCAGACGCTCGCCAACCTCTACGTCGCGATGGAGTACGACCTGACGATCGTGCCGGTGATCAACAAGATCGACCTTCCCTCGGCCGACGTCGACCGGGTGCGCGAGGAGATCGACGCCGACCTCGGGCTC
>DATMZU010000110.1:0-4093 GCA_035607435.1 Thermoanaerobaculia bacterium | reverse complement strand
CGAGCGCTGGGACCGGCTGGCCAAAGGACAGCTGTCACCGGACGAGGAGCGGGCTCTGCGCAATCTGGCGGAGGGCTCTCCCGAGGCCGCGGCGGCGCGGGAGGCGTTCCGGCCCTTGGGCGCGGACTTCGAGGCGCGCGTCGCCGGCGCCATCCGGGAGCAGCGCGCGCGAGAGCGGGAGGCCGGGGACGCGCAGGCGGCGCCGACCGCGCGGGAGGTGCCGGCTGCCCCTTCCGGGCGCGTCCTCGTCTTCCGCCGCCGCGCCTCGTTCGTCATCGGCTCGGCCGCGGCCCTGGCGGCGTCGCTCCTCGCCTTCGTCCTCCTGCGCCCCGGCGCGGGAGCGCTGCCGGTCTACACGGCCCAGCTCTCGGGCGGCAGCCGGAGCGAGCGGGGGACGACCGCTCCGCCCACCCGGGTCTTCTCGCGCGGCTCCCGCTTCGAGATGGTGCTCCGGCCGGCGACCGCGGTCGCCGGCGACGTCGCCGTCCGCTGCCTCCTGGTCGCCGCCGAGGCGGGCGGCCTCCGCGCCGCGATCCGCCCCTTCCCCGCCTGCGACCGGGCCGAGCTGTCCCCCGACGGCTCGCTCCGGGTCGCCGGCACGGTCGGCGAGGAGATCGCGATCGCGCCGGGCGCCTGGCACCTCTGGGCGCTCGTCGGCCGCCCGGGCGATCTGCCGGCCGACCTCGCGGCCGATCCGGAGGTTCGGCGGGGGCTCCCGCCGGTGACGGGAGGAACCCCGAGGAGGGGATGGATCGGCCCGATCGACGTCCGCTTCCCGGCGACCACGGCTTGAGCCCCGCCGCCCGCCGCCCCCTCACGCTGCTCCTCGCCCTCGTCGCGACGACCTGCGCGCGGCGGCCGGCTCCCCTCGCCGTCGAGTACGCGGGCTGCCACGAGGTGCTCCGCGACGGACCGACCTGCCTGCTCGACGCGCCCAAGCCGGGCGATCCCCCGCCGCGGATCGCGATCTGGCTGCCGCTGGGCGAGACGAAAGGCACAGTGGACCTGCGGATCGACGGCCACAGGATCGCAGCAAAGGGCATCACCGCACGCGACGGCCTGCGCTACGAAGTCGAGATCCCGGCCGGCGCCCGCCTTCTCGAGGTCCGCAGCAAATCATCCGACTCGGCCGCCTGGTCGCTTCGCATCGCGCCTCGTCCCCTCGCTCCCGCCTGGTATCTCGAGGCGCTGGACCTCGCCAACCGCGGCAATCCCGAGGCCGCAGCGAGCGCGAAACGGATCGTAACCTCGAACCTGGCGGCGAGCCGGAACACCCTCGCGCCATCGATCCGCGCTCGGGCCTACTGGCTGCTCGCCCGCCTGCCGCCCGACGCAGGAGAAAAGCCGACGGCCGGCTTCCGGCGCTCGCTCGCCGCCCGCCGCGCCGCCGGCCTGCTCCTCGGCGAAGCGACCGAGGCCACGGCGCTCGCCCACCAGCTCGCGGAGGCCGGCCGGCTCGCCGAGGCGACGGCAGTGATCGACACGGTGGCCTTGCCGTCGAATCCGCCCGGCAAGGCGGTCGTTCAGATCGCCTACGAGCGCGGCCTGATCGCGCGAAAATCGGGCGACGGGCGCGCGGCGTTGCGCGCGCTCGCGGCCGCCTCCGCCCGCGCCGAACGGCTCGGGCTCGAGCTCGAGCACACCGACGCCGAAGAGCAGTGGGCGCTCGCCCTCCTCGACCAGGGGCGCTTCGCCGATGCCGACGCACGGCTCGCCGGGCTGGTCCATCCCACCCAGAAAGTCGGGAACGGCGGTCCGGCCGCCCCGGACGCCTGCGCCGCGGCCGAGATCGCGACCAATCAGGGCTGGACGCGGCTCCTCGCGCACGAGGCCGGCGCGGACGTCGGCGACCCGCGACCCTTTCTCCTCGCGGCGCGCGACGCGTACGACGCGACCGGGGGATGCAGCACACCGCACCAACGTTTCAATGCACGGGTCAACCTGGCGCTCGCGGATCTCCAAGCCGGCCGGATCGACGACGCGGCGGCGGCCCTCGCCGCCGCGCGGCCCTTCGCCGGATCGGCGATCCCCGGCGAGCGCGTCTGGCAGCGCGAGATCGCGGCCCGCTTGGATCTCGCGCGCGGCCTGCCGCGCCAGGCGCTCGATTCTTGGCAGGCTCTCGAACGCGACGCCCGCCGCTCCGGCTCGCTCGAAGATCTCTGGCTCGCCCTCGTAGGCGATGCGCGGGCGGAGCGGGCGCTCGGGGATCGCGGCGCCGCTCTCTCCGCTCTGTCCGACGCCGAAGGCCTGCTCGATCGCCAGGCCCTCGCCCTGCCCCGGCCGGGCCGCGCCCGCTTCGTCGCCCAGCGTTCGGCGAGCGCCGAGATCCGCATCGAGTTGCTGCTCGACGCCGGTCGTACGGCAGAGGCCCTCGCCGCAGCCCGCCGCTCGCGCGTCCGGGCGCTGCGCCAGATCGAAATCGAAGGCCGCATCGAGCGTTTGACCGGAGACGCCCGCGAGCGCTGGCAGGAAGCTGTCGGGCGGTTCGGGAAGGCGCGGAGGTGGTGCGACGAGGCGGCGGCCAAGGAGTGGCAGGCGCCGACCGATCGCCTGGCCGTCGAGCGGTCGGCGCGCGCCTCGCTCTGCTCCGACGCCGACGCCGATCTCGAGTCGGCGGTCGCCCGCCTCGGCCTCGCGGCGCCCGCGATGTCCGGAGGGCCGGCCGCTCTCGAAACCTTCCGCCCGCCGGGCGCAGGCGAAGTGGTGATCGCTTTCCACCCGCTCGAAAAGGGCTGGGTGGCGTTCGCCGCCGATGGCACCGGGATCAAGGCGCACCGCTTCGAGCTGCCACCTGCCGGAGCCGCTCCGACGCCGGACGAGTGGAGCGCGCGGCTCCTCGCGCCGTTCGCCGTCGAGATCCAGCGGGCGGTCAAAATCCGCGTCCTCGCCTACGGCGAGCTGCGCGAGGTCGACCTCCACGCCCTGCCGTTCGACGGCGCGCCGCTTCTCGCCGGACGTCAGGTCGTCTATGGCCTCGACCTCGCCGGAGCCGCGACCTCCGCTCCCCGCGACACTGCCGCGAGTCACCGCGGCGCGGCGCTCGTGATCGGCAATCCGCGCGGCGATCTTCCCCTCTCGCTCGCCGAAGCCGCGAGGGTCTCTCACTCGTTGCGCTCCGGCGGCTGGCGGGTCGCCGAGCTGACCGGCCGCGACGCCACGGCCGAGAGGCTACTGGTGGCTCTCCCCCGGCTCGACCTCCTCCACTTCGCCGGCCACGGCGTCGCCGGGAGCGCGGACGGCGGCGGCGAGCTGCTCCTGGCCGGCCAGGAGCGCCTGCTCGCCGCCGAGATCCTCAACCTGGCGCGGGCTCCCGAGCGGGTCGTCCTTTCGGGCTGCGAAACCGGCAGCGCCGATCCGGGCGCCGCCGTCGAGGGTCTCGGGCTCGCGCAGGCCTTCTTGCTCCGCGGCGCCCGCCAGGTCGTCGCCGCCGTTCGCGCGGTGCCGGACCGCGACGCCGCGGCGCTCTTCGCGGTCTTCTACCAGCCTCCGCCGCGCGGCGCTCGCGACTTCGACCTCGGCGCGCGGCTCGCCCGGGCGCAAGCCGCGGCTCTGCGCTCGGGAGCGAAAGAGGCGGCGAGCTTCCGGGCCTTCGAACCCTAAATCGGCCGATCTCTTGTCAGGAACGGGCTTCGCGCAACGAAGTCCCAACGTCGCGCGCCAATTGTTTAGCGCGACCTAACTTGTTCCCTTGAGGAGAGATGCCATGTCGACCCGCAGCCTATCGTCCGCGCTGTCCCTTCCCCTCGCCCTCGCAACGTCCCTGCTTCTGGCTGGACCGATGGCCGCCGACGAGCCCCGCTCCACGGATTCTCCTCCCTCCTGGACTCCGAGGACCCGCACCACCACCCGTTCCAGCGTCGGCATTCAGATCGACGTCGGGGCCGCCGTCAAGGCGCTCAGCAAGCTGTTCGGCCGGAATTCCGCCGCGGCCGGAGGAACCGCGAGCGTCGCCGTCGTCGAGAAGAACGCCTGCTCGGAGAAGCTCTGGCTCGCTCTCGCCGACGGAGCGACCTGCCCCAAGGTCCGCGAATGGGAGACCTCGCCGCTCTTCGGCGCGAGCCCCGCGCGCTCCCGGCCGGGCTTTCCCGCCCAC
>DATMZU010000186.1:0-7069 GCA_035607435.1 Thermoanaerobaculia bacterium | reverse complement strand
GAGGTGCGCCCGGATGGCTCGATGCGCACCACCGAGAAGCTCCGCGTCCGGCTCGAAGCGGCGGAGGACTTCGCCGCCTGGTCGCCCTACCCCCTCAGCTACGACGAGAACGCCCGGATCGAGAAGCTCGACGCCCGGACGATCCGCCCCGACGGCAAGGTGGTCGAAGCGGGCCGGAAAGACGTCGATACCGCGGAGGTCAGCTCGGCGGGCGTCCTCCACAGCGCGATGAAAGTCCGCTTCGTGACCTTCCCCGCCGCGCCGGTCGGCTCGACCCTGGAGGTCGAATCGGCGACCATCGAGCAGCCCTACTTCCCCGGCGGCATCGTCGATCTATCCCCCGGCCGAGACCGGACCACCGCCCTGTCGGTCGAAGTGCGCGGCGCGGGACCCGGTTTTCGCTTTCACGTCACCGGCCCGACCGGGGTGCTCGCGATCGAGCCGCTCGCGGGAGGGGTCCGCGTCACAGGCCACGACCTGCCCGCCGACCGGGCTCTCGATTCGGCTCCCACCCACCCGGGACCGTCCTTGCGCTTCGCCTGGGGCGACACCTCCGACTGGAACAACGTCGCCGCCTGGTGGGCCGGTCTGCTCCGTGCGGTGCCGCGCGGCGCCCCGGAGGTCCGGGCCGAGGCGGAGCGGGTGGTCCGCGCCTTGGGGCCGACGGCCACGAAGCAGGCCAAGCTCGCAGCGCTCGCCCGCTACGCCCAGCGCGACGTCCGCTATGTCGCGATCGAGGTGGGGGTCGGCGGCTACAAGCCGCATGCGCCGGCCGAAGCGATCGGCAAAAAGTACGGCGACTGCAAGGACAAGGCGGTGCTGCTGGTCGATCTGCTCGCCGCGGCCGGCATCGAGGCCTATCCGGTGCTGATCCGCCTCGATCGATTCGGTCGAATCGACCGCGATTTTCCCTCGCCGTTCGATTTCAACCACGCGATCGTGGCGGTCCCGGTCACCGGGCTCGATCTACCGCCCGGCGCGCCGGTCGCCGAGGGCTACCTGTTCATCGACGCCACGCAGGAAATCGGCGCCTCGCTGACCTGGCTCGCCCCCCACGACCAGGACCAGGACGCTCTGGTCGTCCGCGGCGATCAGGGGCAAGACAGCGCCCTGGTGAGGACGCCGACGCTCCCCGCCGGAGAGACCCGCACCCTGACGATCGATCTGAGCGTCGCCACGGCCGAACCGCCGACCGGCGACGCCAAAGGCCAAGCCCGCCTCGACCTCACCGGCTGGCAGGCGGCCTCGATGATCGAAACCCTCGCGGACAAGCAGCCGAACGAGATCGACGCCACCCTGCGCGGAATCTTCGCCGAGCTGTTCCCCGGAGCCACCCTCGGCCGCCTCACCTGGGTCCCTGAGCGCGAAGGCCTCCCCCACGCCACGGCGTCGATCCAGGTCACTCTGCCCGGCCTGCTCGGCAACGCCTCCCGCTCCCTCCAAGCCACCTCCCTCTCGGCCACCCCCTCCGCCCGAATCCTCGACGACCGCGCCACCCACCCCCTCCCGATCGTCCTCTCCCCCGGAATCGCCAAGACCCTCTGGCGCTTCCGCCTCCCCGAAGCCGCCTGCCAACTGGAACCGCAAGACACCACGACCGAAAACGTCTTAGGAAGCTTTCGTCAGACCCTCCGCTTCGAAGACGGCTTGGCGATCCTCGAACGGACCGCGGAGACTCACAAGCGCTTTGTCGAACCGGCGGATTTTCCCGCGTTCAAGGAGCTGTCGCTGGCGGAACACCGGGCGGAGAAGAAGCGGGTGAGGCTGGGGTGTGGGTAGGGGGGCTTGGCGAGACCATTGTTTCGGCACCAAGCTCGGCGAGTGCGTCTATCCGATTGGAAGATCTAGGCCTTCTCCCTCGGTCACCTAGGAAGGTTTGATAAAATCCCAGGACACCGATGATCGAGAGCATCAAACCGATCCAATATTTTCCGGATTCGTCGAGCCTGACAGAAAAAGTGCGCCTCATGACTAGAAGCTCACGATCGGTTGCCAGAGCGATGTAGTCGCCGTTGACAGCGATTCGTCGAACACCCGCCGGACCCGCCGCAATCAACTGAACCAACCGAAACCGCGAGACCAGAAAAACTCCGGAGAAATCGCCTCCAACGACAAAATCACCTCCTCCAAGCGGCGCAATCGCTCGAACTCCTCCGCCGGTCGGCAAGAGCAAACTTGTCTTGACTCGGCCCTCTCTGCCGTATGCCACTCTTGTAATCAGCCCGTCTCTGCCTCCAATCAGAAGTTGCTTGTTGTCTGCTAGTACAACTTGGCTCCCTTCTGCCATTTCCTTCCCCGGGAAGCTAATCGCGGGAAACTTGGATTCTTTGCCTAACATCGCGGGTGGATCGAGAATAACCAACCCTGATTGACCTCCCGCAAAATCTGCCGCTGCAATTCGAGGTCCTCTCGAGCTGAGTTGCCACCTACCTGTCTGAAGCTTTATGGACGGAGGAAGTCGCTCCTGCGTGCCGCTGCTATAGGTCGTCAGCGTTCCGCTGGGTCCCATCACGCTAACCAAGCCTTCGGCGGTCAGTACTACCGAAAAGACCGATTCATCGGCGGTCACCATGCTTTGGGCACTCTTGGTACCGGTGAAATCTCGAGTCGATCTAACCTTTACCGTAGAGCCCTCAGCCCACGCAATAGTCTTGGCGTCTGCCGAAATCGCATAGATAAGCTTGCTCCCACGTCCACGGTTCGACCGCCCAACAATTTCTACTCCTGGCGCCGGAAGAGGCAAATTCGTGGTCAGCCCAGTGACGGAGCCCAGCTCTTTTCGGAGGACCCTGAAGTCCAGCAACTGTGAATTGGGGGGCTTTGCCGTTCTCGGATCATATTTGACAATCGTAAGCGCAAGCCCCCTCGAATAGGCAGCGACCAAGAGTCCGTCGGGAGAAAACCACATGTCCTGGGGAGCTCCCTGACCGGCATTGACAATCGTTGGCTCGGCAAGGACCAGGCTCGTTGAATGGCAACTTACAATGACGAATACCCAAAGAAGGCAAAGTGTACCTGCGAGGAAAAAAAGCCGTTCTCGGACAGACAAAGTTCATCTCCTGCCCGGTCTTAGGGAAGGCCTAGGTGCTTAGGATGAGTTTTTCGGCGGAAGTCGCTTTCTAGATTTGACCGTACCCACCACCACCGCCACTGCCACAAGAACCGCACCCGAGACTTACATTATCGGCGCAAACGCGAATCGGACCACAGCCGACGCAGCAAATCGACTCGCTCGGGTCTCCGTACAAGATTCTAAGGAATTCTGCCTGGGCGTGATTATCGGAGTCAATCGGCTCGGTATAGGGTGGAGAATTGGGAAAAGAACCCTCTTCCTCGCCAAGCAATGAAAGCCTGATCTTAGGGGAAGACGCTTTCTTTGAGAGAGGAAACGAGGCTGCACCGCCGACCTGGACCCATTGTGGCTTGTCGGCATCTTGGAAAACGGCATGTCCGGCCCCGGCGATCGGATCCTGGCTGAGGCTAAATCGGGAAACGGACACCCCCCCTTTGGCTTCTCGGACGACTATAAAGCCGTACCAATAGCCAGTGGAGGTATCTTGGATATGGAATAACGTTCCTTCGCGGGTTGAAACCTGGGGGCAATTCTTGATCTTCGCGTGGGTCTGATCAAGCCCTCCCAGGAGCTTTTCGATGAAGCTTTTCGAGTCGCGGACGCTGATGCACTCGAAGCCGGGGACCTTGATCTCAAAGGTGAACAGGGTGTTTGAGGAGGGTATACCGAAAAACTCGCCGTGTACTTCGGTGGGAAACGCGAAAAGGATACCGACAACGACGCCCAAGAGGACGAGGAGCTTCTTGTGAATCATAGACCACCGTTTTTAGGCAACATCGTTGCCGTGGGTTTAGGACATGGGACAGCCTCGCCCACTATGGGGCGAACCCCCCGTCCGGTTCATGGTTCAGACCGTCAGCCTGAACCGCTATGACGAGAGCCGCGGTAAAACCCGCCTTCGGCCCGACCGCGCCGAACCACGTCGGCAGCGCACAGCTCTTTACTCAATGGTGCCTCAAAAGCATCCAACGTGACAAGTAGGCCCTTTAGGCCTCAAGATTTTCTGGGCGGCACGTAGTATCGAAAAGATCGAGAGCGCTGTCAAGCTCGAGTTTGGTTCGCGAGCTAGGCCTGTTTCATCCCATTGATTCCAAACGCGAAAACGGCGCCCGGAAAGTGTCATATGGCCGGGGACTCCGGCACTCGTCGAGTCTCGGCCAAACGACCTGCCCCTTTTGTGCCGGCCTCCGCGCCAGCCAGGCAGCGCTCATCATTGGAATCGGCAGTCGACGCAGGAAGTCCCCGCGAAACGAGCTCATGGGCGGACAATACCCTCTTTTGTACCCTCTTTCAGGAGACAGTACCCTCTTTCGGCGGGGTGGGTGCAGTGGGGTTCGGATCATCACCAAGCCGGGTGTTCGAGCAGTTGGTTATCATTCGAGGAATGGACGACCTCACGACTTCCAGCCTCGAAGTAGCCCCATCGGATCGGCAGGGCTCGGCGCGTTTGCCGGGTATAGGTGCTTTCCCGAACTTAGACGATCACTTGGTTGAGCCGGAGGTCACTCGGGACGAGATGATCGGCGGACGGCGGGTGATTGCCCTGCCTAAAGAAGTACCTTACGCCGATCTGACATGCGAGCTCAGCTACCTGCTTTCGGCACACGCGGCTCCAGGGTATCGGGTGTCGCGCGACCTGCTCACACGCTTCTCCGAGGATTCCGACTTCGCGAGCGACATCTGCCTTCGCAAAGTCGGATTGGACTCAGAAACCGGAGTACGCCATCTGAGGAGGTCGCCTTCTTTGTGGTTTCTCCGGAGAACGAGAAGCTTGTGAGGAAAAAAGCGGAACTGATGATGCTCCGCGGCGTGTTGCGAGTCTTCTCCGTCTGGGTCGATCGTGGAGAGATCCGCGAATGGAATCCCGAAAGTCAGAGTTGGAGAGAGGCGGCCACCTTTCATATCGAAGATCCGTGTCTTCTGGTTCCACTTGAGGCGGCGGCTTTGTTCGACGCTGAGGAGGCCGACCGGGCGGTCCTCCACGCCTTGACCGCCAAAGGTGACCCCCTGGCGTCCACGGTGAGTGCCAAGATAGCCCGCAGAACAAATGACAAGGGACTTGAGCCTCTTCTTGCGGGAATCACGGACAAAAATCTTCACGAAGAGATCAGTACCGGCCCGCCAGTAGGGAACGAGGCCTGGTGACAGCTCTCTGTACTGAATAGGTCCAAAACCCGATACGCAACGTGCGTCAATTTGGCCGCTGGAGTGATCTCCGCCGCCGCGGTGCCGAGCTGGAGCTCGGCGCCCCCAGGGAAAAACTGTGCGACGGCCGATCGGTTTCCCCGCTCAGCTCCCCGCTTCGCTCGCCAACCGCTCCGCCGTCGGGCCGTGGAGGACGCTCCCCGCGTGGGTGAGGAGCGTCGCCTTCACGATCTCCTCCTCCGGATCGAGCGCCATCTCGCCTTTCTTGGTCACGTGGAGGAGCAGCGCGAGGACGTTCCGCGCGTAGAGGGTGCTCGCATCGTGGGGCAGGGTGGCGGGGAGGTTTGCAGGGCCTAGAATGCGGACGCCCTGGTGAACGACCTCCTGATCGGCTTGGGAGAGCTCACAGTTGCCGCCCTGTTCGACCGCCAGGTCGATGATCACGGAGCCGGGGCGCAGGGATTCGACCATTTCGCGGGTGAGGAGGGTGGGGGCTTTGCGGCCGGGGACCAGGGCGGTGGTGATCGCGGCGTCCGCCGTCGTCAGGCGGTCGCGGACGATTTCGCGTTGGCGGCGGAGGAAGTCTTCGCCCATCTGGCGGGCGTAGCCGCCGGTTCCGGCTCCGCTTTCCTGTTCAAGCATCGGCAGCTCGATGAAGCGGGCGCCGAGGGATTCGACCTGTTCTTTCACTTCCGGTCGGACGTCCGAGACCTCGACCACCGCGCCCAAGCGGCGGGCGGTGCCGATCGCTTGGAGGCCCGCGACTCCTGCGCCCATGATGACGATTTTCGCCGGTTTGATCGTGCCGGCGGCGGTCATCAGGAGCGGCAGATATTTCGGCAGGTGGACCGCGGCGAGCAGGACCGCCTTGTAGCCGGCGATCGACGCTTGGGACGACAGGGCGTCCATGCCCTGCGCGCGGGTGATGCGCGGCACCAGCTCCATCGACAGGGTGGAAACGTTCCCGGCGACCAGGCGGCGCACGCGGTCGAGGGGACCGTGGGGGGCGAACAGGCCGATCGCGAGCGCGCCGGATTTCGGCGTTTCGTTCTCGGCGAACGGTGCGACCTTCAAGACCACGTCGGCCGCCGACCAGTCGGGCGCGTCGGTGAGCACGGCACCCGCCGTTTCGTAATCCGCGTCGGAGAAGTACGCCGCCTCGCCGGCTCCCCGTTCGACCGCTACGGCGAGCCCTTCCTTCACCATCTTCTTGACTGTCTCCGGCGTCGCGGCGACGCGCGTTTCGCCGGATCGGCGCTCTTTGGGCACCAGCACCTGGACCATGCTCGGACTCCCTCGCTCGACGAAAAATCGGCCGGAGTGTATCTGGAAAAGCGCTCTCGCTTACCGCTCGGGCTCCACGACAGCCGCTCCGTTCGGTCCGCGCGGATCGCCCGCGGTTTCGATCCGGCCGTCGGGCAGGCGATGGATCGCGAACACCCGGGCGCTCTGGATCGCGGGCTGGATCAAATGGCCGCGCCGCTCCAGCTCGGCGCGGGTCTCGGGCGAGAACGTGTCGGGCTCGATTTCGATCTGGTCGGGCAACCATTGATGATGCAGGCGCGGCCGGCCGAGCGCCTCGGCGAGCGAATCGCCGTCGACCATGACGTTCAGCAGCACCTGTGCCACGTGGGTCGGAATGCGCGATCCACCGCGACCGCCGATCGCGATCGCCTCTTCGCCCTCTGGCGTGGCGCGCCAGGCTATGGTGGACGCCATCGACGAGAGCATCTTCTTGCCCGGCGCCACGGCGTTCGCCTCGCCCTGGATCAGGCCGAACAGGTTCGGCACGCCCGGACTCGCGGTGAAGTCGTCCATCTCATTGTTCAGCAGCACGCCCGTTCCTTCCGC
>DATMZU010000094.1:0-33723 GCA_035607435.1 Thermoanaerobaculia bacterium | reverse complement strand
GAACCCGTAGCGATCCAGCCACCCCCCCCGCCGGTCTCCCCACCGGCTCTCGCGCCGCCATCGCCCATCCCGCCGAGTCCCACCCCTCCGAGCCCGGAACCCCCTCGGCCGGTGCCCGCGTCGGACGATCTACTGTCGTCGGTCGAAGATTTTCTCTCCGCGCCGGTCGTTCCGCCGCCCCCGCAGAAAGAGGTCGCGCCGGCCTTCGCGGTGCCGATGAAGCCGCCCGACACCGCGGAGATCCCGGTCGTCTCCCGGCCGCCTCGTCCGCCGGGCAAGGGCAAGAAGATCCTTTGGCTCGCCCTGATCGGGGCCGCGGGCCTCGGGGCGTTGGCCGCCTTCTTGATCCACCTGCGCGACCGGGACGTCGACCCTGCGGAAATCCAAGAGGAACTGAAGGTTCCCCCGGCCCCGGCGGCCGCGCCGAGCCCCCCGCCGGCCGATCTGCAATCGACGCTGGTCGAAGCCGTCCCGGCGGGCAATCCCGGCCTGGTCGCCGCCCGCGCCGCGCTCGATGCCGGAAACGAAGCGGCAGCCCGCACGGCGCTCGACGGGATCGACGCCGCAACGCTCACGCCGGAAGAGCGCGAAGAGGCCAAGGCGCTGCGCGATTCGCTCGGCCAATCGCAGGTCGAGCGCCTCGCCGCCGACCTGAAGCGCGGCCTGCGCAACGGCAACGCGGCGACCCTGCGCTCCGCCCTGCGCGGCATCGCGGCGAATCGGCTCGCCTTCTTCAAGGCCAATCCGGGCGCCGAAGCGGACTTTGGCCGCGCGCAGCAGATCGTCGATCTTTCCGCCCAGCTCCAAAAGGCCGCCAAGGGAGGCGATCCGCTCGCCGTGGTCCGTCTCGCCGGCTCGTTTTCCGCTCTGGCTCCGCGCGACAAGTCGGCCCCCGCCCAGCGCGAACGGGCGGCGGCGACGATCGAGGCCGACGCCGAGCGCCTGAGCCAGAGCGGCCAGGCGCAGGCCGCGCTCGATCGGCTGGAGGCCCTGCGCGCCGCCTGGCCCGACCGGGCCGGGATCGGCGAACGGATCGGCCGCATCCGCACGGTCGCCGAGGTCGATCCCCGGCTCGACCGGATTCTCGCGAACGCCCAAGCCGCGGCGCAGCGCAAGCGGCCGGACGAAGGGCTCGCGATCCTGCGCACCGCGAACCCGACCGGTCCCTACGTCGAGCGCTTCCGCGAGCTGTCCGACCGGCTGAAGAACGATTTCGCCCAGATGGACCAGAATCCGCCCGCGATCGAGCTGCGCGAAGGCTCGGCGAGCGAATTCGAGAAGGGCACGACCACGCGGGTCTCGCTGCGGATCACCGACGATTTCCAGGTCGCCAAAGCCACCCTGTTCGCCCGGCCGGAGGGGGGCGCCTGGCAGACCCTGGAGCTGCGCCAATCGGGCGCGTTCTACACCGCGGAGATCCCCCCCAGCTTCCACCAGAACAAGAACATCCAGTGGTACGCGACGGCGGCCGACGTCTCCGGCCACTCCGGTCAAATGGGCAGCGAAGGCGCGCCGAAGACCCTCAAGCGCAAGAAGTGGTTCGATCGGCTGCGTGGTGGCAAGGAAGGCGACGGGGGGTAGCCGTTATTTCCCCACCGCCTTTTCCGCCATCCGGCGGTTGAATTCCTCGGTCTGGCCGCGCGGCACCGTGAGCGGACGCCAGGTTTCCGAAACGTAGTGCTTGGCGAGCATCACGATCTGGCCGACGTGGTAGGCCTGGTGGCAGAGCGAGCGCATGAGCGCCTCGACCACCGTATGCGGCTCATGGCGGATGGTCACGGTCTTCGACAGGTCGTCCGACGTCAGGCTCGCGAGGGTCGAAAGCAAGTATCCCCATCCCTCCTCCCACCGCGCCATCAGCTGCTCGCGCGTCGTCCCCTCTGCGACCTCGAACTCCGCGTCCCGATGCCGGTCGGGCTTCTCGCCGTCGGTGGTCAAAAAGTCGGTGAACCGGGAGCGCAGGTTGCCCCCCATGTGTTGAATCAAGACCGCGAGACTGTTCGTCTCGCGGTCGATCGTCCGGAAAATATCCTCGTCCGGGACCTGCGCGAGCGCCGCCTCGGCGAGGGTCTTGTGGCTACGGTACCGGTTTTCGATCTCTTCGATCAGGTGCTGCCCGAGTGGGTCGGCCATGGTCAGTTCTCCTTACCCCGCGATGCTAGCAGGCCGGAAGGCCCGGGCGGCCACGGGGAGCCGCCCCTACCGGGTGACCTCGGCCGGTCGGCGGCGAGACTGGGCGAAGGCGATCGCACCGCTCACGACCAGCAGCAGGCCGAAGGTGCAGACGATGGTCGGTCCGGTCGGCAGGTCCATGGTCTCCCATTGGGTGGAGAGCACCAGGCCGGTGAGTCCCGCGGTGAGGGCGATCACCCAGCCGATCGCCAGGCGAATGGCGGTTCGGGACGAGAGCAGCGCGCCGCACACGGCGGGCACGATCAGGTACGAGAAGACCAGATAGACGCCCGCGATCCGGACGAAGCTGGTGACCACCAGGCCGAACGTGGCGTAAAAGAGGAAGTCCCAGAGCCGCACGTTCACGCCCTGCCGCTCGGCCTCTTCCGTGTCGAAAGATACGAGGTAGAACTTCTTGCGCAGGGCGTAGTGGAAGGCGCCCACCCCCAAGTAGAGCAGAGCGGTCCGGATCACTTCCCTTTTCGAGACCAGGAGGATGTTGCCGACCAGGAGATTCTTGATCTCCTCGTCGCCCGAGGCGGTGTGGCTGAGCACCATGGTCGCCGCCGCGGCGGCCACGATGTAGATGATGCCGATGATCGCCTCGTGAGGCACCCTGGGATGGCGGAACCGGGTGAGCGAGAAGAGGGCGGCGCCGGCTATCGTGAAAGCGATCGCGAGCACGTAGGGCAGGGTCCCGTGCTCGGCGTCCGCCCCCATCAGGACGGCGGTGGATATGCCGAGGGCTGCGATCTGGGCGAGGGCCAAATCGACGAAGATGATCCCTCGTCCGACCACGTGGAGACCGAAATAGACGAGCGCCGCCGGCAGGACGCAGAGGGCGACGAGGGGCCAGAGCCAAAGGGTGAAGAGATCCATGGGCGGGCTCCTAGTGGCTCGCGAGCGCCTGGGCGATGCGTTTGACGTTGGTGTCGATCAGGGCGATGTAGGTTTCGGTGCCCGGCAGGCCACCCGGGAATTGGCAGACATCGACGACCACCGCGTTGGTGCGCGCCGCGACCCCCTCGGCCGTTTTCCTTGGCTGGTAGGGCTCGACCAGCAGCACCCGGATCTTCTGGGCGATCATCTTCTGCATCACCTCGGCGAGGTGCGGCGGCGACGGCGGAATGCCCGGCTTGGGTTCGAGGAAGATGTCCGCGACGAGCCCGAAGCGGCGGCCGAAGTAGCGCCAAGTCGGGTGATAGGTGACGATCGGGCGGCCGGCAAAGGGCTTGAGCGCCGCGGTCCACTCCGCCATCTTGGCCGCGAGTTGGGTCTCGAACTGCGCCAAGTTGGACTTGAACGTCGGAGCGCCCGCGGGATCGAGAGCGCTGAACACGCGAGCGATGTGCTCGGCGACCACTTTAGCGTTCAGCGGGTCGAGCATGAAGTGGGGATTGCCCGCGAGGTGAGTGTCGCCCTGCGAGCGATCGGCGGCCGAGGGGATGTCCACCAGCTGAATGCCCTCCGAGGCCACGACCCGGCCGGGCGCGCCCGCGAGGATCTTGCCGTTCCGGGCTCCTTCGAGCAGCGGCGGCAGCCAGCCGACCTCCAGCTCGGCGCCCCCTTCGATCAGGGCATCGGCGCGGCTTAACGCGACGATCTGGCTCGGACGGGCATCGACGAAATGGGGGTCTTCGGTCGGCTTGGCGATCGTCGTGACGGTGACCCTTGCACCGCCGATCTGGGTGGCCAAAGCGCCGTATTCCGAGGTGGTGGCGACGACCTTGAGCACGGCGGAGGCGGGCAGGGCCGAGCCGAGCAGGACCGTGCCCAGTGCGAGTGCGAGAGCGAATCTCTTCATATCGATCCCCTAGAACTTGTGGGCGGCGTGCGCGCCGAGGAGGAATTCAAACTGGAGCCAGAGCGAGTGCTCGTCGTGGCGGAAGGCGTCCGAACGGTCGAAGTTGTATTGCAGGCGGAGCTTCGAGAACTCGGTGGGAAACCAGGTGAGCGCGGGCGAGAGCCGCCAGCGCGGGGCGAGAGCGGGGTCTTGGGAGTCGCCCTGATCGCCGCCCACGCGATCCAGCCGCAGGCCGAGGACGTGCCCGGGCTTGTAGCCCCAACTCGCCTGCAAATAGCCCCCCCAGTCCTCGAACGTCGCCCGGGGCAAAGCCACCTCCGGGCTCAGCTCGACAGCATCGACCGTGGCGCTGCGACGCATCAGCTCGCCTTGGACCTTGACGAAGGGGAACCCGTTGAAGGCGTTCGTGGGCTTCCACTTCCAGAAGCCGTCGATGCCGTAAATCCGGGTCTTCCCGGCGGGTCCGGTGCCGTTCGGTCCAAGCGCCGCCGACGCCCCGAGCAGGACGGTCTGGGTGTCGCTCAAATCGAACGAGGCGGCGTAGCGCGGCGTGATCAACAGATCGGAACCGGTCGCGACGTCGCGCGTCAGGATCGGCCGGCCGAACAGCGTCTCGCCGGGCACGCTGCGAAAGCTCGCAAGCGTTTCGCCCTGGCTGTTCTGGACGGCGAGAAACGCCTCGGAGTAAAAGCTCGTGGGCAGCAGCCAGGAGAGCCGGGCCCCCACCGAGCGAAGCCCGTCGGGTCCGAAGAATCGGCCGTTCACGAGCGGCTGATCGACGAAATCCCAAGAGTGCGGGTGGGTCGGGTTGAGCCGCCCGAACTCGGTGAAGAACTGGCCGGCCTTGGCCTGCAACCCATGGGGAAGAGAGGTCGAGGTCACGTAGACCTCTTCCAGCTCCGCCGTCGTCGCCCCGTGGTCGTCGATCTGAAAGACGATGTTGGCCTGGCCCCGGAAATAGGGGTCTACCGCGCCGTCGAAGACGGTCTCGACGTTCTGGACCGTGAAACCGCGCTGGATCGGATCGTGGCCGCCGGTCTGGAGCGAGCCGATGTCCCTAGCGGTCGAGGTGCCCGCCGCGATCAGGCCGTCGAGCGACAGGTTCAAGAAGTTCTTGCCGCCCCCTCCAGAAACGAGGGTGATCGGCGCCGGGCTCTGCGGTGCGGTGTCCGCCGCCGTGGCCTGGCTTGGGGCACTAGCGCTCGCGGCGATCTCCGCCGCCGCCGCGGCGAGATCGGCTTCGGAGGGCACGGCTTCAACCGAGGGAGGCGCCTGTGCGTTTTCGACCTCGGCCAGGCGGCGTTCGAGATCGGCGATCCGCCGTTCGGATTCGGCCTTGATCGCGGCCAGTTCGCGGCGCAGGTCGTCCACCGTAGGGGCGGCCGACGGAGTCGTTGGATCGGGCGCGCCGGATTGCGCGGACAAGGGGCTCGCGAGCGGCGCGTACAGCGCGGCGCTCGCAGCGAACAGCAACGTCAAAAGCGTCCAACGGGGTTCATGCCCGCGGAGCATGGTCTCGGAAACCATAGGGGGTCCTCCCGATTTCGGGATACGGCCAGCTTCAGGTGTCGGGAGGAAGGACCGCGCGGATTTCGCGGACTCCGATCCCGGGCTTGGGCGCGAAGAAAAGTGCGCTTACGCCGCGGGGGGAGCGCGGGACGGCAGGGTGGGGCGGGCGGCGGCGAGCGCCGGTCGGACCGCGGCGGCGAGGGACGCCGTCCGGACCGCGAGGTGCGGCTGCGGGATCGGAGCCCCGAGCAGGCCGTTGCCGATCTGGCCGCTGAACAGGCAGAAGGCGCAAGGGTCTTCTTCCGTCTGCGGCGAAGCCTCGACGTGAAGCGGCGCCGTCGGATGGCTCGCCCCTTCGGAGATCAGCGTCCGTTCGCCGCCGAACGAAGCCTGAACCTGTTGCGCCCGATGGACGTCGAGGTTCGGCGCGACCACCAAGACCAGCACCGCCAAAAGCGCGGCGGTTCGGTAGAGGCAGGCGATGGCGGAACGACGCATCGCGGAAAATGATAACACCGAATCAGGAACCGGCCCGCGCCCCCCTCGGTGCTACGATTCCGGCGCCCTCCCGAGGAGTCCTGGTGCCCGAATCCGTCCCCCTCGCCCAACCGCCCCTGCTGCTCGAAGCGGAACGCCCGATGGCGCGCCTGTTCGCTTATTTGGCGCCCTATCGCACCCGGCTTACCCTCGGCGTTTCGTCTTCGGTGCTGAACAAGATTCTCGATCTGATGCCGCCGCTCCTGGTCGGCTGGGTGATCGATTCGCTGCGCGGCTCGCCGCCACAATGGATCGCGCGCCTCGCCGGGACCTCCGACGCCTGGAACATGGCGGTGGTGCTCGCCGCGCTTTCGGTCGCGATCTTCTTCTTCGAGAGCTTTTTCCAGTGGGGCTACCAGCATTACTTCATGACGCTCGCCCAAGAGGTCCAGCACGACCTCCGGCTCGACGCCTACGAACGCATCCAGCGCCGCGAGATCGCGTTCTTCGAAGAGCACCGCCTGGGCGAGACGCTCGCGATGTTGAACGATGACGTGAACCAGCTCGAACGCTTCCTGAACAACGGGGCCAACGAGCTGATTCAAACGGTGGTGCTGTTCATCTTCTCGGGCTTCGTGCTGTTCGACACCTCGTGGCGCCTGGCGTTCATCGCTATGGCGCCGATCCCGTTGATCCTCTGGGGAAGCCTCGCCTACCAGCGCCGGATCGCGCCGCGCTACAAGCGGGTGCGCGAGGCGGTGGGAAGTCTCTCGAGTCGGCTCGAAAACAACATCGGCGGCATTCTGGTCATCCAAAGCTTCGGCGCCGAGGCGTTCGAGCTCGACCGGGTGCGCGCCGCGTCGGCCGAATATCGGGAGGCGAATCGTCAGGCGATCCGGCTCTCCGCGATTTTCGTCCCGGTGATCCGGATGGCCATCGTGCTCGGTTTCGCCGGGGTGCTCCTGGTCGGCAGCCACTGGATTCTTGAGCACCGCAGCTGGATCACGGTCGGCCAATTGGTCCTGTTCGCGATGATGACCGAGCGGTTGCTCTGGCCCCTCGTGCGGCTCGGCCAGGTGCTCGACGAATACGAGCGGGCGCGGGCTTCCGCGCGGCGGACCTTCGGCCTGCTCGACACCCCCTCGACGATCGTCGAGCCGGCCTCACCCGTTCACATCGAGCGCGCTCGCGGCGAGCTGGAGCTGAAAGACGTCGAGTTCACCTACAAGCGCGGCGACCGGATTCTCGACCGGCTGTCGTTCCACATCGCCCCGGGCGAAACGATCGGCATCGCGGGCCCCACGGGCGCGGGGAAATCGACCCTGATCAAGTTGCTGCTCCGCCTCTACGACCCGACCGGCGGCGTGGTGAAGCTCGACGGCCACGACCTCCGCGACCTCTCGCTCGAAGACCTGCGCCGCTCGATCGCCCTGGTCTCCCAGGACGTCTATCTCTTCCACGGCACGCTGCGCGAAAACATCGCCTACCGCGCCGTGGGCGTGCCGTTCGAAAAAATCGTCGAATCGGCGAAATACGCCGAGCTTCACGACTTCATCATCGGCCTTCCCGACGGCTACGACACCCTGGTCGGCGAGCGAGGCATCAAACTCTCCGGCGGCCAGCGCCAACGCCTGTCGATCGCCCGAGCGATCTTGAAGGACGCGCCGATCCTGATCCTCGACGAAGCGACCAGCTCGGTCGACACCGAAACCGAGCGCGCGATCCAGGAAAACCTCCGCCGCTGGACCGCCGGCCGCACCGCCTTGATCATCGCCCACCGGCTTTCGACCATCCGCAACGCCGACCGAATCCTCGTCCTACGCGACGGCCGGCTCGCCGAAGAAGGAACCCACGACGCCCTGATCGCTAAAGGGGGAACCTACGCCGACCTCTGGCACGTCCAATCGGGCGAGCTGGTGGAAGCGGGTTAGAGGAATCCAGCCATGAAAAACACCGGAACCTGCCCGAAGTGCGCCTCCCACGACCTGCTCCGGGTTCCCGGAACGATCGGACACGGAGGCTCGGGCAACAACATCCAGGTCGGCTGGTGGATCTACTCCGGCGTCATGGTCACCCGGCTCGTTTGTGGGAATTGCGGTTACTCGGAAGAGTGGATCGAATCCCCCGCCGACATAGAAAGGCTTCGGAAGAAATTCGGGGGGGCCGGGTAGCGCCGCGAGAACGCCGCCAGAAAATGGAGCGGCAGAGGCAGCTCGGCGGCTCCGAATCCAATCTGGAGGCCACGCCGAGCAGCCACGAAAATCATTACCACCAGCGCCAAAGGCGCGGTCCCAACCTAGCCTGGGGCAACGCCCCAGGTTCCAGGCGCCTCATCCCTGGGAGGGCTGGAAGCCCGATCCATTCGTGGGGTCCGGGCGCCCCTGAACGATCAGCGATCACGTAAAATCTCGGGCTACACCTCTTTTAGAAGCCGTCGAGGAAGCCTGATGCCGCCACGCAAGGTGTTCGTGAGCTACAGCCACCGCCAGGAGGATTGGGTGGTCGATCGCCTGGTCCCGGTGCTCCGCGCGGGCGGGGCCGAGGTGCTGATCGACCGCGAGATCTTCGGGGTTGGCCGGAGCGTTCTGGGGCAAATGGACGAGACGCAGGACCGGGCGGAAGTGCAGGTCCTTGTGCTTTCCCCCGAATACCTTGCGAGCCCGATGTGCCGGCACGAGTTGGATCGGGCGGTTGCTCTCGATCCGAAGTTCGAGCACGGGGTTGTCGTGCCGGTCCTACGCGTCCCAACGCCTCTCCCGGATTCCATCTCCAAACCGAACCCGCTTTACGCCGATCTCGCGGACGACGAGAACTCCTCTGCGTGGGATCTTGTCCTGCGCGGGTTGAAGGCGGATCTCGGGACCGACGCGCCCGCCTGGCTCACCGCACGCGACGAAGTGAGGCGATCTTTGAGGCGAGACCAGTCGGTGAACCTTGTGGTCGGGCGCGGCGTCGACTGGCGTCCGTTGGTCAAAGATCTTCGGCGTGGGGAGCTGGCGGACCTCGGTTTAGTGGATTTGGAGAGGCCCCAAGCCGCCTCGCGGAGAGGGTTGATCGAAGAGATCCTGGCAGAGCTGGGGGCTCCGGTCGTGGTGCCGGGACCTCCAGAAGACCTCGTCACGTTTGGCCGGGCGCTCCAAGCGCGAAAGACGCCGGGCCGAATAGCGCTCCTCTGCTTCGACCTTGCCGCGAGGCGCGACAGCTATGGGCTCGACCTCTTTGCCTCGCTCCGATATCTCATCACGGAAGCTCGCTTGCTCACCCTGCTGGTCCAATCGCGAGTGCCATTTGCAATGCTCCTGCCCGACGGCCATCCGATGTCTTCTGCGATGGGTTTCGAGACGGTGTTCCTGCGAGGTAGGCGGTGAGCGGGGACCTGCTGCCGCTCGATCGGATTCGACTGGATTGGGAGGGCCATCGGGCGGCGCTAAGGTGGATCGGGATTTTGTACCGGAAGCCGAAAGCGTTTAAGGAAGCCGAAGAGCGCTTGGCGCAATTGCAACGGCTACCAGTCTTGTTTCGGCTCTACCTTCATGCCTTGCCGTGCCTGATTCTTCTGAGCGTCATCATACGTTTGGTTCTTTCCCGCACCACCGGGCTGGACTGGCAGTTCGCTAAGCAACTCGCCTTAGGTCTATCCGGAGGTCTCGTCTTCTGTCTTGTCATAGGTAACGCCTTCAGGCTTGCCGTAGGTCTTGCTGTAGGCCTAGCCGCAGGTCTTGCCGTGAGCCTTGCCGGAGATCTCGCCGGGGCTCTCTCCTCAGGTCTCGCCGGAGGTCTAGCCTTCGGTCTGGCCTTCGGTCTCGCTGGAGATCTCGTTGGAGGTCTCGGCTTAGGTCTCGGCTTAGGTCTCTTCGGAAGTCTTCAAAGCGATTCTCCTGAGGATGGCAGCGCTTTCGGCTGGTACATCGGCTTCTTTGGGACCTATTTTCGGCTCTATTGCCTGCCAATCCATGCATTCGTACTGCTCCGGGGAACGCAACCGGGACTCTTCCGATTTCATCCCGTGGCCTGGGACGATGTCTATCTCCTTCCTTTTCCCGGCCTCGACCGCGTCCTCGTGCGCTACTCGGAGCACGACCCGGCCGCTGGCAAGCGCGAGATCGAGCGGTTGATCGACACCCGCTCGAGCCAACGAGATGCGGCGCTTCGTGCTCGGGTAATCCTCGTTGCGCGGGAGGCAGCGGATATTGCCGATCTCGCCCGACTCGATGACGTTCTGGCCGCCCTACCCGAGGGAAAGCAAGGATTTCTCCAGGAAACCCACGAGCTACGCCGACGTGCTCATGAGATCACAGCCCTTCAGGCGCGGATTGATACCCTCGACCGGCCGTTCCTGCGCGAGCCGTTCGCGGGGCTCCTGGTCAAGGAGATCGAAGGCTTCGAGGGGCAGATCGCCGGGTTCCGGCAGCCTCTTTCGACCGAGTTCCGAGAAGCGGCGCGCAACTGGCTGGAGATCGCGCGGAAGCAACACGAAACGGCGCGGGCGGCGGTCGCACGCGAGCCCACCCGGCAGGTGTTCCGCGCCGGCGATCCGGTCGATCGGGAAAGGGAAGCTTTCGTCGAACGCGCTGGCATTCTGGGCGAGCTGGAGCGGCAGGTGATGCTCGCCTCCGGGTGCCCGGGGCTCCTCGTCTATGGCCGACGAAGAGTAGGCAAATCGAGCCTGCTCAAGAACCTGGAAGGCTTCCTGCCGCCGAGGGTATCGATCGTCAACCTCTCGATGCAGGAGGCGCGCGCGTTCGCGAGCCTTAGCTCCTGGATTGGTTTGCTCGCCGAGCGAATCTCGGGACGGCTTCCAGGGATCTCCCTGCCCGCGTCGCAGGACCGCGACCTTCGCGATCTCGCTCGCCTGCTCGATGAGACCGAGGAGCGCCTCGAAACGGAGGACTCAAGACTTCTCCTCGCGCTCGACGAGTACGAAAATCTCGACCGGAAGATCGGCGAGGGGGTGTTCTCCGAAGACTTTCTTGCGGTCCTGCGCGAATCGATGCAGAGCCATCGCCACCTGATCTGGACGCTCGCCGGCAGCCACCGGATCGACGAGCTGACGCACGCGCCGTGGGCCTCGTACCTGGTAAGCGCGCGGACCGTTGAGGTGCCACCATTCGAGCCGGCCGAAACCCGCCTGTTGCTCACCGAGCCGCTCAAGCATTCGAGCCTCTGGCGCGCCGCCGGGTCCGAGGCACCGCGCTTCGAGCCGGGGTTCTGGGGAGCGGGAGGGATCGAGCGCATCCAAGCCGAGACGGGGGGCTGGCCGCACCTCGTACAGCTCGTCGCCGAGCGGGTGGTCGATCTGGTGAACGACGGCGGAGTGGGGGGCGCCGACGAGCGCCTGCTGGATCGAGCGCTCGACCGGGCGGTGGAGAACGGCTACAGCGTCTTTCTTGAGGTGGTCGAACGGGAATCGGCTCTCCCGGGAGAGCTTGCCTACCTGCGCCGCTTCGCACGCGAAGAGACGCTGCCCATCCCGGAGGACGACGCCGTGGACCGCTCCCTCCGTCGGCGTCTGCTCGTCGTGCCTGAGGGCGACCGCTACCGGCTGCGCGCGCCGATCATGGCGCGGTGGCTTCGGCGGGCCTGACAAACAACGCTGAGCCCACGCCATGACCGACCTCCGTTCCCAACAGGGCCGCGCAGTGATGCAAGCGATTCGCGACGTTCTGATGCAACACGGGGATCCGATCGGCGTCTCTGACAGTCCGGAGGCGTCGGACGAGGAGGATGGGCCTGATTCCTTCAATCGCCAGATCCTTCACGAGGTAGCTCGGCGGCTGCTGAGACTGGACATTCGAGCCTGACACGGGAAGCCAAGAACCGCGATGGACGGGGAGGGCCGGCGCTCCGCCCAAGCACCGGGGACGCAACATTCGGACCGGGAGCTGCAACGTTTTGCACAGGTGACGCGACACTGAGCACACGTGACGAGCGATTCGTCCGGCGTGCGATGCAACAAGAACCGAGAGATGCAACACAAAGGACCGCGGCAAAGAAGGCGAGGTGCTCTCCCGCGACACAAAGCAGGAGAACCGAGGCGCGCGGAGCTGGATCTTTTCGGGCGGGACCCGGTTCTCAGCGAACAAAATGTTGTTCTTTGTGTCGCATCCGCCGCGCCCTGTGTTGCGGACCCAGGTCATTGTGTTGCGGCACCAGTGCCCAGCGTCGCGTCCGACGGTCCCCGCGTTGCGGCAGCGCTTCTCGTGTTGCAAGAAGCAGAGCTCGTGTTGCCGGCACCTCCGCCGGGAGACGGAGATGCGCGGTCCGGACGCCGAGCACGACGGCCCGGAATCTCGTCAGCGGGTTCCAACGGCGCGGACCCGCTTCCCAGCATCCCAGGAGTACAAACTTCTGTCGCGGGAGGGGTGCAGGCGTTCCGAGATCCGGCTCCCAGGGCTTCGTCCGGTCGACTCTCGCGGCCGTGCTAGATTTCGAGCCGACTCGATGACGCTTGCAGCTTCCGATGTCCTTGCCCGCGATCCGAACGCCCAGGCGATCGCCCTTCCCGACGGCCGCCTGCTGATCCGGCACCGCGGCGGGGTGAGCCTGCTGCGGGGGATCGGGCTTCCCGATCTCGATCGCTTGCTCGGTCTCGTGGAAGGCGTGCGGACGGCGGCGGAAGTCGTCGCCGCGGCGACAGCGCTCGATCCGCCTTTCGGGGAGCGGGAGGCGCGGGGCCTGCTCCGGGCGCTCGACGGCGAGATGGTTCGGCGGGTGGACCTGCTGCCGGCCCCCGAGGCGCTCGAAGGCGCAGCGGTCGTCGTGCTCGGCGGAGGCGTGTTCGCTCGATCGGTCGAAGAAGCGCTCCACCGTGCCGTTCCGGGCGCGGCGATCCGGCGGCTCGACCGGCTCGATCTCGCCGAATCGAACCTGGCGAGCGCGGCGTTCGTCGTCTGCGCGATCGAGGGGGCGCCGTATCAGGACCTCTTCGCCGTACAGGCGGCCGCTCTAAACCCCGGCGTGCCGGTCCTCTTCGTCACCGCCGACCCCGACGGCGTCCGGATCGGGCCGACGGCGGTTCCGGGAGTCGGCCCCTGTTTCGGCTGCGCGCAGCTCACGGCGCTTCGCTTTGCCCGGCTCGACCCGGGGTCGGCGGTCGCGGCGAGCATGGGATTCCGCACCGGAACGGTGGATCCCGCCTCGAGGGACAGAGTTCTTGCGGAGATCGTCGCCGAGGTGCGCCAGATGCTCCAACCCGGTGGCGAACCCGCTCTCGCCGGCTCGTTTCTTCTGCTGCCTCCTCCCGAACCTTCCGGATCGCCGGCCGAAGCGCGACGCCTGCCGCTCGAACGCGATCCTCTCTGCCCGTTCTGCGAGCCGACCGCACCGTCTACCGCCCTTGCCGCGCGCGCCGCGATCTCGATCGTCGAAGCCGAGGAGCACCGGCCACAGCGCGCGGCATCCTCCGTCCGGGAAGAGCCCGGGGCGTTCGTCCGAAGCGTCGGAATCGTCGGCGGCGGAACGGCGGGTTATCTCGCAGCCCTCGCACTGCGAAAGAAGGTCCCCGGCCTCGCGGTCACCCTGATCGAGTCGCCGGATCTGCCGATCATCGGGGTCGGCGAAGCGACCACGCCGCTCCTGCCGCAGTTCCTCCACGTCGATCTCGGGCTCGACGTCCATACCCTGTTCGCAGAGGTCCGGCCGACGTTCAAGCTCGGCATCCGCTTTCTCTGGGGCGCTCCCGGCGATGGCGATTTCAACTATCCGTTCGGCCCCGTCCACCTCCTGGAGCCCGCGGTCTACGGCGAGCCGGAAGGCGCGGACCTTCGGGCCTGCTCGCTCCAGTCGCTCCTGATGGACGCAGGTGCGGTGGGCATTTATCGAACCACCGGAGAGGCCGCCGAAGAGAAAACTTCGTGGACCGGCCGCCTGGGGACGGCAGCCGCCTATCACCTGGATAACGAGCGCTTCGTCTCATACCTGAAACGGCGCGCCGCCGAAGCAGGGATCGAGCACGTAGAGGCGACGCTGGTCGAGACGGAGATGACCGACGACGGAGAGGGCGGACGTGAGGTGATCGCCCTGGTCTGCGGCGACGGCCGGCGTCTCTCGTTCGATCTCTACGTCGATTGCAGCGGTTTTCGCTCGTTCCTTTTGGAGCGCGCCTTGGAGTCGCCCTGGCGGAGCTTCGAGTCGAGCCTGTGGACCGACCGCGCGGTGGTCGCAGAGATGCCCCACGGCGGCCGAATTCGGCCCTACACGACGGCCGAGACGATGTCCGCCGGTTGGTGCTGGCGCATTCCGCACGCCGACGCCGACCACAGGGGCTACGTCTACTCCTCGGCCTTCGTGAGCCCCGAAGAGGCCGAGGCCGAGATGCGACGAGCCAACCCCGGCATGGGAGAAGCGCGCGAGGTGCGGTTCCGCTCCGGGCGCCACGAGCATTTTTGGCGAAGCAACGTCGTGGCGCTCGGCAATGCTTACGGTTTCGTCGAGCCGCTCGAATCGACGGCGCTCCATTTGTTGATCCGCCAGATCGGCTTGCTCTGCGGCAGTTTTCCGCTGCGACGAGACGACCGCAGCTTGAGCCCCTTGCTCAATCGGCGGGTGGGTGCCTGGTGGGATTACCTGCGCTGGTTCCTCGCCCTCCACTACCGCTTCAACCGCCGCCTCGACTCTCCGTTCTGGCAAGCCGCGCGCTCCGACGTGGACGTGTCTCACCACGCCGAGCTGCTCGAAGCCTTCCGGCAGCGCGGTCCCCTCTCTTACGACCCGGCCGTCCGGAATTCCTTCGACTATCCCGATCCCCTCTGGGGACCGGAAGGGATCGACACCCTCCTCCTCGGTCAGGGCGTTCCCTGCCGCCTCCCTCAGCCGCACCTCGCCGAAGACGCGTGGCGCGCCCGGGTCGCGCGAATGCATTCCGTCGTCGAGCGCGCCGCACCGCACGCCCTGGCCCTCGACCTGCTCGCCGCCCGACCCGATCTTCGTGAAAGTTTTACGGCTGCCTTCCGAGCCGCCGGACCGGCGTTTCCCGCGGGTTGACCCCGCCAACGGGCTCGGCTGATTGAAAGACTGAGGCGGTTAACCCATCTCCCACAGGGAGCGAATCGGCACGGCGTAGAGGTCGTCGCCAAAGCCCACGCTGATTTCGCCGTCGTAGAGCACGACGCCGCCTGCGAAGTGGTCGTCGGTTGCCTCTTTGAGTTTGCGCAAACCGCGGAAGTCCGAGGCGGTCACCGTGCCGGACGCCTTGACCTCTACTCCCGCCACTCGCGAACCGCGTTCGAGCACGATATCCACCTCGGCTCCCTCCTTGTCGCGGAAGTGATAGAGCGTGGTGGGAATTACGTCCCAACTGGCCTGACGCCGCAGCTCCTGGAACACGAAGGTTTCGAGCAGTGCCCCAAGGGACATGCGATCCCGAGCCAGATCTGATGCATCTAGTCCAAGCAGTGATGCGGCGAGACCGGTATCGCCGATATGTACCTTGGGCGTCTTGACCAGACGGCTCAGCCGGTTGCTGTGCCAAGGCGGGAGTCGCTCCAGCAGGAAGACCCGCTCGAGAAGCGTGACGTAATCTGCGATGGTCGGCCGGCTCAACTGGAACGGCGCCGCGAGGTCGGTCACGTTGAGGAGCTTGGCGGTCTGCCCGGCGACCAGCTTAAGCAACCGAGGCAGCACGTCGAGTGAAGTGATCCGCGCCAGATCCTTTACGTCTCTCTGAATCAGGCTCTCCAGATAGTCGCGGTACCAAATCGCTCGCCGAATCGCCGAGGGGCGTGCCAACGCCGCCGGGTATCCTCCCGCGATGATCCGTTCAATCAGCTCTGTCCCGAGACGCTCGCCCCTCTGGATCTTGAAGGACGCGCCAAAGAGGGCCGAGAGGAAGCCCGGCTCCTTGCGTCCGATCTCGCACTGAGCGAGCGGATAGAGCCGGTGGATCTCCATCCGCCCGGCGAGAGAATCCGCGAGCTTGGGAACCAGCAACACGTTGGCCGAGCCGGTTAGAATGAAACGGCCGGGGGTACGATTCCGGTCCACCTCCATCTTGATCGCCGCGAACAGGCCTGGCACCCTTTGAACTTCGTCCAGGATCGTTCGGGATGGCAATGCGGCCACGAACCCCGCAGGGTCGGTTTGCGCCGCCGAGAGCGTCACCGCGTCGTCGAAACTGATATAGCCGAAACCCTCCGCCCCCCCCACTTCCTGGGCTAATGTCGTCTTGCCGCACTGCCGCGGACCGTGGATCAGCACCACGGGCGTATCGGCGAGGCCCTCCATTAGCCGGGGAAGCGCAAATCGGGGAAATCTCTGTTCGTCGGCCATCTCGGCCAATTGTAACTTTTGGTCCGTCTGATTGCAACTTTATGGTGCGTCTACTTGAAAGGATAGAACGTATCTATTGCATTGATTGGTCTTAGATCTCAGCTAATTGCAACCCTAGAGCCCGTCTGATTGCAACCTTTGACCCCGGCTGATTGAAAGGATCGGGTATCTCCTCTGGCCTTCCCGAGGCCTCAGCCGGCGGTCACCAGGAGGTTGTAGACGTTGTGAAGCACCACGGCGGGCCAAACGCTTCCAGTGCGTTCTCGGACGTACCAGAGCGACAATCCCACGACCGCGGCGGTCATCTGGGACCAGTAGAACGCGACGCCCGCGGAGGAAACGCCGGCCACGTGCAGGAAGCCGAACATCAGGCTGGTGAGCAGGGCGGGCCAGCCGAAGGAGGTCGTCCGGCCGGTGCGCCATTGGCCGAAGGCGCGGGTGAAGATCGCGAGGAAGACGCCGCGGACGAGAATCTCCTCGTCGAGGCCCGGCATGGTGGCCTGGTAGGCGAAAGCCTCCCGATCCGGCCAATGGAGAACCCCAGACCGGCGAGCCCAGATGCCCACGGCGATGACCAGAAAAGCCAACACCGCCTTCCACCAGCCGGGCTTGAGGCGGGACGTGAGGCCGACCTCCTCGAACGACAGGCTGCGGCAGGCCATGAGGAGCGCCAGCGTGGCGAGAATGCTGACCAGTTTGCCTTGCCAGTTCCAGTCGAAATTCCGAAAGGGCCCTAGAGCCGGGCTCGAAAGCGCCGCGTCCGTCAGCGGATAGAGACAGGCAAACCAAGCGATCCAGGCCCAGCCTCGAAACCGCGTGAACGCCAGGGCGGCAAGAAGCGGCACCGCCATTAACAGCAGGATGACGGCCGACTCCAGGGCGGTCGTGCGGGTCGTCTTTTCCAGAACCGGCAGGCCCCGAACGAAGACCGCGGCTACGGAGATCACCCCTACGACCGCGAGAGGGGCCAGAAGTGCCCGCCAATCATGCGCCGTGGGACCCGCGGGCCGATTCGACCTCTCATTGAGATCCGACGCCGGGACTTGCGCGGATGGTTCGATCGCAGCCTCTTCCATGGACGCCCCCCTCCGGTCTCAGAGTCGAGATGCGGCGGCAAGTATCTGACGAAGTAACTCGATTGCCCAAGTGAGCGGCACCTACTTTTTCAAGGGCGAAGCGATGCGCCCGCGACCGGAAAGGAGCGTTGCCGATGACAAAGAAGAAGCTCACCCTCGCCAAGGAAACACTTGCGCACCTGGAGGCCGCCGGCCTCCGCGCCGCCCACGGCGCCTATTCGGTCGATACCTGCGACCGGTGCACCGACTGGCAGACCTGTTGGGGCACCTGCCAGTCGTGCGACACCTGCCCGCCCTGGTGCGTCGTCTCGGAGACCCTTTGCATCTCGCTCTGCGAGTCGGTCTGCCCGGACTGCTGGTGAGGAGGAGTCAACCCGGATCGTACGCACCGATCCGGGGTTCTCTCCGAAGCCTACTTCGCCGGCTTGAGATGCTTGTCGTACCAGGCGAGATACCGCTCGAACCGGTCCTTCTGGTAGCTCGGCTTGCGGATGCCGTGATTCTGGTCGGGGTAGATGATCAGCTCGGTTTCGATTCCGAGCCGCTTGAGCGCTTGGTAGAGCTGCTCGGAATTGAGCAGCGGCACATTGAAGTCGGCCTGGCCGCAGAGGATCAGGGTCGGCGTCTTCACGTTGTCCACCTGGAACCAGGGCGAAAGCTTGGTCCAGCGCTCGACGTTCCGCCAGGGGAGCCCGAGCTCGGTCTCCCACTCGTACTGGTAGTGGTCGGTGCCGTAGTTGGCGAAGTAGTTCGCCTCGGAGGCGCCCGAGATCGCCGCCTTGAATCGCGTGGTCTTGGTGATTACGTAGTCGGTGAGGATGCCGCCGTAGCTCCAACCTCCGACGCCCAGGCGATCCGGGTCGGCGACCCCCATCGCGATCGCGCCATCGACCGCCGCCATCACGTCCTGGAAATCCTTGTTGCCCCAATCCGCCCAAATCGCGTAGCAAAAATCGCGGCCGTAGCCGGTCGAGCCGCGCGGGTTCGCCGCGACCACCGCATACCCTCCGGCGGCGAGCATCTGCCATTCGAGATTCCAGCCGGTGGTGTACTGCGCAGTCGGGCCGCCATGGATGCGCAGCACCGTCGGCAGCTTCTTACCCGTAGGCGCGTCGGGCGGTCGGGTCAGGAAGGCGTCGATCTTCGTGCCGTCGGCGCTGGTCGCCTTGAATCGTTCGAGCTTGCCGAGTTTGATGCCGTGAAGGAATTCGTCGTTCGCATGCGAAAGACGGACGAGATCGCCCGTGGCGCCAACCGCCGAGACTTCGCCGGGATGATCCCATTGCGCTTCAATCAGCGCGATCTGGCCCTTGGGTCCCAAGACGTAATCTTGGACTTCGCGCTCTCCGGCCACCACTCGATCGACCGGGCCGCCGGTCTTGGCCGACACCCGGGCCAGGTGCTGGTTGCCGCCGTCTTCGAGCAGGAAGTAGACCTGCTGGCCGTCGGGAGAGAAGCGAGGCGATGAGATGTTGCGATCCAGCCCGCGCGTGAGATCGCGCGGCGCACCTCCAGCGACCGGCACGATCGCCGCGGATGCGATGCCATACCACATGTCGGAAACCGGCCCGCCCGCGTTGTAGACGATCTCTTTGCCGTCCGGCGACCAGGCGGGGGCACCGTCCGTTCCCGGCGAAGTGGTCACGGCGCGGGGTGCCGCGCTCTCCTTCGCCTCGACCACGTAGATGTCGCTGTTCTGGTTCGCGTCCGGATCGGCGGTCCGATTGCTGGTAAAGGCGATCCGGGTCCCGTCCGGGGACCAGACCGGCTCGCTGTCGTCGTACTTGCCCTCGGTCACCTTGACGGTCTTCTTGGTCGCGAGGTCGAACACGTAGAGGTGCTCGCGTATTTCGCGCAGGTAGCCCTCGCCGTCGCGCTTGAACTGGCGTCGGTCGATGACGATCGGCTTCGCTGTCTTCTCGTCGTCCTTTTCGCCCTCCTTGGGGGCGTCCGGATCGACGTCGGCGACGATCAAAGCGAGCCTCTTGCCGTCCGGCGACCAGGCGATATCCGAAACGCTCGCCTTGTACTCCGTGAGCTGCCAAGCCTCGCCGCCCCGCCGATCGATCAGGTACACCTGCGTCTCGTCGCCGTCGCGATCCGACAAGAACGCCAGATACTTCCCGTCCGGGCTCCACCGCGGCGTGTTCTCCGACTTCTTGCTCGTGGTCAGCCGAACCGCTTCGCCGCCTTGGAGAGGAGACATCCAAATGTCGGCGTCCGACTTGTCCTTCTTCAAGTCCATCGACTGGACCGTGTATGCCACCCAGAGCCCGTCCGGGCTGATCTGAGGGTCGGAAACCGACTTCAAAGCCGCGACGTCCTCCGGCTTGAGCGAACGGGGCGAATCGGCGGCAAGAGCAGGAAGGGCGGAGGCGAGCAGAAAGCCGAGCAGAGAGAGACGACCGAAGCGCATAGATTCTCCTCGAACGGGGTGGTCGAATGGCGGCGAGCCCGCGCATCCTAGCAGCGGCGGCGGGATGCTAAGCGCCGTCGTCTGTCACATCGCGGTAGGGGTGAAAATTTTACGGCGGGGGCCAGCTTTTTGCCGTAGTGGTGGGCCGATTACGGTAATCAGGAGTGATACACGCCGACGAGCTTCCCATTACGGTCATCGCGGGGGAATTACGGTGGCAGCGCGACGATTCCCGTAACTCCGTTCCGATTACGGTGGACGGAGACGCGATTGTCGTAATGGCGAGACGATAGCGGTAATTGCGGCGCCGTGGCGGTCCGGTCCGAGCTACGGTCCCTGCGGCTTGCGCAACCGGCGCCAAAAGAACGAGCCGATGGCCCACTCCGGCGCAATATTTCGCGTTGCATCAAAGGGGGAGTCTCGTCCGACGGAACCACTGAGGAAGCTCAACGACCGCAAGTCTTGCGAAGTCTTCCCAAATTTCGAGCAGAGAGCACATACTGTAGGGGAGCATTCAAACCCTAAACAAAGATTGCCGCGGGCGTCTCGCTATTTCCCATTGGGGCGAACATCCGCGGGCCGAATAGGGAGAGGCAGGCCTTCATGTCTGTAGAAGCGGAACAGTTCCCCAACCTTCGATTTCTTGGGCCGAAAGAGATCAGTGAGTTCCACCTTTGGGAAGCGATCGACGACACGAGCCCGGATCCCAAGGAGCATGTCTACTCCTGTGTCGCCCTCTGTCGCCTTCAGTGGAACGAAGATTGGCCGGCGCTCGGAGGCACCCGGTGGGTGCCTTCTGAAACCGACGACCCGAAGCGGTGGCAACAAGAGGCGCGACATCAGGCGATCGAGCTCGCCATGGCGATGTACAAGAAAAACGCGGTTCTTCGCAAGGCGGCCGCAGCTCTGGACGGTGGGGTGAGCACCAAGATCTACCAATGGCAGGGGGGCAAGGGCGTTATCTGGACGCCCTTCGGCGCCGAGTTGACGGAGCACAGACTCCGTTGCCACGGACGCCTCATCGAGCACCTCGGTGGACGATATGTCGGCTCCAAGGACAAGGGGGTCGGCACGACCGAGCTCACGGTGATCGCCGAGGAGACACACCATACGATCGGGTTGGGCTGCGGTCGCGATACGGGCGAAGCGACCGCCTTCGGGGTGCTCTCCGGTCTGGAGCAGGCGGCACGGGAAACCGGTCTTGGCCAAGGGGAGGAATCCTTGGCTGGCGTGAGCATTTTGGTGATCGGCGCTGGAAAGGTCGGCCTGCCTCTGACTCATTTTCTCCATGAGCGACGGGCGCGGGTGTTTCTCTTCGACCCCGAGCTTTCTCCCGAGGCGGAAGCGGTCGAAGGTTGGATCGCTCGCCAACGGAAGTACGGCGCCGAAGTCGACGACGAGCGACACGGGACCACCGTTCGGGATCTTCTCCAGGCCGGGCGCATCATCTCCCCGGATCGCGAGCGCGATGCCTTGCTTCACCCTGAGATCCAAGTGGTCTCACCGAACGGCGGCTTTACCGAGTGGCTTTCACGGCCGGGCGCGGGGTCCGATGAATCGCGTGCCGATCTCTTGGCGACGAACGCCCGCGCGAACGGTCGCCTCCGACTCGTTCTGGGAGCCGGAAACGACCAGGTGTCGGCGACGCGAGAAGGAGATGCCGCGAGAGAGGAGACCCTGAAGATCCTGGCGGACGCCGGCATTCAGTTCGTGCCGGATCCGCTCGTCAGCCCTGGTGGCGTCATCGCGGTAAGCCATGAGCTGGCGCCCCCCTGGGACGCCGAGCGGGTCAACGACGATTCGAGGCGCATCGTGAAGAAGAGCGTCGAGCAGGTTTTCCGGGTGGCGCGCGAGTTGGGTGGAACCGACGCGGTCACCATGTACCGGGCGTTCGAGGCGCTGGTCGAAACTCCCGAGTGGGCCTGACCGAGGAAAGGGCCGAGCGAATGCGCGCCGACAAGTACGACCCGTCCGAGATCGAGAGCCGGTGGCAGGAGCGTTGGGAGCAGGACGGGCTATATCGCTCCGACCTCGATCGAGTCGATCCTTCGCGGCCCAAGCACTACGCGTTGACGATGCTGCCCTACCCCTCGGGCGATCTCCACATCGGACACTGGTATGCGATCGCGCCCTCCGACGCGCGCGCCCGCTTCTACCGCATGCGGGGATTCAACGTCCTCTTCCCGATGGGCTTCGACTCCTTCGGCCTCCCGGCGGAAAACGCGGCGATCAAGAACAACATCCATCCGAAGACCTGGACCTACGCCAACATCGAACGAATGCGCGGGCAGCTCAAGCGCATGGGAACGATGATCGACTGGGCCAGGGAGGCGATCTCGGCCGATCCCGGTTACTACCGGTGGACACAGTGGTTCTTTTTACGCCTTCTCGCGGGGGACCTTGCCTACCGCAAGCATGCCGCGGTCGACTGGTGCCCGAGCTGCAACACCACTTTGGCCCGAGAGCAGGTGTGGGGAGAGGACCGAACCTGCGAGCGCTGCGGAACTCCGGTGACCAAGCGGGAGCTCGATCAGTGGTTCTTCCGGACCACCCGCTACGCGGAAGAGTTGCTCGACTTCTCGGGTATCGACTGGCCGGAACGGGTACAAGTCCTCCAGCGCAACTGGATCGGCCGCTCCGAGGGCACCTACGTGACTTTTCCGACCGAGGCGGGAGGGATCGAGGTCTTCACCACCCGCCCCGACACGCTCTGGGGAGCGACTTTCCTCGTTCTCGCGCCGGAGCACTCTCTCGTGGCCAGCTTGACCACCCCGGACCAGAGAGAACAGGTGGACGCCTACATCGCGCAGACGGGCCGGCAATCGGACATCCAAAGAGAGACGGCCGATCGAGAAAAGACCGGCGTGGCGACCGGGGGGTTCGCGGTCAACCCGGTCAACGGAGAGCGGATTCCCGTTTGGATCGCCGACTATGTGCTCGTGACTTATGGAACCGGCGCCATCATGGCGGTGCCGGCCCACGATCAGCGGGACTTTGAATTCGCGACGCGCTTCGGCCTGCCGATCCGAGTCGTCATCCAGCTCGAGGGTGTCGAAATTCCATCTCCGCTCGAAGCCCCCATTCCCGAACGCGGCACGATGGTCAATTCCGGTCCGCTTTCCGGAACCCCAAAGGAAGCGGCCTGCGCCCGCGTGAACGCCCTTCTCCAAGAGAAGGGTTTGGGCCGCGAGGGGCTTACCTACCGCCTCCGCGATTGGCTGATTTCACGCCAGCGCTACTGGGGGGCGCCGATCCCGATGATTCATTGTCCGGCCTGCGGGCCGGTGCCCGTTCCGGAAAGCGATCTGCCCGTGCTGCTTCCGGACGAGATCGAGTGGCGCCCCACAGGAGAGAGTCCGCTCAAGCTTCATCCGACTTGGAAGCTGGTGCTCTGTCCCCATTGCGGCGCCAACGCGGAGCGGGACACCGACACGATGGACACGTTCATGTGTTCCTCCTGGTACCACCTTCGCTATTTGAGCCCGCATTTCGATCAGGGGCCTTTCGATCCCGCGGAGTACGCCTATTGGATGCCGGTCGATACCTACACCGGCGGGATTGAGCACGCCACGATGCACCTCATCTACACCCGGTTCTTCCATAAAGCCAGCCGAGATCTCGGAATCCTCGGCGGGGACGAACCCATGATCAAGCTCCGCAATCAAGGGATGATCCTGGGGGAAGACTCGGAGAAAATGTCCAAGAGTCGGGGCAACGTCGTGGCGCCCGACGACCTTCTCGTTCGGTATGGTTCGGACACCGTTCGAGCCCATCTGATGTTCCTGGCCCGGTGGGATCAAGGCGGACCCTGGAGCAGCCGAAGCATCGAGGGAACTTCGCGCTGGTTGCGCAGGGTGTGGACCTTCTTCACCTCGCCTTCCGTCGAGGCGCAATCCGACCCGGCGGCTCTCTCCGAGCTTCGCCACCTCATCCACGGCACCCTGCGCAAAGTGACGGCGGATTTCGAGGATCTTCAGTTCAACACGATCGTCGCGGCCCTCATGGAGCTGTTGAACAAAATGACGGCCATCGCGGCGCAGAACGGTACCGCCGATGTCGAATGGACCGAGGCGAGATCCATTTACCTGCGGATGCTCGCTCCCTTGGCTCCGCACATCGCGGAGGAGCTTTGGCTCCGTTCGGAACTCCCAGGTTCCGTCCACCGGCAGGACTGGCCCGTCGTGGACGAGGAGGCCGCCCGAGACCTTGAAGTCGTTCTCGTGGTTCAGGTGGACGGAAAGGTCCGTGATCGGATTTTGGTGCCGGCGGGCATCACCGAAAAGGACGCGCTCGCTCGCGTTCGAAACTCGGAACCTGTGCAGCGATTTCTCGCCGGACGAGAGCCGCAAAAGGTGAAGTTCGTTCCTAACCGACTGGTGAACCTGATTCTTTAAACCGCGAACACCCGCCCCACCTCCACCCCCGCCCGCGCCGCCAGGTCGCGAAGGGTCCGCTCGGCCTCACCGGCGAAGACGACGTCCTTCGGCAGGTAGGCGACCAGCCAGGCGTGGGCGGTGTCCGGCTGGACTTTCACCCGGACGCTGTCGGTGATCGGGGTGCCGAGGGGACCTTGGGCGTCGGCCAGGAGCGGCTTTCCTTCCAGCGAGAACGGGCCGCGGAGGGATTCGAAGGTTTCGCCGGGCGCTCCGGCGCGGAGCACGAGCGGCGGCTCCATGGGCGGTTGGAGGGAGGCGGCCATGATGCAGCTCGGCACCGCGAGGTCGATCGAGAGCGCGTTGTTCAGATCGACCAGCGGCTGGATCGCGGCGAGATCTTCGCCCTTAAGGACCCTGCGGAGCAGCGCTTCGGACGACGGCCGGTAGCGGGTCGGGTCGCAGCCCGCAGCGCGGAATAGCTTGCGGATCGCCGTCACGGTCGGATGCTCGGGGGAGAGCGCCTCGCCGTGGCGCTCCCGGGCCCGGGCGATGGTTTCGACCAGCACGGCGTGGGCCTCGGAACTGGCGGGATCGACTCTCAGCTCGGCCCAGACGAGGGTCCAGCCGGGCAAGTCGAGACGGACGGCAAAGGGGGCGTCGCTCACGCCCCAGATTTTGTCACGGCATCGCGCGGATTCGGCTCAGCGCGGAACGATCGGCTTCAGCATCTCGGTTGCCGGGTCCCAGCGCGCGAAGGTCGCCGGGCCGGTCCGCACCACCGTGACTCCCGAGTCCAACGCTTCGAACGCCGCGATCCAACCTCGTCCGACCTCTCGAATGCCACCGGTCGCCAGATCGAGAAGGATCAAGCGCCTTGCGGTGCGCACGAGCGGCGTGGCCTCGGCCGCCACCGAGACGAGAATCGTGGTTGGGGTGGGCTGTGCCCCGAACAACAGCCCTTTGGCGCTGCGAAGGTCGAAACTTCGGCGCAAGACGCCAGTGCGATCGTAGATCGCGAGGCCCCGCGATTTCGGGCCTTGGACGAGAACAGCCACCGAACCGTCGGCCAGGAGGATCGCCCCGCTCTGCTGTTGCGGCGCATCGATCACGCCGAGTTCCGCGCCCGTCCGTCCGTCGAAAAGACGGCGCCGCCCGGTCTTGAGCTCCCGCACGATGACGGTTCCCCCATCGAGATTGACGTACCAGGCGTAGCCCCGCGCCGTCAGCTCGATCGTGCCGACCGAGGCCGGCGCACCGCTTCCGGGGCCTTGAGGCACGTGGGTCTCGGCGATCGAAATCCTCGGCTCGCCGCCTAGAGAGACGTTTCCTTCCGCGCTCCAGAACCGTAAGCGGTCCTCGGCGATCCAGCGCGTTCGCAGGGCATCCCAATCCGCAGTGACGGGAACCGAGGCGACGAGGCGGCCGGTCCGAAGCTCGAAGATCAACATCCGTCGATCGGACCGCAAGGCCAGCCAACGCCCGGTGGGCGAGAGAGAAGGCTCCTCGGCGACTCCTTCGAACGAGATCGGCGCGGTCTCGACCCGGGGCTCGGGCGCCGAGAGGTCGACCCAGCGAACCTCTGTGCCGCGAGGCGTTAAGGCAAGCCACGCGACGCTCTTCCCGTCGTTCGAGAAATCGGTCTTGATCGTCAAGTTCGAGATCGACACGCCCTGGCGCACGACCCGACCGGTGGCCGCATCGACCAGGAACTGACCCGCAAGAGCACCCCGACCGCGCAGATCGCCGCCGACTCCGAACCAGGTGCCGGCCGGCGCTTTGGACACGGATTCGGTTCGGACGAGATCGGAGAGACCGGGCGATACGACCCACCGAGAGGCCGCGTCGAGCGCGAAGGCGCCCAGGAGGAGCGGAACCCAGAGAGCCATCGAGAGAGCCCGGTGGGAGCGGACGAGATCCGTTCGACCGAACAGAACCTGGACCAGGCTGGCGCCGGTCAGCGCCAGGAGAAGGAAGGCAAAGAAGGAGGCCGCGCCGACCCCGAAAGCGTCCATCGCCCAGTTGCGGTGAAGCCGCTCCAGCGCCGATCCGGCGAGGAGACCCACCGCGAGGAGGCCCGCCAAATCCAGGCCGAGCAAAGCCGAGCGGGAGGCGAACAGGACGGTGGCCAGATGGGTGAGGAAGAAGAGCACCCAACAGCTCAGAAGGCCGACGACGAAGGCGCCGGTCATGTTCAGCACCGGAAGCCATCCGGCCGCCGGAGCCCATACGGGTCCGCCGCCGCCCTTCGGGTCGGTCAAGAGCGCCGGCCCGACCACGAGCAGCGCCGAGGCGGAGAGGAGGGTCAAGGCCGCGCCGATTCGCCCCGCCCAGAGGGTCAACCCCGAGATCGGACGGACGAAATCGAAGCCGAGCCGGCCGTCCGCGAGATCGCGGGCTATCGCGCCGGACCCGAGAATCAGCGCGTAGATGGAGCAGGTGAGAAACCCGATCAGAAGGGCCGCGGCGTTGGCGGTTTCCGCGGCGATCGCGCCGGTCTGGCCTTGGAGCCGCGGAATCGCGAGCGACATGAGGCCGATCGCGAGAGCGCCGATCAACAGAACGCGGCGGAGGCGAAATTCCCGGGAGAAAATGGCGGCGAACGCGCTCACGCGGCACCTCTCGGTTCAACGCTCGCCCCGGTCGGAGCGGGGGGTTCGACGAGGGCGAGAAAGAGATCTTCGAGCCGGACCGCTTCGACTTCGGGCGATCCCAGATCGGCGCGGCCGGCGAGCGGCGCCCAGCGCTCCTCGGAGAAAGCGGAGACGATCGCCTCGACACCCCAGGCCCGGCGCTCGATGGTGACCGGTGCGAGATCCGCCAGAGCGCGATCGAGGGTCGCCTCACCATCGTTCGGGCGGGTGAAGCGGAGCCGGCGGAACCGGCCGCGAAGCGATTCGAGATCCTCGTCAATCAGCAGGCGGCCATCACGCAGAATGCCCACCCGGTCGGCGATCCCCTCGACCGCGGCCAGTTCGTGGGTCGTGAGGAACACCGTCGTCCCCCGCTCGGCCAGCTCGCCGATCAGCTCTTCGAACACCGAGCGGCGGGCTTTGGCGTCGAGGCCGAGCGTCGGGTCGTCGAGAATCAGCATCCGCGGCGCCGGAGCGAGGGCGAGAGCGAGAGCCACCTGCCCCTTCTGGCCTTTCGACAGCCGGCCGAACGGCACGTCGGCGGGGACTCCGAATCGGCGGAGCCGCTGATCGAAACCGGCGCGGTCGAACTTGGAATGGATGCGCGCGGAGAAGCGGGCGATCTCCCGGACGGAAAGCGTCGGCGGCGCGTCCGGTTCTTCGGGCACGACGCCCACCTCTTGGAGAACCTCGGCGCGATGGCTCCACACGTCGCGGCCGAACAGCTTCGCGGTGCCGGACTCCGGCCGGCGCAGGCCGAGCAGGCAGCGAACGAGGCTCGATTTTCCCGCGCCGTTCAAGCCGAGCAGGGCATAGACCGAGCCTTCTTCCACCCCGAACGACACGTCGTCCAGCGCGATCCGCCGGCCGTAGCGGACGGTAAGGCCCGCCGCCGTGAGAGGCGGAGCGGGAGTTCTCGGGGCGCTCATTCGTCTCCTCCTGGGGACTCCGACCGGCCGGCGGCCAGTTCGTCCAACGCCTCGCCCACCGCCCCGATCGCCACCGGCCGAGGGGCTCCCAAGGTCGTGGCCCGGCTCGCGTAGCGCAGCGCCGCCTCGCCGAGCAGGCGGTCGCGCTCGGTCTCCGGCAGAGCGGGCGGCCGGTCGGCGACGAACGTGCCCTCGCCCCGATGGACGACCAGAACGCGGTCGTCCGTCAGTCGCTGATAGGCCTTGGAAACCGTCGCCGGATTGACCTGAAGATCACGCGCCAGGTCGCGCACCGAGGGCACCGACTCCCCCGGCGGCAAGGCGCCGCGCGCCACCAGGTGACGAACCCCGTCCTCGATCTGGCGCCAGATCGGCCGGGGGTCCGATGGATCGATCCTCAGCATTGAATGGGGGCCTCGCTCGCGCCGGGAAATTCACCTCGGCGTGTCGGTGTACTAATACACTTGCGAGCGAGGATGTCAAGCGGGGAGGGTGCGGCGGCCGGGCGGCCACGGGGGGCCGCCCCTACCGGGTGCACACCGTTTTGAAACCGAAATGCCGCCTCCGCGACGTAGGGGCGGCCCCCCGTGGCCGCCCGGCTGGCCTGGTCTACGCCGCGGCGGAGGAGCGCGCGATCCTGTCGCTCCGGCGCAGGTCGTGGCTACAACCGACCCCCGTGCCGCCGGGCGATCCGGCCGCGAGGCTCGCGCGGTGGTTGCCGCAGAGGCCGATCAGACAGTGCGGGCAGAGGGCGACCGCCTCGGTCGAGCGGCCGGCTTCGTTGCAGGGGTAGCAGCGCATGGCTAGCCTACCTCCACCAGCTCGGGCGTCCGGACGGCGCCGATCGCACCAGGCTCCATCGCCGCGATCTCGGAGGGCGAAATGCCCAGCTCCGCGGCGACTCTCATCCCATATTCGGGATCGGCGCGGAAGAAGTGGCAGAGCTGGAGCATCTGCACCTCCCATCGCGCTTGCGACAGGGGCGCGGCGATCGCCTTGGCCAGGCGGTCGCGTTGCCCTGGGTCGAACAGGCGGAAGAGATTTCCCGCCTGGGTGTAGTCGTCGTTGCCGTCGCGGTGGTCGTAGCGATCGGCCGCCACATGCCCAAGCGGCAGCGCCGGCTCGGCGAATTCGGGCGCTTCGCGCGGCGTGCCGGGCACGGTGTTCGGGAAATAGTTGGGCGCTGCGTCCCCTTGGCCCACCGACATCATTCCGTCGCGCTGATAGTGCAGGACCGGGCAGCGCGGCCGGTTGACCGGGAGTTGCTGGAAGTTCGTTCCGACCCGATACCGATGGGCGTCGGCGTAGCTCATCAGCCGCGCCTGAAGCATCTTGTCCGGGCTCCACGAGATTCCCGGCACCGCGGCGCTCGGCGAGAACGACGCCTGCTCCACCTCGGCGAAATAGTTTCGCGGATTGCGGTTCAGCTCCAAGATGCCCACCTCGATCAGCGGAAACCGGCCGTGCGGCCAGACTTTGGTCAGATCGAACGGGTTGTACTCGAATTCCGCCGCCTCGGCCTCGGTCATCACCTGGATGCAGAAGCGCCAGCGCGGATAGTCGCCGCGCTCGATGGCATAGAAAAGATCGCGCTGATGCGACTCGCGGTCGGCGCCGACCAGCACCGCCGCCTCTCCGGGAGTCAGATTGCTGATCCCTTGCAGGGTCTTGAAATGGAACTTGCACCAGACCCGCTCACCCGCCGCGTTGATCAAGCTGTAGGTGTGGCTGCCGAAACCGTGGATATGGCGATAGCTCCGGGGCAGACCGCGATCGGAAAACAGGATCGTTACCTGGTGCAGCGATTCCGGCGACTGCGACCAGAAATCCCACTGCATGTCCATGTCGCGCAGGTTGCTCTCGGGCAGCCTTTTCTGGGTGTGAATGAACATCGCGAACTTGTACGGGTCGCGCACGAAGAAGACCGGGGTGTTGTTGCCCACCAGGTCCCAGTTCCCCTCCTCGGTGTAAGCCTTGAGCGCGAAGCCTCGCACGTCGCGCTCGGCGTCCGCCGCGCCGCGCTCCCCGGCGACGGTCGAAAAACGCAGGAAGACCTCCGTCTCTTTGCCCACCTGGGAGAGGAATTTCGCCTTGGTGTAGCGCGTCACGTCCTGGGTCACAGTGATCTTGCCGTAGGCGGCGGAGCCTTTGGCATGCACCACCCGCTCGGGGATTCGCTCGCGATTGAACGCCTGCATCTGTTCCAGCAGCTGGACGTCCTGCATCAGCACCGGACCGCGCGGCCCCGCGGTCAGAGAGTTCTGGTTATCCGCGATCGGCGCGCCCTCGGCCGTGGTCAAACGAGGATTTTCGGACATCGCTTCCTCCTGGCGTTTCGCAGCCTGTTCGAACGCAGAGTAGAGGAGTAAGATCCATAGGGTCCAATACTTCTTTCCTCCCTGCTGGATAGGTGTCGCCTATGGAAGTCCACCAACTTCGTTACTTCGTCGCGGTCGCCGAGCTCGGCAGCATGAGCCGCGCCTCGATGCGTTGCGGTGTCGCGCAACCCTCGATCAGCCAGCAGATCCAGAAGCTCGAGCGCGAGCTGCAATGCCCCCTGTTCGAGCGGATCGGTCGGCGCGTTCAACTGACCGACGCGGGCCGTTCGCTGCTTCCTCGCGCCCGGGCGATCCTCGAACAGCTCCAGGAAATCCCGCAGGGCCTGGAGGAGGACGCCAAAAGCGGCCACGGCCGCCTGGTGGTGGGCGCCATCCCCACCGTGGCTCCGTTTCTCCTCCCCGCGGCAATCCGGGCGCTCACCGAAACCTTCCCTGCGGTCGATCTCCACGTCCGAGAGGACTTGACCGAGCGCCTGCTCGACGCGCTCGAAGCGGGAGAGATCGATCTCGCGGTCACCAGCACGCCGATTGTCCGGGAGGGGCTTGGAGTGCTGGTCATCGGCCGCGATCCGTTCACGGTTGCCGTCGCGGCAAACCATCCGCTGGCCGGGCGCGACAGCGTCTCGCTCGCCGAGCTGGTCAGCCCGCCGACAATCCTGCTCGACGAGCTGCACTGCCTCGGCCGTCAGGTGGGGGAAGTCTGCCGCGCGATGCGCACGAACTGCCGCGTGGTCTGCCAGGCGAGCCAACTCGACTCGCTGCTGCGGATGGTCGGCCTGGGGCTGGGGGTGGCACTCGTCCCCGAAATGGCGACCCACGATGCGCCGAAGGACGAGGTCCGCTTCGTGCCGATCGAGGAACCCTTCGCCTCCCGCGAGATCGCCGTGATCCAACGCGGCGACCGGCCGCTCTCGCACCTGGGCCAGGAGTTCGTGCGCCGGCTGGAGGCGGCTTTCGCGCCCGGTGCGGCGGATGCGCCTGGAAAGAGACTGTCTCGCAGGGGAAATCTCTCTCAGGACTGACGTAGGGGCGGAGCTTGCCTCCGCCCGAGTTCGGCGGCAACCGCGGGCGGAGGCAAGCTCCGCCCCTACGCCCGCCCCTCCTTCGTTTCGGAATCAGGCGTAAAAGCCGCGGTGACGCATCACCCGGCTGACCCGGTCGAGCGCGAGGATGTAGGCCCCCAGGCGGGGATTCGTCTTGTACTTGTCGGTCGTGGCGAACGTCGCCTCGAAGGCGTGCTCCATATATTCGACCAGGCGCTCGTTCACCTCTTTTTCGCGCCAGTAGAAGCCCTGTCGGTTCTGCACCCACTCGAAATAGGAGACGGTGACTCCGCCCGCGTTCGCCAGGATGTCCGGCACGACGAGGACGCCGTTTTCGAGCAGGATCGGATCGGCCTCCGGCGTGGTCGGGCCGTTGGCCCCCTCGACGATGACCCTGGCGCGGATCGCCGCGGCGTTCGCTTCGGTGATCTGGTTTTCGAGCGCGGCGGGCACCAGGATGTCCACTTCCTGGGTGAGCAGCTCCGTGGGATCCAACGGCTCGCTCCCTGAAAAACCGACCACCGATTTCGTCTGGGCGACGTGCTCCAGAAGCGCCGGCAGGTCGAGTCCGTTGGCGTTCTTGATCGCGCCCTGGATGTCGGAGACGGCGATCACCCGGGCTCCCGATTCATGGAGCAGGCGCGCGCTGTGGGAGCCGACGTTGCCGAAGCCCTGGACCGCGACGGTCGCTCCGTCGAGCTTCCGGCCGAGGCGTTGCATCGCCTTGACCGCGACGATCTGGACTCCGCGCCCGGTCGCCGCGTCACGGCCCAAGCTGCCGCCGAGGCTGATCGGCTTGCCGGTCACCACGGCGTTGTCCGTCCGCCGGACGTGCATCGCGTAGGTGTCGAGCACCCAGGCCATGGTCTGCGCGTTGGTTCCCACGTCGGGCGCCGGCACGTCGCGATCCGGGCCGATGACGTCCATGATCTCCGCGATGTAGCGCCGGGTGAGCCGTTCAAGCTCGGCCGAGCTCATCTTGGAAGGATCGCAGACAATTCCGCCCTTGCCGCCGCCGAACGGCACGTCCACCACCGCGCACTTCCAGGTCATCCAAGCCGCCAGCGCCTTCACCTCGTCGAGGGTGACGCCCTTGTCGTAGCGAATTCCCCCCTTCGCCGGACCGCGCGCCAGGTTGTGCTGGACGCGATAGCCGGTAAAGACCTCCCAATGGCCGTCGTCCATATTCACGGGCAGGCTGACGATCATGGTCCGGCTGGGCGCCATGAAAACTTTGAACAGGTCGTCTTCGAGACCGAACAGCGCGGCTGCGGCACGTAGGCGAGCCTGCATCGCCTCGAAAGGGTTGTGTTCGCTCATCTATCTCTCCGGAAGAAGGGGCAGAAGTCGAAAGCGGCGGGATGGGGACCGGCCAGATTCATCGGGTGCCGCGAGGATAGGTCTCGGCGTTTCCCGGGTCAAGGATCTCCGAGCCGAATTCGGAATTTCGTGAAGGCCCTCAGGCCTGAAGCATCTCGGCTGTCACCCGGTGGCGGTAGGCGAACAGCCGGTCGAGCTTCCTGCGGACCATCGCACCCCCGAACCAACGCCCGAGGAACCCGAGCGGCAGTTCGTAGGTGATCCGATCTTCGAGCCAGGAACCGCCATCCCCGTCGGGTTCCATCCGGTGTTCATGCTCCCAACTGCGGAAGGGACCTCGGATCTGAACGTCGCGGAATCCCTGGCCCGGCCGCACGTCGCGAATCTCGGCGATCCATGGGAGGCGAAGAGGACCCACGCCCACGCGAAGCTCCACCCGCTCCCCTTCGCGCAGGCCGCGATCGGGCCTCACCTGCTCAACCGGCTCGCCAGGGGGAACGAGCCGCCTGAAAGCGCCCGGCTCGGCGTGCCAGGCGAACAGGCGTTCGGCCGAGACGGGAAAATGGCTGCGGCGCACGAAGATCTGGGGCACTCTCCTACGCCCGATCCAACAACTCCATCACCTTCCCCACCGCCTCGGCCACCGGGATGCCGAGCTTCTCTCGATCCCTCCGAAGAGAGACTTCTACTTTCCCATCCGCGAGCGACTTGGCGCCGACCGTGACCCGCACCGGCAGGCCGATCAGGTCGCCGTCTTTGAATTTGACGCCCGGGCGCTCGTCGCGGTCGTCGTAGAGGACATCCACTCCCTTGGCGCGCAGCTCGTCGTAGATGCGCTCTGCCGTTTCGACCACCGCCGGGTCGTTGGGGTTGAGGGCGGCGAGCAGGACTTCGAACGGTGCGAGCGGGCGGGGCCAGATGATGCCGTCCGCGTCATGGTTCTGCTCGATCGCGGCGGCCACGGTTCGGCCGACGCCCAGGCCGTAGCAGCCCATGATCATCGGCTTTTCGGCCCCCGCTTCGTCGGTGTAATTGCAGGCCAAGGCCTTCGAGTACTTGTCGCCCAGCTTGAAGATGTGACCCACCTCGATGCCGCGGAACAATTCAAGCGCCGTGCCGCAGCGCGGGCAGGCGTCGCCCCCCGTCACGAGCAGCAGGTCGGCCCAACGCGAGGGTTGGGCGTCGCGGCCCCACTCGACCCCCACGTGGTGGGCGTCGGCCTGATTGGCGCCGCAGACGAAGCCCGAAAGACCGCGCACGGACGGATCGGCGATCAGCTCGACATCCTTGGGCAGGCCCACCGGGCCGGCGAAACCGACCGGCGCTCCGGTCGCCTGGCGCACCTTCTCCTCGCTCGCGAGCGCCA
>DATMZU010000184.1:0-2675 GCA_035607435.1 Thermoanaerobaculia bacterium | reverse complement strand
TCCCGGGTCAGGAGCTCGAAGCCCTCGACGCGGTCTTCGGTCGCGAGGATCTGCCACGCCTCCTCGAGCTCTTCGGCCGAAAGCTGCTGTTCAATCTCCGGCAAGGGACCGCCCTCCGAATCGAAAGGCCCCGGAGGTCCGGGGCCAAAGTGGGTTCGATGATCCACGGTTTGCCCCCCGCTGACAAGCCCCGCGCGCCGACCGTCACAACTGCCCTCTGGACATTGGGCTGTTCGTAGAGTAAATTTTGGGCACTCAAAAACGCCGAGGGATTTTCATGACCTTTCGAGATCCGCTGTCCACCACCCCGACCCCTGGGGGCTCAGAATCGCTGCAGGAAGTCCACCGGAGCGTGAGCCTTCCCAAGAGCCCCAGCTTCTGGCGGCGCCTCCTCGCGTTCTCCGGCCCGGCCTACATGGTGAGCGTCGGCTACATGGACCCCGGCAACTGGGCGACCGACATCGAAGGGGGATCTCGGTTCGCCTATCAGTTGATTTGGGTGCTGTTGATGTCGAACCTGATGGCGGTCCTGCTCCAGACGCTCTCGGCCCGTCTCGGCATCGTCACCGGCCGCGACCTCGCCCAAGGCTGCCGCGACTCCTATCCCAAGCCGGTGGCATTCGCGCTTTGGGTGCTCTGCGAGCTGGCGATCGGCGCCTGCGATCTCGCCGAGGTGCTCGGCACGGCGATCGGCCTTCAGCTCCTTTTCGGCATCGACCTCATGACCGGAGTTCTGATTACCGCGTTCGATGTCTTTCTGCTGCTCGCCATGCAGCGGCTCGGCATCCGCAAGATGGAAGCCTTCATCCTGGTTCTGGTGGCGACCATCGGCGGTTGCTACGTGATCGAGATCTTCCTCGCAAAACCGGACTGGGCGCCGCTGTTCGCCGGATTCCGCCCGCATCTCCAGTCGACCGAGGCGCTCTACATCGCCATCGGCATGCTCGGCGCGACCGTCATGCCTCACAATCTCTATCTCCATTCCGCGCTGGTGCAGACCCGCCAGGTGCCGCGCACCGTGGAAGGCAAGCGCCAGGCGAATCGCTACAACTTCATCGACTCGGCCGTGGCGCTCAACTGCGCGTTCTTCGTCAACGCCGCGATTCTCGTCCTCGCCGCCTCCGCCTTCCACCGCAACGGCGTCGTAGTGACCGAACTGGGCCAGGCCCACAAGCTCCTCGCGCCGCTTCTCGGCACGGCGGTCGCGAGCACCGCGTTCGCGCTCGCCCTGCTGGTCGCGGGCCAGAGCTCGACGCTCACCGGCACGCTCGCCGGCCAGGTGGTGATGGAAGGATTCCTCGATTTCCGCATGCGCCCCTGGTTGCGCCGCCTGCTCACCCGTGGGCTCGCATTGATCCCGGCGGTGATCACGATCGCGGTGCTCGGCGACCACGCCACCTACAAATTGTTGATCCTTTCGCAGGTGATCCTGTCGATGCAGTTGCCCTTCGCGGTGATTCCGCTGGTGCAGCTCACCAGCGACAAGCGCCGAATGGGGGAATTCGCGAACAAGGTCTGGATGAAGATCCTGGCCTGGCTGACCGCGATCGTGATCATCGGCCTCAACATCAAGCTGGTGATCGGCATCACGGGCGAATGGCTCGGCGGCTCGGCGCCGCCGCTCCTGCGGATCGGCGTGATCACCAGTCTCTCCGCGATTGGCCTGCTCCTGCTCTACGTCGCGCTCCATCCCTCGCTCAAGAAGCTTCGGCGGCTCGGTCGCCGCGCCGAGACGGCCGTGCCGCAAGCACCCACCCTGCGCGAAAACCTGGGCTACAAGAGCATCGCCGTCGCCCTCGCGGTGGACAGCTACGATCAAGGGATCCTCGATCACGGACTCTCGCTCGCCCGGGCGCAGAAATCGGAACTGTTGCTGCTCCACGTCGCCGAAGGCTTCGGCCCGCGCTATTTCGGCGGCGAATCGACCGACGAGGAAACCCGCGACGACGCCCAATATCTGGAACGAGCGCGCCAAGCCGTCGAAAAACTCGGCGTCCGTGCCCGCGTCCGTCTGCTTTACGGCGATCCGGTGGTCCAGATCCCCAAGGCGGTCGAGGAAGAAAACGTGGATCTGCTCATCATGGGCTCCCACGGCCACCGTCTGATCGGCGACATCTTCTTCGGCTCGACCGTCGAACCGGTCCGCCACCGGGTGAAGATCCCCGTGCTGGTGGTGCGGGCGGATTGAAGCGGGGAGCCCCCTACTCCTCGATCTCGACCTCGACGTAAGGGGGAAACGGCTGGATGCTCGACAGGTCGTTTTCGAGGACGGCGACCTCGCCGCGGCGCTCGATCTGCTTGAAGCCGGCGAATTTGTAGGTGATGAGCATCATCCGGTTGCGGTCGTTGGAGACGAATTCGGCGCGCAGACGGACTCCGGCGCGGCGGGCTCGGTCGAGGATGTGGTGGACCAGGATGGTGCCCACGCCTTTGGACATCACGCGGCAGGACATCAGGAGCAACTTGACGGTCCAAAAGCTGCGATCGGCTTCCGTGCCCAGCTCCAGCAGGGCGAGGCCGATCTTGCCGTAGGTGCCGTATTTGTCCTCCAGGCTCGCGACCAGCAGCAGGTGATCGGGCGAGCGGCGGAAGGCGTCGAGCTCGTCGTAGCTGTAGGTATAGCCCGTGGTGTTGAGCTGATGGGTGCGGACGGTCAGCTCTTCGGCGCGCTTCAG
>DATMZU010000083.1:0-3801 GCA_035607435.1 Thermoanaerobaculia bacterium | reverse complement strand
GTCCGCTTCTTACCCGTCGGCGCCCTCGCGGCCCTCCTGCTGACCTTCCTCCCACCGCTGTTGGTCGTCGCCTCGGGGAGCACCACGGCGATGCACAAGCTGGCGGCGCCCACCTTCACCTCGATCCTCGTGCTCCTATGCAGCGTCCTCTTTCCGCTGCTCGCCGCGCTCGGACTCTGGCGAAGCTTCAAAGCCCCCGGGGCGAGACTCTTCGTCCGGCTCTACGCCGGCCTCGCGAGCTGCGCGGTGCTGGTCTTCGCCGTCTATGCCGCTGCGATTGGATGGGTTGGGGTGATGACTTGGAGGATGTAGGGAGTGAGGTGTCCACTTCGTTACACAACGCTTGATGGGTATGACAGCGGTCAACGGCGAGGGGGCCAGGGACCCGAGATCTCGACCAGAGCCTCTCCCGCGGCCAACAGAGACCTCACGCGAGCCCAGGCGGTTCGAACGTGGCTCCACAGCTCGCTGTTCTTGCAGTTTCCGCAGGTGATCCAGAGGACGCGAGGAGGAGGGCCCAGCCGGTCCAGGAGAGTCACGAAGTCCACGTCTTTGGTTACGACCAGATCGACGGCTTCCCGAGCCCGTTGGAAGACCTCGATATCCGATCGGTCCGCAAGGCCCAGATCGAGGAGATGGACCGCATCTACCTCCAACTCCTCACGCAATCGCAGAGCAAAGCTCGGAGGAAGCTGAGCGTCGATCCAGCAACGGATCGGATCCACTTATGCCGCCAGGATCGGATGGTTGAGGCGCCGCGCGGCGTACTGAAGGCAGGCGCCGATATCCGGCGATTCGAGGTACGGGTACTCGGCCAGGATCTCCTCCGCGCTCTCTCCTGCCGCCAGGAGCTCGAGAACGTCCGTCACCCGGATGCGAAGCCCACGAATGCAAGGCCGCCCACCGCACTGTTCAGGATTCGTGGTAATCCGGTCGAGGAGGCTGATCATGGGGAGCAAATCTAGGCCGTGGGCCGCGGAGGTGTCAACCCGAACCAAATCTCGCAGGCCGTTGCGCGAAGCCACACAGGATTTCCCGTAAAGCCACGCGGCTCGGAGAGCCAAACCACGCAAAACGGTGGCCAAACCACGCAAAAACGCCCAAAACCTGGCCGATCGGTCGGCGAAGCCACAGAGAAATTCACTGAAGCCACTGAGAAAACCCCGGAAGCCACGCAAAGACGGGGTGAAGTCACGGAGTCGGGCGGGGAAGCAACACAAGGAGTCGCCAATGCCACACAGCCTACGGCAAAAATTACCGCGCTATTGAGTGAAGCCACCGAGAAATATGCCAAAGTGGCCGGAAAATATGGTCAAGTCGCCGGCTCTACGGGTCGCTTGCGTGGCTTGAGCTATTTCCTGCGTGGTTTCAGGGGTTTTCTCAGTGGCTTCAGGGGTTTTCCCGGTGGCTTCGGGGGTTTTCTCGGTGGCTTCGGTGAATTTCTCGGTGGCTTCACCACTCCGCTCTGTGGCTTCGGCGCTCGCCGCGGTGGCTTTACCGTTCTACCGGGTGGCTTCGGCGCTCGGAGCGAGCCGGTACGCTCAGCCGGCCGTCTTCCCCGCCAGGCGTTCGAACGATTCACGGAAGGCTTCCGGCATGCGGCAGGGGCGGCCGGTGGCTTTGTCGATCCAGAGGTGCTCGGACGTTCCGGTCACCAGCAGCTCGCCGTTCTTGTGGACTTCGTAGGCGAAATGGATGCCGCGGCTGCCCAGGTGCTCGCCCCAGCAGGTGACTTGGACGACGTCGCCGTAGCGCGCCGGACGGCGGTAGCGGGCGGAGACCCCGGTGACCATCAGCAGGTAGCCCATGTTCTCGATCTCGGCGTAGTGGAAGCCGGACATCTCGCAGATCCGGGTGCGGGCGAGCTCGAACCAGATGATGTAGTTGGCGTGGTGGACGACCGCCATCTGGTCGGTCTCGGCGTAGCGGACTTCGATGTCGATCGTCGAGCGGACGGGCTCGGGCATGGTCGTTCTCCAAATTGCCGGGGCGTTCAAGCCCGGTCGAGCGGGCCCCGGCTGTAGCGCAGGACGGTCCAGAGAATTTTGTATCCCGCGGCGATCGTGCCGCGGATCGTGCCGGTGATTTTAGAGACCCCGACGCGCTTGCGGTAGGAGACCGGCACCTCGACCACGCGCAGGCCGGCGCGCAGGGCTTTGACTTGCAACTCCGCGGTCCAGCCGAAATTCGGATCGGACATGCCGACTCGCTCCAGGGCGTCCCAGCGGGCGGCGCGGAACGGCCCCAGGTCGGTGTAGCGGTGGCCGTAGAGCAGGCGAATCAAGAGGCAGGCGACGAGGTTGCCGGCGCGCGCCTGGGGGAGCAGGGCGCCGCGCTCGCGGCGGCCGAGCACGCGCGAGCCGATCACCACGTCCGCGCTGCCGGCGAGGATCGGGGCGATCACCTGCGGCAGTTCCTCCGGATGATCGGAGTAGTCGGCATCGATGAAGACCACGACGTCCGGCGGATCGTTCTCGCGCAGCCAGGCGAGACCCGCCAGGCAGGCGCTGCCGTAGCCGCGGCGCTCGGCGGGAACGACCACCGCGCCGCCTTGGGCCGCCACGCGGCCGGTCGCGTCGGCCGAGCCGTTGTCGGCGACCACGACGCGGCGGACCGGCGGATGGGGGAGATCCGCCAGCACCAGCGGCAGCGAAGCCTCTTCATTGAGCGCGGGGATGACGACGTCGATCGCGGCGGAGGATGGGTTCATTGTCTGGGGGACTCGGTCTCGTCGAAGCCGTCCCGCTTCTCAGCCCTCACCCCCGGCCCCTCTCCCAAAGGGAGAGGGGAGAACAACCGGGAGTCGCTTTCGCTTGGCTCCCCTCTCCCTTTGGGAGAGGGGCCGGGGGTGAGGGCTGACACGGCAAGCCGCCGCCATGGACGCGGCCTACGCGTTGGACGGCGCTTGATTTTATGCCATGCTCGCGGGAATCCGCGGGATCCTTTCCGCCCGCGGGAACACCCGGCCTTCCCCGGGCGGGCGTCGGACGACTCGGTTCTCGGACGTTTCCGCCCCAGGGCCATCGAGGAGCTTCATGCCGCGCGTTCCTTCTTTTCTCGCCCTTGTTGCCGCATTGACCGTCTGCGGGATTTCCGCGACCTCGGTCGCTTCGGCGGCCGATGCGCTGCCGAGCAAGTTCCGCCGCCTCACCCTGCCGAGCGCGAGCCCGCAGTTCCCGTTCCCGTACACGATCGAGGTTCCCGAGGGTTGGACCGCGCGCCAGGTGCTGAACGATCCGGGGCTCTGGATCGGACCGCCGGACGCGAAGCCGAACGTCGATCCGCGCTTCATCTACGTGCGGATCTCCACCGTTTCGCTCGCCAATCCGGAATCGGTCGCCGCGGCGATCCGCCAGAACGACGCCAAAGACGCCGCCTGGACCGCGCCGGTCGTCGCGGTGCGCGAGGTCCACGGCGTGCGCGGCGTGCTGGTGCAGATCGATCGCGGCAAAGACGCCGAGGCGCGCTCCAGCCTGACGCTCAAGCTGCCGCTGCCCAAAACCAGCGTCGATTTCGTCGGCCAGGCGGGCAAAGACGACTTCGCGAAGCAGCGGCCGCTCTACGAACGAATTTTGTTCTCGGCCCAGCCGGTCCCTGCACCGGCGGCGCCCGCGGCGGCCAAACCGGCGCCGGGCACGAAACCCGGAAGCTAGGCGAGATGCCGATCCATCCGTTCGAAGGGCGCCGGCCTCGGCTCGGCGCACGGGTCTGGCTCGCTCCGTCGGCCCACGTGGCGGGCGACGTGACGCTCGGCGACGACGTCTCGTTCTGGTTCCATACCGTCGCGCGCGGCGACGTCCA
>DATMZU010000183.1:0-6045 GCA_035607435.1 Thermoanaerobaculia bacterium | reverse complement strand
TGCCCGCGACGAAGGGCGTGCAGATCGACCTGCTGAGAAAAGTCGAACCGTTTCCCACCGCCGCGGTCGTTCCCTACGATCCGGGCTACGTCTCCGGTTGGGTGGTCGAGCAGTACCAGATCGATCTCGTAGCCGCGGCCGAAAACGCCCGGCGCGACATGGACCAACAGCTGCAGCAGCTCTGTGCCGCCCAGATTCCGGGCGACACCTATCGCAATCTACGGGTCCAAGCCGATTACTCGGGCCAGACCTTCAAACACCTCCTGGTGCCGCTCTGGCTCGTCTCCTACACCTACGGCGCCCGAGTGTTCCAGGTGCTGGTGAACGGCTTCACCGGAACCATCGCCGGCACCCGCCCCTGGAGCGCGGTGAAGATCTTCTTCGCGGTGGTGACGGTGCTGATTGCGATCTGGATTTTTGTGTCGCTGAAATCGTAGAGGAGAGGTACGAAGTAGATCTTCTGCCGTGGCCCTTCGTGGTTTTACGGATTATGAGTAATGATGTCCAGGAAAATTGTGGTCCGTGGGCATTTCTCCTGGTCACCGCAATCGGAAGCACTGGCGGAAAAGTTCGGGCTCTGAAGGATGACAGGAATGCTCTGGTAGTTGACGCTATTTGTGCTGATCGCCTTCACAGAGACGGGTTCATTGCGCTTGACGAGTAGGCAGACGAGGCCCTGGTTGTCAGTATAGCCTGTTGAGACCGAGCCGTAGTTCACGCCGGTTGCCTCAACCAGGCAGTTGGGCTCAGGGATGGTGCTCGGCATAGTGCTGTTAGGGCTCATTACCTGAAATGTCATGCACGTATTTTCCAAAGGATCGTCAGCGTTCCATGACCAATCGAACTGATTTATTTTGCCAGAGTAGATGAGTTCGTTCCGCACTAACATTCCTTCCTCATGCCAATACCCGTAATAGGGGTCAAAACTGAAGCTTCTGGTCCGCTCGGGTGCCCGATCGCCGAACGCGCGAGGAATAGGGATCTGAACGTCCGCTGTCTTACCGCGAGCGAGTTCGGCGCGCTGGCCGGACCCATCTGCCACGAAAATTTCAAAGACCCCGAACGACTCGAGGCGCTGCTCCGAGCCGTTCCGTAGCTTTGCTGTGAAATCACCAGGGACTGCGTTACGTTGGGCACGATCGGAGACGTCAAGATAGGTGACACTCACCTGCGCTGAACCAGTAAGTGGTCGCCCTTGATTGTCCACGAGGGCATTTGGAGGCAAGGTTACGGATCCGCCGTTCGCGAACGGGACTCGCCCACCGGCAACGGCATCAACAGTCATTGCCGTGGCGCGAGGCCAGATCACGATGACGTTCACGTTCATGACCTGGCCGGCTGCCACTGTCTGAAACACGCGAGTCGTCCTTACAAAGCCCGGCGCAGAAAAGCTGACGGCGAGCCGAGGCACAGCGGCAACCTTCACGAGTCGAAATTCACCGCGAACGTCTGTCGCTACCGATACCACACCCCTGGCCTCTACTCGTACTCCCGAAACCGGCTTTCCTGTTGGGTCCGAGACCTGCCCTACAAGGGACACCGATCCGACAGGCGGCTGAGTAGTAGGGTGCCAAAGGTGGCACGCATAAGTCTCGCCCGCGAACGTCATTACCAACAAGAGACTGAGTAGATTTGATCGCATTGATCCTCCGTGAAACAGATACCTGCGGAGTTCCGTGCCATCCTGCTAGTAGTCCGTTCAGTTTCGATTATTGCTGCAAGCATAGATATTAGCGTTTCATCTGTCAACGGCAAAAAATTTGGAAGAGGAGGATCGGGTACAAGCCGTTTCCCATCGCCTCGGTCGTACCCTACGATCTGGGCCACGTCTCGAACTGGGTCGCCGAGCAGTACCAGATCGATTTCACCGCCGTAGCCGAAAAGCCCGGAGCGCACACATGGACCAGCAGCTGCGGGGCCAGACCTTCAAACATCTCCTGGTGCCGCTGTGGCTCGTCTCCTACACCTATGGCGGACCGCGGGTGTTCCAGGTGCTGGTACGGCTTCACCGGATCGATTGCCGGCACCCGGCCCTGGAGCGCGATGAATGATCTTCTTCGCGGTGTTGGCGGTGCTGATCGCAATCTGGATCTTCGTGTCGCTGAAAGCGTAGAGGGAGAAGACGTTGGGGGCGATCGGATCGGCCTTCCGAGCTATCCGAAATGGTCCCAAGGAACCGCGGAAACTCCGTTCAAAAAACGCGATTTGACCTGCCTGAGAAATTCCGGCTTAAGTGCCTCGCGACGTCCCAGGTCGATCAACTCCTCGATTTCCTTGGGTCCGTCTAAAGAATAGCTTTCTGGCGGAGTGGTCGTATTGACCCGCAAAAATCGGGCGTCGCCTACCAGGTTTCGCGCCAGCTTCAGCGACGATTCCTGCTGCACGTTCATCAGGAGTTTTAAGAGCTTCCCTTTCCACAACCATTTGAACACGCCGGCATAGGTCTGTGCCCGCACGCTGAACGGCTCCTCCGTCGTTCCGACGCTCAACACGTCGACGCGCTCCAATGGAATTTGCAGGAAACACGAGGCCTCGATGATCGCGGCCATGGCGGGAGAGTTGGCCCAGACGCCGCCGTCGAAATAGCGGCTCTCCGCGATCTTACCGGCGATTCTGGCCGCGGCGAAAAATGTGGGCGCGGCGGCCGTGGCCAGTGCGGCATGGGCAAACTCGGTGTCCGCATCGGCGGTCAGGTCGGCCTGGTGCGGGGTCCGAAAGATATGAGACGCCCCCGCGACGGCGTGATACGTGGGGATGACCAGACGACAGAGAGAGGTCTTGAGGGTGGCCGGCGGGCCATTGCGGTGAAATGCCGATTCAAGCTCGCGCAACAGGATTTCTTGGGAATATTTCGGTCGAAACAGGTGTCGCAGAATGTGTTTCAACCGACGGCGGAGACTGGTGACCGGAAAAATCACCGGTCCGCGCTTTCGATAAAAATTGAGCATCTCTTGCGCCGAAAGGCCGAGCCCCAGTCCGAGAGCGAGGATTCCGCCGGTCGACGTCCCTGCCACGAGATCGAAATGGTCGATGATCCGAAGCTTGGTATGCTCCTCCCAGGTGGCCAACGCGGAGGCGGTAAACGCGCCTTTCAGGCCCCCACCGTCAAGCGCCAGGATGCGGAAAGAGACCCCATCCGAGCCTCGCCCGTGCACCAGTGGTAGCCGCTCCAGATGTTCGCACAACTCCTCTGCCAAGCTTCCGATGTCCGCCTTAGTGGAGAACTCGCGGTTCTCGGCTTCATCGAGGCCGTTCTTGAGGCGAGCAAAAATTTGCGGCTGTTCCTGGACGTAGGTCTGCGCGGCTCCGGCAAGCCCTCCCAGAAGAAAGCAAGGCAGGCCTCTTTCGATCGCCAGCTCAATTTCCAAAGGAACGCCGGAGCGTCCGCCGACCGACTTCCACCATTTGCCGCCGACGGCCACCTGCGCATCGCATCGCGATACCAGCCATTTCCGTAGAATTTCGAGACTTTCGTCGCGAGCCCGTTGCCCCGAGGCTTCGGGCGTCTCGAAAACAAGGGCCGCCTTACCCCAGTCATGGGTAGGAACGTCATCCGTATTCTTCGACCAGTAACGCGAGACCGCGAGCGTCAAACAATCCTTGGCGCCGCCTGCGTTTTGATGGCGGATCGCCTCTGCCATAAGCGTGGGGGTGAAACTTGGGTGACTGCCGTGAATGATGTGGCCACCGCGTTCGAAGACCCGGCGCGAGAATCGACGAACGAAATCAAGGATCGCTTCGCGTTGGGTATCCGTGGTGTCTTCCGTTTCCGGAAGCGCTCCAGAGAGCCAAATGCGCGCGCCCGCAAGGGAAGCGGGAGTCAAGTGCCGGCGCGAGAGGTCAGGCATAAAGGGGCAAGCCCCATTCTTCGCAAGCGTGATTGTGTTAGAAAGCTATCTTAGGTGTTCCGGGCGACTTCTGCAAGTCGGCACGGGCTGGATCCAACCGATTCTTGCTCTACCCGCCCCCGCCCCCGCCCTCCGCCGGAACCTTCGCGGGCTCGCCCTGGTCCTTCTTCGGCGCCTGGGTCGCTCCGCCTTTGCCGCGCTCGATGCTGTAGAGGATGTCCGCTCCCGTTGCGGTGCCGGATTGTTCGGCCTGGAGGGACCATTCGCGGCCGAGGAGGTAGCGGATTTTGAACGTGCTGACCGGCTCGAACAGCCCCAGGCCGTAGGTGACGTAGAGGCGCGGCGAGAGGTATTTGCCGACCACCACGGAGGCTTCTTTGAGGCCGCCGGTCGATTCGATCCGGGCCTCTTCGAGGCCGAAGCGGGCGGCGAGTTTCTTGGCGAGCAGGTTGCCGCCTTTGAGCCCCAGGCTGTTGGCTGCGTTGGCGAGCAGGTCGCCTTCCTCTCCGGTCGATTGGCCGAGCGGATGACCGAGGAGAAGGTAAGCGAGCGCCTCGCTTTCGCCCATCGGGGGCTCGGAGTAGAGGGTGGCCTGGGGCGAGCGGAGCGTGCCGCGGACGTTGATTCCCGCGATCGTTCCGTCGTCCGCCTTTCGGAACGCTTTGAGGTCGAGCCCGGGGTTGTCGATCGGGCCTCCGGCGAAGATCAGCCGGCCGCGTTCGAGCTTCAGATCCTGGCCGTAGGACTTGTAGACGCCGTCTTCTACCGTCAGCTCGCCGACCGCCGTGGTCGCCTTGCCCGGCTCCTCGATTACCAGCAGGCTGCCCTTCGGCTTGCCGGAAAAACCGAGCGCCTTGATCGAGACCTTGTCGCCCAGGATCAGGCGGACGCGGGCGTGGATTTCGGCGGGAGTTGCCTTCGCGGTGCGCACGACCTCCTCGGACGGCGGCAGGATCACCACGTCGGACGAGACCGGCACGGCGGCCGGTTTGCGCTTCTCCTGCTCGATCGTGGCCTCCGGAATCTCCACCTCGCCGGTCACGTCGATCCGCGATCCCTGCATGGCGATCTCGATTTTGGGCGAGACGACCGCTTTGATCTCCTTCGTGTTCGCGGCCTGGAAGCGGCTCCCTTCGATCGTCAGCCGGCTGGGAGTCCCGTCGAGCGCGGCGGTTCCGGAGAGGGTGACGTTTCCCTTCCCGGAGCGAGCGCCGCCGCGGATCGCGATCGGCCCTTCGCCCGCGCTGGTCGCGGCCAGCTCGATCTGGCGTAGCTCCAGGCCGTATTCCGGAACGTCCACCTGGCCGCGTTCGAGCTTCGCGGTGCCGCGGACGGTCGGTTTCGCCACCGTGCCCCCGAGCGTCAGGTCGGCGGTCAAGGCGCCGCGCGGGTCGCGCAGATCGGGGACAAACGCTTCGAGCAGGCCGAGGCTCGAAAAATCGGCGACGATGTGGCCTCCGAGCGTTTGGCTTTCGGGCGGCGCGCCGACGAGATTGAAGCGCGGCAGCTCCAGGTCGGCGCGGACGTTTCCGGTATCGACGAAGGTCAGCTCGGCATGACCGGTCAATCCCGCCGCGCCGGCCTGCGCTCGGACGATTCCCCGGTCGAAGCGGATCGTCGCCTTGTCGCCGTCCTCGGTCGGATAGCGGATTTCGCCCGGTCCCGGCGAAAGGTCGAGATCGGCGATGACGACGCCCGCCGATCCGGATCCTGAGAATTTGCCGGTCGTGGCGCCCACGATCTCCAAATCGGGCGGGAGGAACGGCTGAAACAGCGAGAACGGCAGGTCGGCGATCGTGCCCGACGCGGCCCATGGCCCGGCCTGCGACCAGTTCCCCTCGGCGCACAGGCGGGCCGCGCCGGAGGTCCAGCAGAAGTCCCGCAACGCGGCGCGAGTCGTCCCCGCGGTGAGCCGCGCCGGTTCGGCCAGGCCCCAGGCGCCGGTCTGATCGTTCTTCAAATCGAGCCGACGGATCGTTCCGTTCCATGTGGTGCTGCCATCGAGACCCCCCGCGAGCGCCACGTCGAGCGTTCCTTCGGGTGCCTTGACCGCAAGCTGGATCTCGTGCGCGCCGCGGGTTCCCCTGCCGTCGAGCGTCACGGTCTCGAAACGCTGCTCGCCCGAAGCGACTCCTGCCGTGTCGAGGTCGATCGAGATCCGGCCGTTGGTTCGCAGATCGACGTCTGCCGCGAGCTA
>DATMZU010000064.1:0-33843 GCA_035607435.1 Thermoanaerobaculia bacterium | reverse complement strand
GGCGGGCGGCAGGGAGAGCGTGACGGTGAGGTTCGTGGTGCCACAAGCGGTGACGCTCGCGGCCGCACCGGTGTTGAAATCGACGCCGTCTTCGTCGTCCGGGAGTCCGTTCACGTCGTCGCCGTCGGCTCCCGGCGTCGGCTGGCCGTCCGGCTCGCCGTCAATCGCGGCGCCGAGCGAGAATCCGGGCACCCGGCCGTGGCTCGGGCCGTTGTTCGCGAAGAGCGTGCCGTAGCTGTCCGGCGCATCGCCGCCGTCCACGGCTTCGATCGTCACCGCATAGTCCTCGACCTCGCCGTCCGGCGCGGAGCCGGTCGGCCCCGAGACACCCGCCGAGCTCAGGCGGAAGCGGGCGAAGCTCGGCCCGGCGACGGCGGTGCAGGGGACCTCCACGAGGACCGGATTCTCGGACCCGAAAATGGGGCGGGCCGTCGCGATCCGTTCCTCGGCGTCGAGGAAGTCGCCGTCGCGGTTCCAATCGATCCAGGCGTCGAGCAGGCCGGCGGCGGGAACGGCGGCCAAGGAGAGCTGCGCCGCTTGGCAGGGGATCAGCTTGGGCCGAGGCAGGAGGAATCCATCCTCGTCGCCGTTCGCGCAGAATCCGGAGCCGGCGCCGGCGCCATTGAGATCATCCCCGCTGCCGTCGAGCGGGGTTTGGGCGTCGGGCTCCTCGTCGACACATCGCCCGAGAACCAAAGGGGTGAACAGATTCGTCGAGTGGAACGGCCCGCCGGAAGCCAACGTCGTGCCGTAGCTGTCGGGCGCATCGCCGAAATCCGCGCCCTGGACGATCAACCGGTAATCCTCGACCTCGCCGTCGGCGGCCGGGCCGGTGGGCGGGAGGCCGCCTGCGGAGCTGAATCGGAATCGCGCGTACGTGCCTCCCGTGGGAACGTCGCAAGGTACCGTCAGGTGGAGGGGATTGGCTCCGGCGGCCAGAAGTCGGCTGGCCGCGATCTGCTCGCCGGTGTCCAGGAAATCGCCGTCGTGGTTCCAATCGATCCAGGCATCGAGTCGTCCCGCCACGTTGGCCGTGACGGTCAGATCGAACGGCAGGCAGGCGCTCGGGAGGCCGGAAAAGGCAACGCCGTCTTCGTCGTCGCCGGGAACGGCGCAAGTGCCCGTCGGCGCACCGGTCGCTCCGTCGTCGCCGCCGCCGTCAAATGGAAGGCTCGCGTCGCTCTCGGTATCGACGCAGGAACCGAGGAACCGAGGGATGAACGGATCGACCCCGTGGTTCGGGCCGAGGAAGAAGTGGCTGGTGCCGTAGCTGTCCGGCGCGTCGCCGAAATCGACGCCCTTGACGGTGACGACGTAATCCTCGACCTCGCCGTCCGGCGACGGGCCGCCCGGTCCGACCACGCCGGTCGACGAGAACCGGAAGCGCGTTCCGCGCAAACCGGGAACGGCGGAGCAGGGGACGTTGAACGTCAGGTTGTTCGCTCCGGCCGCCAGAGCGCGGTTGTCGAAGATCTGCTCGTCGTCGCCGAACGAGCCGTTGCCGTCGAAATCGAACCAGGCGTCGAGGAGGCCCACGGCACCGGTGGTCACGAGCAGCCTCGCGGTCTGGCAGGCGGCGGGCCGAACGTCGAGGAAGATCACGCCGTCCTCGTCACCTTCCAACGTGCACGTTCCCGAGGAGCTGGTGCCGGGTCCGCCGTCGTCGCCGTTCGCCGAAGCGGTCGGCTGGCCGTCGATCTCGGTATCGACGCAGACGCCGAGCCGCAGGGTCGAAGCCGTGTCCACCCCGTGATTCGGGCCGCCGGCCGCGAACGTGGTGCCGAAGGTGTCCGCCAGGTCGCCGAAATCGCCGCCGCGCAGGATGACCCGGTGATCTTCGACCTCGCCGTCCATCGCGGCTCCCGTCGAGGAGAGGCCGCCTGTCGAGCTGGTGCGGAAGCGCGCGTAGGTGGCGCCGGGGTTCACGCCGCAGGGGACGCTCAAGGCCAGCGGGTTGGCGCCCGCCGCGAGCGCGAGATTTGCCGCGATCTGTTCGCCCGCATCGAGCCAATCGCCGTCGCGGTCCCAATCGATCCAGGCGTCCAGACGGCCGGCGACGTTCGCGGTGACCGTGACCGTCGCCGCCTGGCAGCCGATCAGCGGGGTCGCAAACACCACGCCGTCCTCGTCGTCGTTGGCCGTACAGGTGCCAACGGCGGGTCCGGCCGCGAGGTCGTCGCCGTCGGCCGGGATCGTCGGCTGGCCGTTCGCCTCGGTATCGACACAACTCCCTAGGAAGCGCGGCGCGGCCGGATCGACGCCATGGTTCGGGCCGTTGTTCGCGGCAAGCGTAGGGTACGGCGCCGGGGCGTCGCCCCAGTCGCTCCCCTTAATCAGGAGGGTGTAGTCCTCGACCTCGCCGTCCGCCGCCGCTCCCGTCGGCGGCAGATTCCCGGCCGTGCTGAGCCGGAAGCGCGCATAGGCCGTGCCGGGATTGGCGTCGCAGGGTACAGAAACGTTGAGCACGTTCGTGCCCGGCACGACCGCGAGATTGGTGGCGATCGGCTCGGTGATCTCGATCGTGCCGTTGCGGTTCCAGTCGATCCAGGCGTCGAGCCGCCCGCCGCCGGCCGGTCCGCCGACCGTGACGGTGATCGCGGCGTTCTGGCAGGCGACGAGCATCGGGATCGCCACGCCGTCCTCGTCGTCGAAGCAGAGGCCGACGCTCGGGTTGCCCTGCGCGTTGTCGTCGCCCAGAGCCGAGGCCCCGGGCTGGCCGTCCGCCTCGGTATCCTCGCAGGAGCCGAGGGTGAGGGGTGCGTTCGGATCGACGTTGTGGCGCGGGCCGTTCGCGCCGATCGTGGTGCCGTAGGAATCGGGCGCGTCGCCGAAGTCCATGCCGACCACCGCGACGAGATAATCCTCGACCTCGCCGTCCGGCGCCATGCCGGTCGGCCCGGCGACCGGCGCCGAAGCGCAGCGGAAGCGCGAGTAGGTCAAGCCCGGCCGCGCGCCGGCCGGCACGGTCGGATTCAAGTTCGTCGTGGTGCCGGAAGGAACCGAAACCGCCGTCGCGATCTGCTCCCCGGCATCGAGGAAGTCGCCGTCGCGGTTCCAGTCGATCCAGGCCGATAGGGTGCACGGGGAAGTGCCGGAGCTCGCGGTCACCGCGATGTTGACGGGCGAGCCCGGGCGCAGCGGGTTGGCGAAGGAGACGCCGTCTTCGTCGTCGCCCGCGAACGCGCAGGAGCCGACGGTCGTGCCGTAGGAGTTCGCGTCGTCGGCGTTGGCGGCCGTGCTCTGCTGGGTGCCCGGATCGGCATCGACGCAGCTTCCGAGGTAGGGGGCGTTGATCACCCCCACCCGGTGCGCGGCGCCGGCGTCGAGCGCGGTGGTCTGGTAGTCGGTGGGCGAGAACGCCCCGGCCACCACGTCCGGATCGTCGCCGTAATCGAACTCGGGCGGAGTCGCGCCCGCCGTGAAGCCGAAATCGACGGTCAGGTTGCTGTTCGCGTCCGTATCGCCGTCGGTCGTCGGCTCGCCGTTCGAAGAGAGGGTGACCGGCCGGCTCGCGACCAGAGAGCCCGAGGGCGTGCCGTTGTCGTCGCCGTTCACGTCATCGTCCGGATCGGGCGCCGGGTCGTTGCCCGTGCTGCTCTGCTTGCCCGCGAGGGGGCCGGAGCCGAGGAAGTTCGAGGCCGGAACGACCACCAGGTAGTTGCCCGGCGCGAGCTGGGCGAATTCATAGCGGCCGGCGAAACCGTTCGCGGTGAACGTGGCGGTCGTCGTCACGTACTCGTCGAGCGTGGGCATTCCGTCGCCGTTGGCGTCGAGATAGAGATCGAGGCGCACGCCGTCGATTCCCATCTCGCCGTTCTGCGGCTCGAACACGCCGTCGTTGTCGTTGTCCATCCAGACCTGGTTGCCCAGCCGGAGCGTGCCGGAGGGCCGGACCAGGCCGGCGTCGATCGTCAGGTTCGTCTCGCCCGACATCAGCATCACCAGCGGGCTGGTGCCGTTGCCGGTGTTGGCGTCGGAATCCTGCGTGTCGTCGCCTCCCGCGTCCCGGGTGGTGAAACCTGTCGCGGTCGGCGGCAGCATGAACTGGACGAAGTACTTGACCCCCGGCAGGAGGTTCTCGAACAGGTAATAGCCGGGCTGGCCGAAGACGTCGTTGGCGGTCGCCGTGATTGCGACCGGAGAGCCGTCCGCGCCGCCCGGTTCGGGCGTGCCGTTGCCGTTGTCGGCGAACAGTTTCACCGCGACGCCGTTGACCCCGAAATCGGCCGGGCCGTCCTGGAGCCCGTCGTTGTCGATGTCGAAGAAGACGTAGTTGCCGAGCGCCGCGGTCACGGGCGGCACGAGCCCCATGTCGATCGTCTGATTGGAGTCGGTGGGGCCGAGCACCACCACGGGGCTGCACGCGGTCACCGGATCGACGTCGGAATCGATCGCGTCGCCTCCCGCGTCGCGCAGGGTGACTTCGAGGTTCGGCGGCGGCGTGAAGCGGACGAAATAGGTTCCCGCCGCAAGGCCGGGGAACTGGTACCAGCCGGGCTGGTTCGAGACGTCGTTCGCGGTGACCGTCGTGCTCACCAGAAAATCGTCCGCGGTGCGGGCGATGCCGTCCGCGCCGGGCGCGAGCAGCTCGACGAACACGCCGTTCACGCCGGTCGGACCATCGTCCTGAAGGCCGTTGCGGTTGCTGTCGAGCCAGACGAAATCGCCGAGCGCCGCGGCCGGGCAGGCGCCGATCGCCACGCCCACCTTGTTCGGCTCGACCGAAAGGTTGCCGATGCCATCCGCCCGCGCGCCCAGGTAGGCGAACGAGTTGAACGCCTGCTGGCCGCCGGTGGGAGTGCCCGCCGGCACGGTCATGCGGAAATCGAAGGTGAGGAAGTCGAACGGCTGAATCGTCCGCGCGCTGAACTCGACTTTGAACGAGCGGGCGAGCGAGATCGGCACGGGGGCCGCGGTGGTCCAGTTCGGGGGATCGCAGCCGGTGTTCGGAACGCCGACCTCCGGCCGGCAGGGGTTGCCCGACAGGCTGTAGGAAAGGGTGGTTCCGGGCGGCGCGGTGATCGGCGCGGTGAGGATCGGCGCCCAGAGCGAGTTGCGCGGGTTGGTGTCGAGCACGCCGGTGTCGCCCACGAACGGCAGGATGTCCACGATGACGAAGTTGTTCATCGGGATCGTGCCGACGTTCTGGACCAGCAGCCGGTAGTCGATCGAACCGCCGAGAAGCGTTCCGAGCGACGCCGCGGTGAAGCCGCCGTCGCAATCGCCCTGGACCCGCTTGTTCGAAATCAACTGGGCGACCGGCGCGATCGTGATCGTGCCGGTGCCGCGGCAGAGCGTCTCGGCGGTGTTGGCGTCGGAGTCGTAGTCGAGCGGGTCGCTCACCGAGGAGCCCGAGCAGCGCTGAGAGAACCCCGGCGCGTCATGCTCCAGCGTGAAGTCGTTCGCCAGACTGCCGCTCACGGCGCCGTTCCGAACGGTGGTCGAGATGTTGATCCAAACCTCTTGATTGACGCCGAGGTTGCCGCTCCCCGCGTTCCACCGCCAGCGCAAAAGGGTGCGTCCGGTGCCCGCGAAGTTGGGGATCTGGTCGAACACCTGCGGCGCGGGCAGCCCGGTCCCGCGATCGTCGAACGTCCAGTTGGAAAACAACATATCGACCGGCAGAAGGTCGGTGGAGATCACGAACTGGAGCGGCACCGGATCGCTCGATTGGGGCGCCGAGCGCACCCGCAGGCGGAACGCGACGCTCTGGCCGGGTAGGAACGGACCGCCCGAGAGATTCTCTTTCGCCGGGTTGAGCTGCACGAACGGACCGGAGAGGACGAAATCCCGGCAGACGGTCTGGCTCACGTTGGTCGGCCCGGCCGTGTAGACCGCGGTCAGGGCGACACAGTTGTGGATCGTGTTGCCGAAGGCGACCGGCCCTCCGGCGTTGTTCGGATTGACGATCTTGCCCGTAATCAGCGGCCGCGAGAATGCCGACATGCCGGCCGCCGCCTGGCCGTACTCCCAGCGGATCTTGGTCAGGTACTCGCCCGCACCCAAGCCCGGCGGCGGCGCGGTGAGCGTCGTGCTGGTCGTGGTGTTCGGCGAGCTGCCCCAGAGCGTGAAGACGCCGGGCGCCGTGTTCTTCTCGTAGCTCACCCGCACGCCTTCGCCGGCCGCGAAATCCGCAAGACCCGAGTAGGCACCGGTGGTGACGCTCGAAACCTGCAGCTCGATCGGCAGGGTGTCGATCACAACCATGGAGTCGAGGGGAAGGTTGCCGTTATTGCTCGGAGCGAAGTTGTAGCTGAACGTCTGATTGAGCGTCGGCGGATTCGGGCTGCTTCCCTCGATGTCCTTCGCCAAGCCCGCGCTCGGGCTTGGTACGAAGGTCGTCACCGGATGGGTCACGCTGCCTACGCCCAGGCTGGGGTTCGCCGGCTGCCCCAGCGGCGTACCCGCCGCGGTGAACGAGTTCGTGACGTTCGTGCCCGAGGGGAACGTTGCGCTCGGGAAGGTCACGTTCACCGTGATGTCGCAGTTGCCGCCGGCTGCCACCGGCAGGCCGCACGGGGAGGTCCAGGTGACGGTCGCCGGGGTCGTGCCGACGCAACCCGGCTGGCAGTCGGCGGCGGGGGTGGCGCCGTTGAACACGGTGCCGGTCGGCAGCGTGTCGGTCACCGGTCCGACGGCGGTCAAGTTCAGCGAGCCCGGATTGCCGGAGACGGAGATCCGCAGCCGGTAGCTCTCGGGCATGTCGAGGTTCGCGGGGGAGGTCAGCAGCGACTTGTCGAGCGTCACCTGCGAGCTGGAGACCGCGGTCACCGCGACCGCCGGGGTGGTGAACGATCCCGGCGGGGTCGCGAGGTTGGTTCCGGTCGCCGTGTTGGTCGCGACCGTGCCGTTTGGCGTCGAGCCGTTGGGAAAACGGACGTTGATGATTAGGTCGCCGGAGTTGCCCGCGGGCAGCGGGTTGATCAGGGTGAAGGTCACCGTGCCCGTGCTGCCCGCCGAGGGCGTCGTGGTCGAGGCGACATCGCTGGTGCCGACGGCGGAGACGAACACCACCTCGGGAGGGAGGACGTCGGTCACCACCGCGTTCAGGCAGTTGCCCACCGTGGCGTTGCACTGGTACGTCAGCCGGTAGCCGAAGGTCTGCCCGGTGAGCTTGGTGTTGCCCGGATCGACCTGGATGGCCGCTTTTTGCAACGGCTGGGCGGAGAGCGCTCCCGTTCCTACAAGGGCGGCGATGGCGATCCCGGCGCACCACGACCCACGGCCGACTGAAACCATGACGCCTCCCAACGACTAGAAGATCCTTCGCGCAGAATTCGCGCGAGCAGAGAGCAATCGATGTGCCAGGCGAATCGCCCGGCCTCGATCTATTTTCCCTTGCCGAACGGGTGCTCGAAGCTCAGGTAGAGAAAGACCGCCTTGTCGCCGTCGCTCGGGCCGACGCCGATCGGAAAGGCGATCCCGGGGACGATCTGCAGGCCGCTCGCGAAGTTGTGCGACCAGCGGATGCCCGGGCTGATCGTAAAGCTGTTGGTCTTCTCGGTGCGTCCCGGGGAGACCGTCGATTCTTCATTCGCGTAGACGGCTTCGAGCATCAGATTGACGCGGGGATTCACCAGCCAGACCAGGCTTTGACCGAGCTGAGGTGAAAAATTGTCGGCTTTGTCGCCGATTTCGTTTTCGGCATTGGGCGTCCAGGTGAATCCCACGTTGGTGTGCGCCGCCAAGCGTGGCGAGACCACCACCGAAAGCGGCAGGTTGACCTGCAAGCCGGCCTCCCCCGCGCCGCGTCCTTTCCTGGCGTCGCCGGTCGGCACCAGAAGAGTCAACCGGGGCGAAAACGCGACCGGGGCGTTGCCGTCGCCGATCAGCTGATATCGATAGTTGATCGCGAGATCGCCCAGCCCGCCGCTTCCCTCGTCGCCGAAAACCCCCGCCGCATGGTCCCATTCGAGCGTGTAGCTCAGCTGGTGCTTCGGGCTCAAGAACGGCCATTCCTGGGTGAACGTCGAGCTCCAGTCATGGCTGTCGCGGTCCTGCTGCCAGGTCGAGATGTGCTGCACCACGCCCATCTCCTGGTTGTAGGCCTCTTCGATCAGGAACGAGTTGTCCTGAATCGGGGGGACGTCGTCAGGCGCTTGAGCGAGGACCGGGGTGACGACCAGAAGGGCGAGGGCGAGCAAAGATTTTGGCATCTCAAAATATTGGGCCATGGAAGATCGAAAATCAAGCTATCTCTCCGCGGTTACGCTTCACCGGAGCGCATCGAGCTGCTCTGCGCGTAGGTCTGGTGCCTCAAATCACCACCTCCCGCGCCGGTTCGCGCAAGTTGTAGTGCGAGCTCATCGAGTGGCCGTAGGCTCCGGCGGTGGCGATCAGCAGGACGTCTCCTTCGCGGGTTTCCGGTAGCAGGCGGTCGACTCCTAGGACATCGCCGGTCTCGCAGATCGGGCCGACGATCGTCACCCGTGCGGTCGGGGGCTCGCCCTGGCGGGTTAGGTTCACGATCTCCTGGTGGGCGCCGTAGAGCATCGGTCGGATCAGCGAGTTCATGCCGGTATCGACGCCGACGTAGCGGTTCTCGCCTTTGCCCTTCACCTGGGTGACCGTTGCGAGTAGCACGCCGGCTTCTGCCACCAAGTAGCGCCCGGGTTCGAGCCAGAGCTGGAAGCGGCGCCCGGCGGTTTCCAAATTCCGGTCCAATGCGCGAAGCGCTTCGGCGAGAGGCCGTAAATCGAGTTGTGGTTGGTTCGGCTGATCGGGAACGCCCAAACCGCCGCCCAGATCGAGAACCGTGACCTCGGCGAACAGCGCGGTCGCGTCGGCGAGATCGAGCGCGGTCTGGCGCCAGACTTCCGAATCCAGAATGCCGCTGCCGGCGTGGCTGTGGAGACCCACGATGCGGACGTCCGCGCGGCGGGCGAGCTGCGCCAGCTCTTCCCATTCTTCGCGCGGGATTCCGAACTTCGAATGCGCTCCGGCGGTGCGGACGTGGGAATGGTGACCTGCGCCGCGGCCGAGGTCGAGCCGAACGAAGACTTCGCGCCTGGCGAGGCTCTCCTGCCAGTGGAGGAGCGGATGCAGGCTGTCGAGCGTCAGATGGACGCCGGTTTCGAGCGCCTGTTCGTACTCGCGGCGGGGAGCGAAATTCGGCGTGAACAGAATGCGGTCCGGCGACACCTCGGGGCAACTCTGGAGCACGCGCTCGATCTCGCCCGGCGAGACGCATTCGAAGCCGAGTCCGAGCGCGGCGAAGCGGCGGAGGATCTCCGGGTGGGGGTTCGCCTTCACCGCATAGAGAAGGCGATCGAAGACGCCGAGAGAGGCTAGCTCCGCGGCGGCGCAATCAAGACTGGCGCGATCGTAGACGTAGGCGGGAGAGGCCTCGGCGGCGTGTCCGAGCAACTCGGCGCGCCGGGCGAGCCACCAGGGCTCTAAGTCGTTCACCGGCTTAATGTTCCGGCGGTTCCGCGGCGGATTCGGACTGGACGGTCGCGCGCAGGGTTTTGACCCGATGACCGTCGATCGCGATCACTTCGAGCAGCAGAGGGCCGAGCACGATCGAGTCGCCGACCTGCGGCACGCGGCCTAGCTCGGAGAGGACGACGCCGCCGATCGTGTCCTCGTCGCGTTCCGACAGCTCCAGATCCAGCTCGTCTTCGAGATCCTCGACCAGCATCGCGCCGGAGACGTGGTAGACCCCGTCGCTCCCCGCAAGCCCTTCCAGCTCCGCGGTCTCGCGGTCGAATTCGTCCTGGATTTCGCCGACGATCTCCTCGATCACGTTTTCGAGAGTGACGATGCCGGAGACCCCGCCGTATTCGTCCATCACCGCCGCGAGGTGGAACTTTTCGCCGCGCATCCGCTTGAGCAGGCGGTCGAGCTCCAACGTCTCGGGAACGAAGACGATCGGCCGCGCGATGTCCTGGATCTTCGAAATCGGCCGATCGGCGCGGAAGATGTCCTTGATGTGGACGATCGCGATCGGATGGTCGAGATCGCCCTCGCAGAGCGGAAAGCGGGTGTGGCCGGAGCGCCGCGCGATGCGCAGGTTCTCGTCCAGCGGCCGGTCGGTCGAAAGGTAGATGACATCGCCGCGCGGAACCATGATCTGCCGCGCCACCCGGTGCGACAGCTCGAAGATGTTGTCCAGCAGCTCGCGCTTCTGGTTCGACAGGTCGCCCGCTTGCGGCCCCGAGAGAAGCAGCCGCAGCTCTTCCTCGTCGTGCGCCAGCTCGCTTTCCGAAACCGGTTGGATGCCGACCATTCGCAGCAGCCCCTGCGCCGCCTTGTTGAGCAGCCAGATCGCCGGGTAGGTGACCTTGTAGAACGCGAACAGCGGCAGCGCGATGAACAGGCTGGTCCCCTCAGGCTTGCGGATCGCCACGGTCTTCGGCGCCTGCTCGCCGAGGACGATGTGCAGGATCGTGATCGCTAGGAACGACAGCCACACCGCGATCGAATGGACCAGCACCGGATTGGTCCCGCCGGTCAGCCAATTGACCACCGGGGAGACCACCCAGGCGAAAGCCGGCTCGCCCACCCAGCCGAGCGCCAGACTCGCGAGCGTGATGCCGAGCTGGGTGGCCGAGAGGTAGGCATCGAGATGCCGCAGCATGTGCCGCGCGATCTCGGCGCTTTTGCCTCCTTCGGCCGCGAGCGGATCGAGCTGCGTCGGCCGCACCTTGACCAGCGCGAACTCGGCGGCGACGAAGAAGCCGTTCAAGAGAATCAAAACGAAGGCGAACAACAGCCCCGTCCAAGGCGCGCTCGGAGCCGCCTCGCCGGGTACAGCCGCCAGGATCAGTAGGGGGATCATCGGTTACTGGAAAGGGAAACGCGGGGTGCCCGGCACATCCGGCAGGCGCCAATGCGCGGCCGAACGGCGGTACACGAACTCGGAGGGTCGTCGTTCAAAGCGCGGTCGAGTCTAGCATTACTCAGAAAACGGCGCGCTTCTCACCCGCCCGGCGAAGCCCAGCCGGCAAAGTCCAGCCATGCGAGTGTGCGGATGCAGGCCCGCATCGCGATCGAGCGTTGCGGCCAGCTCTTTCGACAGCCCGATCCGCGGATGCCGCCCGAGCACTTCCGCCCGAGTTCCCCGGGCGATCTCGTCGAAGCGGAGCCCAACGACGTCGAGCCCGGAGCCCTGGCGCACCAAGTGCGCCTCGGCCCCCTCTTCGACAGAGACGTTCGGATTCAAATGCAAGCAGATCGCCTCGGCAAGCATTTCGGCGCGGAGAGTCGTCCAGCCCTCCCGCCGGGCGAAGCGCTCCGCCGCCTCGGCACCCGAGAGGGCGAAGCAGGCAACCGGCCCCTGCGGCGCGAAGCGCTCGGTGAGCCCAAGATCGTGGAGCAGGCTCACAACGTAGAACAGCTCGGCGTCGTATTTCACGCCGTCGCGCGCGGCGAGCAGTGCCCCCCACAGGTAGGTGCGGTGGCAATGGTTGCTGAGCGCCGGGGTCGAATGCTCGGTACAGAGTGCGGCGGCGGCGCCCGCGATCGGAGTCTGCGGCAGAGGGATCTCAGCGAGCGCCAGGGCGACCTGCTTCGGACCGGCGAAACCGAATCGACGCAGCACCCGGCCCGTTTCGGATCGAAGAACCCGGGCGATCGTCGCGCGGGCGAAGGCGAACCGCTCTCCCGCGCTCAAGCGTCCGCCGTTCCGTCGAGCCCAGGCGAGGGTGCCGATGCGGTTTCGGTGATGGGGTGTCGGGGTCACGGGTGCTCCTGGCCGGGTCGGCGGGTGATTATAGTCACCCGCCGGGGTTGCGAAGGTCAGTAGGGATTCACCGTACAACCCGCGCCGCAGGTATTGAAGATCGTCTGATCCGGGCAGAATCGGCTGATGCAAAGGCGGGTCGGACAGATCTGGCTTGGTGGCAATCCGATCTCGCCGCCTTGGGCGGCGGCGAGCGGTGAGATGCCGAGGACGGCGAGGGTTTCGCGGTGAAGGGTGAGGCGGGAAGCTTTCTTCATGGCTCGATCTCCTGGATGACTTGGATGGAAGCGCGCCGGCCTCCCTATGGCGGCCGACCGCGGAATGTCCGGAACGGTCTGCACTTTAGGGGGACGGGCCGAGGCGACGCCTCTGCCGAAAGTCTGGATTTCGGCCTGACGAAAGTTGGCGAGGGGGGCCGGCGAGAAAGCGTCGTTCGGGCTAGGATCGCTTTCACGAATGAACAGGCGCCTGTTCCTCATCCCTCTGACGGCCACCGCCGTCTATCTCCTTCATTCGCTCTTCTTCGCGACATGGATCGTGGACGACGCGGGCATCTCTTTCGTCTATGCCCGCAACCTCGCGGCTGGCCACGGCCTCGTCTCCCAGCCGGGCCTGCCGCCGATCGAAGGCTACTCGAATCCGCTCTGGGTCTTCCTCCTCGCCCCGGCCTTCCTCCTCCGCCTCTTCGACCCGACCGTCACGCCGAAAATCCTGAGCCTCGTCCTCACCGCGGCCTCCTTCTTCCTTCTCGACGCCTCGCTCCGGCGCCCCGGCGGACCCCGTGCCGTCTCCTGGCTAACGCTCCTGCTCCTCGCCGTCAATACGTCGTTCGTGATCTGGACCTGCTCCGGCCTCGAAAACCCGCTCTACGTCTTCCTCTTCTGCCTGCTGCTCTGGATCTGCGTGCGTGAAAGGGAGAATTCCCATAAGGGATGGGTTCCTTCCTCACGTTTCGCCGTGGCGGCGGGCCTCACCGCCGCCGGGATCGCGCTCACGCGGCCCGAAGGGATCGTCTTTGCCGTTCTCTATCCGCTCCTGAGCTTGACCGCTGCGGGGACGGGGGTGAAGGGTTTCCGCCGCCTCCTGCCCTACACCCTCGCATTCGGCCTCCCCTTCGCCGCGTACTTCGCCTTCCGCGTCCTCTACTTCGGGGACGTCGTGCCGAACACCTACTACGCCAAGGGGGGGATGTCCCTGCGGGACCTCCTAGACGTGCTCACCCTTGAGCCGGCGCGGGCGCTCAAGCTGCTCGACCTGATGCGCAGCCTGGCGGGGCCGGCCGGAGCCATCGTCCTGATCCTTCTCAGCCTCGCCACCGCCTACCTGATCGGAAAGAAGCGTTTCCGCTGGGAGCACGGCGCGCTTCTCGCCTTTGCGGCCCTGCCGGCCTTCGCCTTCCTCCTGCTGCCGGACGACTGGATGGCCGAGTACCGGATGGCGACGCCGTTCTTTCCCTTTGTCTACGCCTATGCGGCCCTCGTCGCCGTGACTCTCGGCGAAGCGTGGCTCCCCACTCCCGAGCGGCGGCGCTTCCCGGCGCTCCTCGGAGGCGTGGCGGCGGTCGGCTTGTCTCTCCTGCTCTTCACCGGCCGCTCGATCGAATTCGCCTTCGCCCCGACCATCCCCTTCGACGATGTCGCCTATTACTTCGGGGACCGCTACAACCGCTACGCCGAAGAGCTGGGAGCACAGGACGCCTCCATCCTGTTGCCGGACCTGGGAGGCATCCTCTATGCCTCGAACCTCCGGGTCTACGACCTCGCGGGCCTCTGCGACCGGACGATCGCAAAGACGCGGGGCCGAGACCAGCAGGCCTTCTACGACTACGTCTTCGGCGAAGCCAAGCCGACTTTCCTGCGCACCTACTTCGGCTGGTCGATCGTCTCCCAGCTCGAGCGCGATCCGCGCTTCCAGCGCGACTATGTGCCGCTCGTAGCCTTCATCGAGCCGGAGGTGCGCGCCAAAACGGGCCGGAACTTCGCCTCAGGCGAATTCGTCCGCCGCGAAGTGGCCGAGAAGAGGCCGGAGGTCATTCGGGCGATCCGGAAAGAGTTGGAAGAGGACTACCGCCGCGAGTTGGCAATCCGCCTCAACCGCCACCGCGAGCCCGGCCCCGGCATCAAACCCGGAGGAGCGGGACCGATCCCACCGCCGGAGATCGCGCGGAAGATTTTGGCGGGGGAGATGCCGTTGCCCTAGAGCCCCGCCCGGCGATCCATCGCCGAGAAGTTTTTCGAGATCAGCTCCAGATACTCGCAGAAACCGGCGCCCGCCTTTCGCGGGCGCCGGCCGGGATCCGGGAGACCCCTAGTTGCGAAGGCAGGTACAGTTCACGTAATCGTATTCGGAGCAGTACCCGTCGGGCCGGCACGTATCGATGCAATTGCAGTTCGAGGAATCCCAATACCAATGGCTGCCGTTGTCATAGCAAGCTTGCTCGGCGAGGGGATCGCAGGTCGGGGGCGGAGGGGGCGGTGAGGTCGAGACCCAGCCGCTGGTGGTGCAGGCTTTCTTGACGCCGTCGAGCGTGCAGAAATAGTTCGGCGGCTGGTTGCCGTCGCACGGCACGTCCGCGCAGCTCGTTGCCGGTCGGCCGAGCTGGTAGCCCCAAGTGGTCTTCGCCTCGCAGGTGTAGCCGCCGCCGCACCACTGCCGCTCGCAACCCGTGGGAGCCCACTCGTAGTCGGGGCCGCCAAAGGAGCCCGGAAGATCGGGGTGCTGGCGGGCATAGATCATCCGGCCCGGCCCGCTGGAAAAGCTGGCCCGATCCCACCCTCCTCCGCAGGTGTCGCAACCGCCAGTACCGTAATTGCACTCCGTGCTGGAGTCGTGGATGGCGTTGTAATCCTGATCGATCTCCATGATGTTTGCGTCCACCACGCCGTTGACTCCCGTGCTGAAGACGGGCGTTCCGAAGCCGCTGCCCGGCCGCCAGAAATGCATCTGGCCCCGAGGATGGCCATAGGAGGTTTCGTTGCTGGCGTTGAACGGACTGTGGGGACCTTGGATGTCGGAGCTGGTCTTCCAGTAGTTGTTGCCGTTCTGGTCGAAGGTGATGAAGGAGTTGGAGTTGTAGTAGGCCGTCCCCATCGCGTTGTGGAGGGCGTCGTCCATGGACACGAAGATCCGGTTGTCGTCGCCCCCACAGTGGTTGCCGTCCAAGCCGTCGCCGAGGATCGCGTAGCAACCGTTCACGTGGTCCAAAGGAGTCGTCAAGTCCGAGAAGAACGAGACCTGGAGACGGTGGGTGAGCGTGAGGAAGGAGCCTTTGGCCGAGACGCTCTGCGCCGCCCAGGCCTGGCAGAGATCGGCGGACTGGCCGTGACGCGCGGCCCAGTCGGCGAACAGCCGGTTGCGGTTGGCATCCAGCGAGCGGGAGCCGGGAGTGTTGGAAAACCTGCCCCGGTAGCGCTCGTCGGTGATGAAGCTGCGGATCACCGAGTCGTAATCCGAATTGGGAAGACCGGCGTTGAGGAAGCTCACCCAGGTGTCCCAGGTCGGCCGCTGGATCTTCCAGTACCGGCGGTAAGCGGCGTCCACCAAGGCTTCGTTGTAATCGGCAGTATTGCGCGCGCTCGCGTCCAACCGGCGCAGGCCGTTGGGGTCCCGGTTCTGCTCGAGGTCGATGAGATCGCCGGAGTACAAGAAGGCTCGCGCGACATCGACGCGTTTGCCGGCCACGCAAGTCGCATCGCCGTTGCACTGCGTGATCTGGCCGGTCCAGAACGCCTTGCCGCCAGGATCGGAGGGACGTTCCAGGAAGTCGAGATAGTGCTTCTCGACGAAGTAGCCCGCATCGTCGATCGGATTTGCCGCCAGGGCGGGGATCGCCGCGAACAGCACGGCGAAGAGAGAGAAGAGCACACGTGTCCTACGCTGGACGAGATTCGAGATCATTCTGCTGTCTCCTGAAAGCCTTGCGGGAGAGATCCCGCGCTTGGATGAACTGCTGATGGAGGAGGCTGGGGACAGGTGGAAGCGCCAGATTCGGAGCGCTCACCTAGCGAGCAGGGTTACGGCATTCTTAACAACAGTCCTCTGAAGATAAGAATTCCAGTGCCTCTGTCGGAACATCGCGACTTTACCCCGCCACCGCCGCCAACCGCCCTGCCAAAAACCGCCGCTCCGGCTCCAATCGCGCGAGACCCAACGCCTTCCGGTAGGCCTCTGCCGCTGCGCTTGTCCGCCCCAACCGCCGGAGCAAATCCGCCCGCGCCGCGGGCAGCAAGTGGTAGTCGGCGAGGGAGCCGCTCGCCTCAATCTCGTCGAGCAGCGCCAACCCCGCCTCCGGGCCTTCGGCCATCGCGATGGCCACCGCTCGGTTCAGCTCGGCGACGGGGGAGGGGCGCGTGCGGAGGAGGACTCGGTAGAGCTCGGCGATCTGGGGCCAGTCGGTTTGTTCGGCGCGCTCGGCTCGGGCGTGGACCGCGGCGATGGCGGCTTCCAGGGCGTAGGCGTCGGGCGGGCCGGCGCGGAGGGCTTTCTCCACCCGCCAGAGACCCTCGGCGATTTCCCGGCGATCCCAGCGGGTGCGGTCTTGGGCTTCGAGCAGAACGGGCAGGCCGTCGGGCGCTTCCCTCGCGTCGCGTCTTGCGTCGTGGAGAAGCATCAGGGCGAGGAGGCCATCGACCGCCCGGCGTTCCGGCCGCTCGGCGAGTTGGGCCGCGACCAGGCGGCCGAGGCGGATCGCTTCGCCGCACAGCTCGCGGCGGACCAGGGCGTCGCCTGCGGTGGCGGCGTAGCCCTCGTTGAACACCAGGTAGATCACGGCGAGCACGGCGTCGATCCGGTCGGGCAACTCGGCGGGCTCGGGGATGCGGTAGGGAATGCCCGCGGCGCGGATCTTCGCCTTGGCCCGGACGATCCTTTGTTGGAGGGTCGGGAGAGGCGCCATGAAGGCTCGGGCGATCTCCTCGGCGGAAAGGCCGCAGACGGTGCGCAGGGTGAGCGCCACCTGCGCCTCCGGGGCGAGCGCCGGGTGGCAGCAGGTGAAGATCAGGCGCAGCCGCTCGTCCGGCCAGGCGTCGTCGGTCGTTTCGTCGTCGGGCTCGGCGTGGGCGGGAGTCTCCCGGGCGACCGCTTCGAGCTTTGCCGAGAGGACCTTCTCGCGGCGCAGGCGGTCGAGCGCCTTGTGGCGGGCGGTCGAGATCAGCCAGGAGCGCGGGTTGGCGGGGACTCCGGTCGCGGGCCAGGCGGAGAGCGCGATTGTGCAGGCCTCTTGAAACGCCTCCTCGGCGCGGTCGAAGTCGCCGAGGAGGCCGATCAGGGTGGCGAGCGCGCGGCCGGATTCCTGGCGGACGATCCGTTCCAGGGCGAGGTCCGGACGCAAGGGTCCGGCGGCGGGCTCGGGGGTCAAAGGCGGGCTCGAAGGGGCTACTGGTCCCCGCCGCCCATCTGCGGGATCGGCCGGATCTCGATCGAGCCGACGAGCGCTCCCGGGATGCGCGCCGCGATCGCGATCGCCTCGTCGAGGTCGGCCGCCTGGATGTGGTAGTAACCGCCCAGGTGCTCGCGGGTTTCGGCGAACGGGCCGTCGGTGGTCATCGTCTTGCCGTCCCGTACCCTTACGGTGGTCGCCGTGTTCGTCGCGTCGAGTGGATTGCCGGAGACGTAGTGGCCGGAGGCGCGAATCGATTCGGTGAAGGCCATGTACTCGCCGAAAATCTTGCCCTGCTCTTCCGGCGACATGGTCAGCCAATTCGCTTCGTTCTCGTAGATCAGCAGCATGTAGTTCATCGGGGTCTCCTTGAGGGGTGGGGAGGCGTGGGGCTCGTGCCTCGGGTTCGACCTCTTGTCGAACGGAAGGCGGCGAGATCGACAAGGGCGCCGGAAAATCTTTCGCCTATTCCAGATCCGCCTCCCGGTACTCGCCGAACACTCCGCGCAGCGCGTCGGAGATCTCGCCGAGGGTGACCTCGGCGCGCACGCAGTCGAGAATCGGCGGCATCAGGTTCGAGGTCCCTTGGGCTGCGGAACCGAGCGCGGCGAGAGCCGCTTCCCCCCGGGCTCGATCCCTTCGGACGCGCAGCGCCTGGAGCCGGGCGACTTGGTCGCGCTCGATCTCGGGCTCGATCTGGAGCACCTCGATGGGCAGCTCCTCTTCCGCCGTGAAGGCGTTCACCCCCACCACCAGGTCGCGCTTTTCCTCGATCGCGATCTGCGCCCGGTAGGCGGCGTCGGCGATCTCTCGTTGCTGGAAACCGCGCTCGATCGCCGCGACCGCGCCGCCCATCTGGTCGATCTTCTCGATGTAGGCGCGGGCCCGGGTCACGATCTCGTCGGTCCAGGCCTCGATCACGTACGAGCCGCCGAGCGGATCGGCGACGTCGGCCACTCCGCTCTCGAACGCGATCACCTGCTGGGTCCGCAGGGCCACCCGGGCGGCCTCTTCGGTCGGCAGGCCGAGCGCCTCGTCGAGCGAATTGGTGTGGAGCGACTGGGTGCCGCCGCAGACCGCGGCGAGCGCCTGGAGGGCCACTCGGGCGACGTTGTTGGTCGGCTGCTGCGCCGTCAGGGTCGATCCCGCGGTCTGGGTGTGGAAGCGGAGCCAGAGCGAGCGCTCGTCCTTCGGGGCGAACCGCTCGCGCACCAGCTCGGCCCAGAGCCGGCGGGCGGCGCGGAACTTCGCCACCTCTTCGAGGAAGTTGTTGTGGGCGTTCCAGAAGAACGACAGGCGGGGGGCGAACGCGTCGATTTCGAGCCCCCGGTCGAGGGCGGCGCCGACGTAAGCCAGCGCATTCGCCAAGGTGAACGCCACCTCCTGGACCGCGGTCGAGCCGGCCTCCCGCATGTGGTAGCCGGAGATCGAGATCGTGTTCCATTTCGGCACCCGGTCGGCGCAGAAGGCGATCACGTCGGTGACCAGGCGAAGCGAAGGGCCGGGCGGATAGATGTAGGTGCCGCGCGCGGCGTACTCCTTCAAAATGTCGTTTTGCACCGTGCCGCCGACGCGCTCCCAGGGGACCCCCTGCTCCTCGGCCACCACGAGATAGAGCGCGAGCAGGATCGCGGCGGTCGAGTTGATCGTCATCGAGGTGGTGACCTTGTCGAGCGGGATGTCGGCGAACAGGCGCCGCATGTCCTCGATCGAGTCGATCGCCACCCCGACCCGGCCCACTTCGCCCAGGGCGAAAGCGTGGTCCGAGTCGTAGCCGATCTGGGTCGGCAGGTCGAACGCCACGGAGAGCCCCGTGGTCCCCTGGGCGAGCAGGTAGCGGTAGCGCCGATTGGACTCCTCGGCGGAGGCGAATCCGGCATACTGGCGCATGGTCCAACGCCGTTGCCGATACATGTCGGCGTAGAGGCCGCGGGTGAACGGATAACCGCCCGGCCGGCCGATCGTGGCGGGGTCGATCCCCGAGACCTCCTCGGGGCCGTACGAGGCGCGGATCGGAATGCCGGAGGAAGTTTCGAGAACGGGCGGCGGCGCGGGACTTTTCGGGGATTCGGCAGGCATGGATCGGATTATAGGCGGTCGGCGGGCAGGGAATTTTGGAGGGGGTCTCCCGGGAACGCACCGGATTGCCCGGGCCTCCTGCGGACATCGGGATCGCGCCGCGCAAGAGGAAAAACCTGTGGAAATCTTGTGGACCGCACACTACCAGATGTGGGGGCTATGCCGCACCGCGGCCCCTATCGCTGGTGGTCTTCAGGGGTTGACACACATCGGAACCGGGCGGTACTTTGGCGGACGCGGAACGAAGCTTCAGGATCGGGGGTACGGGCGGAATCTCGCCCGGCCGCCGCTGTAACTTTTGCTCACGCCTAACCGGCAGTACATCCAGGAGAGCTACCACATGGCGACCGAACCGACCCTCAGCCCCGAGATCTCGAACGAGGCGACGAGCCCCACGTCCGAGGCCCCGCGCGGGTCGAAGTTTCAGCGCTACTACACGACGCCGGGCGTGAGTCCGTACGACCTGGTGGAGTGGGAGCTGCGCGACGCCCTGATCACCAACGAGCGCGGCGAGAAGATCTTCGAGCAGAAGGGCGTCGAAATGCCGAAGGCCTGGTCTCAGACCGCCACCAACGTGGTCGTGTCGAAATACTTCCGCGGCCACCTCGGCGCGCTCGATCGGGAGCGTAGCGTCCGCCAGCTGATCGGCCGGGTCGCGGACACGATCGCCCGCTGGGGTCGCCAGGGGGGCTATTTCGCGACCGAGGCCGACGGCGAAACGTTTCATGCCGAGCTGACCCACATCCTGCTCCATCAATACGCCTGCTTCAATTCGCCGGTCTGGTTCAACGTCGGGATCGAAGAGAAACCGCAGTGCTCGGCCTGCTTCATCAACTCGGTCGAGGACACGATGCAGTCGATCCTCGAATTGGCGAAGACCGAGGGGATGCTGTTCAAGTACGGCTCGGGCACCGGCTCGAACCTCTCGGCCCTCCGCTCGGCGCGCGAGCCGCTCGCGGGCGGCGGCACGGCCTCCGGCCCGGTTTCGTTCATGAAGGGGTTCGACGCCTTCGCCGGCGTGATCAAGAGCGGCGGCAAGACCCGCCGCGCGGCGAAGATGGTGATCCTGGACGTCGATCACCCGGACGTCATCGATTTCATCCGCTGCAAGGAAGTCGAGGAGCGCAAGGCCTGGGCGCTGATCGATGCGGGCTATGAAGGCGGTTTCAACATCACCGGCGGCGCCTACGATTCGATCGCCTACCAAAACGCCAACCACTCGGTCCGCGCGAGCGACGAGTTCATGAAGGCGGTGGTGGAAGACGGCGATTGGTCGACTCGGGCGCGGATCGACGGTCGGCCGATGGAAACGTTCAAGGCGCGCAAAATCATGCGCATGATCGCCGAGGCGACCTGGGTGTGCGGCGATCCGGGCATGCAGTTCGACACGACGATCAACGACTGGCACACCTCGGCGAACACCGCGCGGATCAACGCCAGCAACCCCTGCTCGGAGTACATGTTCCTCGACGACACGGCGTGCAACCTGGCGTCGCTCAACCTGCTCCGCTTCTACGAGGATACGACCGGGTTCGACGTCGCGAGCTTCAAGCACTCGTGCGAGGTCGTCATCTCCGCGCAGGAGATCCTGGTCGATTTCGCGAGCTACCCGACGCCGAAGATCGGCGCCAACTCCCACGCCTTCCGGCCGCTCGGCATCGGCTACGCGAACCTGGGCGCCCTGCTGATGGCGCGCGGCCTGCCCTACGACTCGGATTCCGGCCGCGATTACGCCGGGGCGATCACCGCCCTGATGACCGGCGCCTCCTACGCCCAGTCGGCGCGGCTCGCCGCGGCGATGGGACCGTTCGAAGGCTATGAGGAGAACCGGCAGCCGATGAGCCGGGTGATGCGCAAGCATCGCGACGCGATCCGCAAGATCGAAGCGGCCCACGTGCCGCTCGACCTGCTGCAGGCGGCGAAGAAATCCTGGGACGAGGTGGTCGAGCTGGGCGAGAAAGTTGGCTTGCGCAACAGCCAGATCTCGGTGCTCGCGCCGACCGGCACGATCGCCTTCATGATGGACTGCGACACGACCGGCGTCGAGCCGGACATCGCTCTGGTCAAGTACAAGAAGCTGGTCGGCGGCGGCATGATCAAGATCGTCAACGGCACGGTGCCGAAGGCGCTCAAGCGGCTCGGCTACGACCGCGAGCAGATCCGCGGAATCGTCGAGTTCATCGACGAGAACGACACGATCGAAGGGGCGCCGCACTTGAAGCCCGAGCACCTCGCGGTGTTCGACTGCGCGTTCAAGCCGAACAAGGGCTCGCGCTCGATCCACTACATGGGCCACTTGAAAATGCTCGCCGCGGCCCAGCCGTTCATCTCGGGCGCGATCAGCAAGACGATCAACATGCCCGAGGATTCGACCGTGGATGAGATCCTCCAGGCTTACGTCGAAGGGTGGCGGATGGGCTTGAAGGCGATCGCGGTCTACCGCGACAACTGCAAGCGCAGCCAGCCGCTCTCGACCAAGAAGGACGAATCCTCGCCGGTGGCCGCCGCGCTCAACCTCGCAGCCGAACGCCGGACGGTCCGCCGCCGCCTGGCCGACGAGCGCCGGGCGATCACCCACAAGTTTTCGATCAACGATCATGAGGGCTTCATCACGGTCGGTCTCTACGACGACGGCCAGCCGGGCGAGCTGTTCCTGATGATGGCGAAGGAAGGTTCCACCATCTCCGGCCTGATGGACGCGTTCGGCATTGCGGTGTCGATCGCGCTCCAGTACGGCGTGCCGTTGAAGACGCTGGTCGACAAGTTCAGCCACACCCGGTTCGAGCCCTCGGGCTTCTCCTCCAACCCCGAGATTCCGATCGCCAAGTCGATCATCGACTACATCTTCCGCTGGATGGCCTCCAAGTTCCTGTCGGCCGAAGAGAAGTTCGACGTCGGCGTGATCCTGCGCGAAGAGGTTCCCTCGGCTGACGCGCCGCCCGCGGTCGCACTTTTGGGTGGCGGGCGCCTGGAGCCCGTGGTCGTCGCGAACGGCAACGCGGCGGCGGAATCGCAGCGCAAGGTCACGTTCCTCTACCAGCAGGACGCCCCGAGCTGCCACGACTGCGGCTCAATCATGGTGAGGAACGGCAGCTGCTACAAATGCCTGAATTGCGGTTCGACCAGCGGTTGCAGTTAAGATCCCCGGTTAGAATCTAGGTTGTGTAGGGCGGGGAAGGCGCGTCTGGAGGGGCGTGCTGACGTACAGGTAGGGGGAGGAGAGAAGGGGGAGAGGGCGCAAGCTCTCTTCCCCTTCGGTTTCTCGGGGTATATTCACCCTGCCATGAAGACGCTTCGCTTGCCGTCCGTCCTCCCTCTCGCCCTGCTCTCGGTCCTGCTCGGCTTCGGCTGCCAGGAGGGATTCTCCTCCTCGGCGTCTGCGACCTCGGCCAAGTCCTCCACGGCCGCGGCGTCCCAGTTCCGCCTGAAAACGCTCGAAGGGGGCAAATCGTTGGGGCCGCCCGACTTCCTCGGCAAGGTCGTGGTAGTCGATTTCTGGGCCACCTGGTGCGGTCCATGCCAGATCCAGGCACGCATTCTCGATGCGATGGCCAAGACCTATGCGGGCAACAAGCGGGTGCAGTTCCTGGCCGCCAACGTCGGCGAGACCTCCGAGACGGTGACGAGCTTCATCAAAAACAAGCCGTTCCCCTACCCGGTGCTGCTCGATCCGGACGGCGTCTCGGACGATCTCGGCGTCTTCGCCCTGCCGACGCTCCTGATCATCGACGTCAAGGGGAAGGTCGCCTACTTCGAGCCGGGCATCGCCGACGCCGACATGATCAAGAAGATCCTGGCGAAGGCCGGGGCCTGAGAATCAGGGTGAGGTTGCGGGCGTAGACCACCAACCCCGCGAGCTGGCCGACCGAGCCCACCGGATCGCCCCGGCGCAGGAAGTAGATGGCGAGGATCACGCCGCCGAACAGGCTGAGCCACCAGAACACGACCGGAACGACGCTCTGCCGCTTCCGCTCGGTCGAAATCCACTGCGCGAGCATCCGCCCGGTAAACAGAGCCTGCCCCAGGAACCCGAACGCGATCCATCCCATCGGCAACCCCGCCTTCTGCGCATCCGCCTGGGCGGTACCGGGCGCAACGGCGGTATGGGCGACGAAAGGGATCAGCGCGAGACCGGCCGCCAGGCCGACGACGAAAATGACGACGTAGATGGGTTTCACGGGAGGTATGGTAGCGCACGAAATCGAGCCGCCCGGTCGATCGCCGTCCGCGAGGGGCAGCGAGGGGTTGAAACCCCTCGCTAGAATTACGTCGTCCCTACGGGACGAGATGTTGGGCCCGATCCCGCCGGGCCCGAGAGTCCTGGGAGGTGGGAACGTCCCGCCAGGGACGTCGTAACGTAGCGAGCGGTTTCAACCGCTCGCGGGGATGGGTCGCCGCTAACGCCTACCGCAAAACCACCAGCGCCACGCGCCGATTCTGCGCCCGCCCTTCGGCGGTCTTGTTGTCGGCTATCGGGGCCAGTTCGCCGTAGGAGATGACGTTCATCCGGTGGAGCGGCAGCTGATGCTGGCGGGCGAGGTAGTTGCGCACGGCTTGGGCGCGGGTCTGGCCGAGCTCTTCGTTGTAGTCGTCGGAGCCGACCGCGTCGGTATGCCCCTGGACCTCGATGTAGACCCCTTTGCCGTCTTCCTTGAGCTTGGCCGCGAACTCGTCGAGGGCGGCTTTCGCCTGGGCGGACAGCTCTTTCTTGTTGAAGCCGAAATGGACCCGGTCGTCGGTGAGGACGGTTTCGTAGAGCAGCTTGCCTTCGGCGAGCTTGCCCGCCTCTTGAGCGCGCGACAGGGCTTCCTGCGCGGTGCGCGAGGCCTCGCCGATCTGCTGGTCGTGGGTCGCCAGGCGGGTGTCGTGCTGCTTGACCTGGCCTTGGACCTCTTCCACTTCGCCCTGGACGCCGTTGACCCGATCGGTCACCTTGGCGTCTTCCTTCTGGACGTATTTCTTGGTGGCGCAGCCGGAAGCGAGCAGCCCTCCCGCGAGCACGAGGGTGAGGGCCACGGCATGGACGGACTTCATCATGAGAAAAACCTCCTGAGATTTCGGCTCCGATGCCGCCCCGTGGCGGCGTGTCGGCTCCGGTTGAATTTCATCGGGTGAGGAGAGCGCCGATCACCGACGAGATTGATCGGCGCACGGCTATATCGTACTGCACCCCTCTCCCGCTGCTCGTCGCGTTCGGAAGAGGGGCTGATTGCCGCGGTCTATCTGACAGTGCCTGATTTACGTCAGGACGGACTTACTTCAAGACCACCAGGGCCACGCGGCGGTTCTGCGACCGGCCCTGGGGCGAGTCGTTGTCGGCGATCGGGGCCAGCTCGCCGTAGGAGATGACGTTCATCCGGTGCAGCGGCAGCTGATCCTGGCGGGCGAGATAATCACGCACGGCTTGCGCGCGCTCCTCGCCGAGCTTCTCGTTGTAGGCGTCGTCGCCGGTCGAATCGGTGTGCCCCTGGACCTCGATGTAGACCCCTTTGCCGTCCTCCTTGAGCTTGGAGGCGAACTCGTCGAGCGCCGCTTTCGCTTCGGCCGACAGTTCGTCCTTGTTGACGCCGAAGTGGACCCGGTCATCGGTCAGGACGGTTTCGTAGAGCAGCTTGCCTTCCGCGAGCTTGCCCGCCTCTTGCGCGCGGTCCAAAGCCTCCTGCGCGGTGCGCGAGGCCTGGCCGATCTGCTGGTCATGGACTTCCAGTTTGGCGTCGTGCTGCTTTACCTGGCCTTGGACGTCTTCCACTTCGCCTTGAACGCCGTTGACCCGGTCGGTCACCTTGGCATCTTCCGTCTGGACGTATTTCTTGGTGGCACAGCCGGAGGCGAGCAACCCTCCCGCGAGCACGAGGGCAAGGGCGAGACTGTTGATGGGCTTCAACATGAGGTAATCCTCCTAAGGATGCGGAATCCGGCGTCGCCTGAGATGGAGCGCGACCCGATCCCCGTTCATCTCCCCACGCCAGCTGCGGGGGGAGGTCCGGTGTAACCGCGCCGGAACAGCACCGCATGCTTGCCGGGCACCTGGATTTCCAGGCGGCGGAAGCGGTCGGCACCATCTCCGGTCGCAAAGCCAAGGACGTACTGATGGCGCAGATCCTCGCGGATCGCGGCCAAAGCGGTGTTGAGCTCGGGAGTGGACGAGATGGAGAAATAGCGCCCGCCCGAGGTCGCCGCGAGAAGGTTCAAGACGTCGGCGTAGCGGTAGACCTTCTTGCCCTGATCATCCAATTGGTACGGGCTGCCCGAGTCGAGCCCGAGCACGTACACCGGCACCTGCGCGGCGCGCACCAGCTCGCGCGCCTGATCGGGCGTGATCGAGCTCGCGTTGTCCACGCCGTCGGTGATCAGCAGGGCGAAGCGTTTCGGGTTGTGACTATTGCCGGAAACCTCGGGCATGTTCGCGACCGCGTCGTGCAGGGCGGTTTTGCCCCACGGCTTCCAGGTGGCTACAGATTCGCGCAACGCGCCAAGATCCGTGGTGAACGGCACCTCGATCCGCTGCTCGCCATCGGAAAACGTGGCGATCGCGAACTCGTCGCCGGTCGCCGCCTGATCGAAGAAGAACTTCGCCGCGCTCTGGCTCCAGCCCAGCCGCTCTCCCGCGTCCATGCTGCCCGAGAGGTCCTGGAGCAGGACGAGGCTCGCGGGAGCGTCGGCCCGGCTCTCGAAGCTGTCGAAAGCGGCGGGACGGCCGTCCACGCGGAGCTGGAAGTCTTTCCGGTCGAGCCCCTGGACGTAGCGCGCGCCGTCGCGCACCACGACCGGCACCAGCACGTAACCGACCGAAACGCTGTCGGCAAACTCTGCGCTCGGGTCGTCCTGGGCCGCGCCGCTCGGAGCGGCCTGGCCCGCGCCCGATCCCGGGAAGGCTACGAGGAGGCTCCCCGTGGCGAGCAGGAGGGAAAAAGCGCGGAAGGGTCGGAAGTTCGTCATACGGACGACCACGGTAGCAAACCATGCGCCATCGGCTATGGGTAGACTTCCCGAAGCCGGGGGGCGGTAGAGTCTCCAGCTTCCAGGGAGAACCACGATGAGCGATTCGATCGACCTGCGCTTCCTTTCGATCAAGTGCGGTAACTGCAACACCTACCAGACCTTAGCCGCCTTCTCGCGGCGCGAGGAGTGGAACGTCTACAGCTACGAGTGCGAAAACGAGATCTGCGATCCGAAGATCACCCGGACGTATCTCGAAATCCCCCGCGAGCTCGACGCCTTCGCCCGCCGCGACCCGAATTGGCGCGGCGGCGGCAAACATGGCGCAGAAGGGGACGGGGCTCCGACCGACTGAGGGGGGTGTGCTACCCTTGGCTCTCAAGCGGGCTCGCCCCGCCCCCCTAATATCGCCAGGTTCAGTCTGTCGCAATTCCTACCCAGGAGAAGGTAGCCATGGCCAAGATCGTCCACCTCGTGGGCACGGGCACGATCGGGGAGCCTCTGATCGGCCTGTTCACCGATTTCCGCGAGAAGCTCGGAATCGACGAAGTGACCTTTCACAAGCGGACGGCGCTGCCCGCGGACCGCGCGAAGATCAACCATCTGATGGCGCGCGGCGCGAAGCTCGCGGCCGATCCGGACGTGCGCGAGAGCTTCGAGAATCTCGGCCACAAGGTGAGCTTCGACACTGCCGACGCGCTCGACCGGGCCTCGGTGGTGATCGACTGCACCCCCGCCGGCAACGAGAACAAAGAGCAGATCTACAAGCACCTCTCGGGCCCGAAGGGCTACATCGCCCAGGGCAGCGAGTTCGGCTTCGGCAAGCCGTAAGCCCGCGGCATAAACGACGAGACGTTGGTTCCCGGGGAGGACCGCTACATTCAGGTCGTCTCCTGCAACACCCACAACATCACGACCCTGATCAAGACTCTGTGCGACGAAGGCGAAGCGGGCTACTCGCTCGAACGCGGCACGTTCGTTTGCATGCGGCGGGCGAACGACATCTCGCAGGACGGCGGCTTTGTGCCCGCGCCCTCGGTCGGCAAGCATGACGACGACCTGTTCGGCACCCATCACGCGCACGACGCCCACCATGTGTTCGAAACGCTCGGCCTCGACCTCAACCTGTTTTCGAGCGCGGTCAAGCTCAACACCCAATACATGCACTCGATCTGGTTCAGCCTGCAGGTCAACCGCGACATCGCGGTCGACGAGGTGAAGCGGCGGTTGCGCGAGAACCCGCGGGTCTCGATGACCGACAAGCGCTCCTCGAACCTGATCTTCAGTTTCGGCCGCGACCATGGGTATTACGGCCGCATCCTGTCCCAGACGGTGGTGGTGGCCCCGACCTTGACGGTGCGCAAGAACCGCGAGATCTACGGCTTCTGCTTCACGCCGCAGGACGGCAACTCGCTGGTCTCCTCGATCGCGGCCGCGCTCTGGCTGATCGATCCGGATCCGACGAGCGTCGCAGAGCGGCTCGCGCCGATCCGGCGGTTCGTCTTCCGCGAGATCTGATTTGGTTCGATCATGAGCGGTGGGAAGGTCGAAGTCCGCATCGAGTCGGGGCCGGGCGCGCTCCGCATCGAAGGGTCCTCCCGGGCGGGCGACTCGACCTGGCTCAAAGTCCATCCCCCCGGCCTGGCGTTCGACGTCGGCCGGGGGGCGCTCCAGCTCGGCGGCTCGCGCGACCTGTTCGTCTCCCACGGTCACCTCGACCACGCGCTCGGCCTGCCGTTCGCGATCTCGCAGCGAACGCTTCACGAATCGGCGGCCACCCGGGTGTTCTGCCCGAAAGAGATCGCCGAGGACATCCGCGCCTTCGTCGCCGCGGCGGAGCGGATGGAGCGGGTTTCCTACCGCTGGGAGCTGTTTCCGCTCGAAGTCGGCGACCGGGTCGAGGTGGCGCGCGATCTCTGCGTCGAGGCGTTCGCCGTCGATCACGTGGTGCCTTCCTTAGGCTTCCACCTGCTGCGCAAGAAGCACCGCCTCGCCGCGGCCTACCAGGGGCGTGAGTCGCTGGAGCTGGCGGCTCTGCGATCCTCGGGCGTGACCATCGAGGAGACCGTCGAGGAGCTGTGGGTCTCCTACTGCGCCGACACCGGCCCCGGGGTGTTCGACCTCGAACCGCGGATTTTCACCACTCCGGTGCTGATCCTCGAATGCACCTTTCTCTCTTCGGAGCTCCGCGATCGCGCGGTCCGCTACAAACATATGCATATCGACGAGATCGCCGCGCGCGCCGACCGTTTCGAGAACCAGGCGATCGTGCTCCAGCACCTCTCGCACCGCCACAGCTTCGCGGATCTCGAACAGGCGGTCGAAGAGAAGCTCCCGAGCCTCGCCGCGCGGGTTCAGATTCTGAGGGCGCTATGAGCCGCCGGCCCGATGCGGCGGTTCCCGCGAGCGTCCGGCTCGCCGAGATCGACGAGCTGGAGGTTTCGATCGACAAACTGGTCGCGGGCGGCGAAGGAATCGCCCGGCTCGACGGCATTCCCATCTTCGTGCCGCGCGCGGCGCCCGGCGACCGGCTGCGCGTCCGCTTGACCGAGCGGAAACCCGATTACGCCCGCGCCGAGATCGTCGAAATTCTGACCCCCGGCCCGGGTCGCCGGCCCGATCCGTACCCCGCGCTGTCGGCGACCGGCCTCTGCGACTTGCAGCACCTGGACGACGACCTGCAATCCAGAGCGCGCGCCCAGGCGGTCTGCGAGACGCTGGTCCGCATGGGCGGCATCACCCTGCCCGCGGATCTCTCAGTGATCACCGGCGAGCCCTGGCACTACCGCCTGCGCACCGAGCTGACCACCGAGAAGACCGAGCAGGGCGTTTTCGTCGGCTACCAGGCGCGCGCGAGCAACCGGCTGATTCCGGTGCAGGAATGCGCCCTGCTGGTGCCGGAGCTCGAAGCCTTGCTCGCCGTGCTGCCCCGCCTCTTGGGAGACGACCCGCCGCACCGCATCGACCTCGCCGCGGGCGATGACGGACAGGTGACCTCGGCCCCCGTGATCGAAGGGCTTCCGCACGGCGAGGTCACGACCACGGTCGGCGAAATCACCTACGCCTACGACGCGCGCTGTTTCTTCCAGGGCCACCGCGGCCTGCTGCCGAAACTGGTCGAAACCGCGGTCGGCCCGTGGACCGGCAAATCCGCCTACGACCTCTACGCCGGAGTCGGCCTGTTGGCCCTGCCGCTCGCCAAGCGCTACGGCCACGTCGTGGCGGTCGAGGCCGACCGGATCGCCGTCCGCTACGCGCGCAACAACGCCCGGCGCAACAAGCTGACCAACGTCGAATCGTTCCCCAGCGCGCTCGAAACCTGGATCGGCAAGCTCCCCTACGAGACCGACCGCGTGATCGTCGATCCTCCCCGCGCCGGCCTGTCGCAACGGGTCCGCGCCGTCCTCTGCGAGCGACCCCCCGCGCGGCTCACCTACGTCTCCTGTCACCCGGCCACGCTCGCCCGCGACCTGCGGCAGCTCGGGAAGTCGTTCACGATCGAGAGCCTCGCGCTGCTCGACCTGTTCCCCCAGACCGGCCACATGGAGGCGGTGGTGCAGATGGTGCGGAAAGCGGAAGAACCATCGGAAGAATCCGACGACTAGACCGCCCTACGGGGTAGGGGTGGCGACCCCCTCTTCCCCTATCCTCTGTGGATGCGCGCCGCGCCGCCCTCCGAGATCCCCGCCGCACCTAAGCCTCCCCAGTTTCCATTAAAGCTCGCCGAAGCCCTCCGGCGAACGTTCGCCGCGGGGTACACGAAGTCGGATCTCCGCGCCGACCTGCTCGCCGGGGCGGTCGTCGGCGTGGTCGCCCTGCCGCTTTCGATGGCTCTCGCCGTGGCGTCCGGCGTACCGCCCCAATACGGGCTCTACACCGCGATCGTCGGCGGTTTTTTGATCGCCGCCCTCGGCGGATCGAAGGTCCAGGTCTCCGGGCCGACGGCGGCGTTCGTGGTGGTTCTCGCGCCGATCGCCGCGCGCCAGGGGATCGGCGGCCTGCTGCTCGCGACGGCGATGGCCGGGGTGATCCTAATCGGGATGGGGATCGGCCGGCTCGGCGGGCTGATCCAATTCGTCCCGTACCCCGTGACCACGGGATTTACCACCGGCATCGCGGTTGTGATCGCGACGCTCCAGCTCAAAGACTTTCTCGGTCTCACGGTCGAAAAAATGCCCGAGCATTTCGCCGAGCGGGCCGTGGCGCTCGCGCGAGCCACCCCGAGCGCCCGGTGGCAGGAGATCGCGATCGGAGCGTTCACCTTCGCCGTGTTGCTCCTCTGGCCGCGCCTGACGAAGAAGTTCCCCGCGCCGCTCGTGGCGCTCTCCCTCGGCGGTCTGCTTGCCGCGGCGCTCACGCATTGGGTACCCGGTTTTGAAGTCGCGACGATCGCCAGCCGCTTCCACTACGAGATCGGCGGTGTGCTGCACGGCGGAATCCCCCAACTACCGCCGGTGCCGCTTCTCCCCTGGAACCTGCCCGGGGCGGACGGCGCGCCGCTCGTTCTCTCGCTCGACCTGTTCCGCCAACTGCTGCCGGTGGCCTTCGCCATCGCCATGCTCGGCGCGATCGAATCGCTGCTCTCCGCGGTGGTCGCGGACGGCTTGACCGGCAAGACGCACGATCCCGACAGCGAGCTGCTCGCCCAAGGGATCGGCAATCTGATCGCTCCGTTCTTCGGCGGCATCGCGGCGACCGGGGCGATCGCCCGCACGGCGACCAACGTCCGCTCCGGAGCCCGCTCGCCGATCGCGGCAATGACCCACGCCCTCGTGGTGCTCGCGGCGGTCTTGGTCGCGGCCCCTCTCCTCGGTTATCTGCCGATGGCCTCGCTCGCGGCGCTCCTCCTGCTCGTCGCCTGGAACATGAGCGAGGTCCACAACTTCGCCCGCACCTTCCGCCAGGCGCCCAAAAGCGACACCTTCATTCTCCTCTCCTGCTTCTTGCTCACCGTGCTTTTCGACATGGTGGTCGCCGTCACCTTCGGCGTTCTCCTCGCGGCGCTCCTCTTCATGCGCCGCATGGCCGAAGTCTCCGGCACCGGCCTCGCGGAAGCGACTCATCCCCTGGTGGCGGACGGCCTGCCCAAAGACGTCATGGTCTACGAGGTCGCCGGCCCCCTCTTCTTCGGCGCCGCCCAAAAAGCGATGAGCGCCCTCCAGCGCGTCGCCCAGGGGGTGGCCGTCGTCATCCTAGACCTCCAATCGGTACCCGCCATCGACGCCACCGGCCTGGTGGCACTCGAAGCCGCGATCGACCGCCTCTACCGGATGAACGTCTTCGTCGTCCTCGCCGGGGTCCAACACCAACCGCTAGAAGTTCTCGCGAAAGCCGGCTTCCCCCGCCGCACCGAAAGACTTGCCGTCTGCCGCTCCTACGAAAGCGCGCTCGCGACGGCCCGAAAGCGCTCCAAGCTCGGAGAGGCAAAGCCCCAGGAACCGATCCCCTAACGAAGACTCTCCCCAGGGCCCCCGCCTCTCGCGGTAGTTTCCTCTGATCGTCATCTCTCCCGAAGAGCGCCATGCGACACCTCCAGTGGCGCCCCCTCTTCAATGCCTTCCACCCTCTGGCTCCAGCCAGTTTTCCACCACAAGACCCGGTACTCGGGAAAACTCCCGGGTGTTCCCGGTGACGAGGGTCAGGCCGAGAGAGCGAGCGTGGGCCGCGATGAACAGATCGTTGGGACCTATCGGTTGGCCGGGCTCTTCGAGCGCCACCCGCAGTGCGGCGTAGTGCCGGTCGGCCTCTGCCTCAAGGGGCAAGACGTCGATTTGCGACAGCGTTTGATCGACGATGGCCTCCAGTCGCGCGGAGCCTTTTTTCGCAGCTCCGTAGCGCATTTCGCAGGCAACGACGATGCTGGTGCAAAACTCGTCTCCCTCCATCCGGTCGATCCGTCGGGCCAGCTCGCCGGCTGGCTCTTTGATCAGGGCGGAGAGGATATTGGTGTCGAGGAGGTAGCGAAGCCTCCCCATGTCAGAAGATCTCCTCGGGTTCGATCGGAGGGTCTTCGATCTCTGGAATCTCGTACCCGGTCGGCGGCAGCGTAGCCAAGAACTCGCTCAGGCGATTTCTCTTGCGGGGGACCGGCTCGACGACCAGGCGGTCGCCCTCTCGATAGAGAACGACTTCGTCGCCAGGTAGTTCGAGCTCACGAGGGATGCGCAATGCCTGATTGCGGCCGTTGCGGAAGAGACGGGCATGGCGAGCGGTCAACGGTGTGCTGGTCATCGGCTCCTCCTTGGCATAGGCCGAGCATAGGCCGTTTCGATCTCCATCACAAGAAGCCGCATCCAGCCCCCCGCTCACGCTACTCTCCTCCGACGACCCAAACTTCGGGGGAACGCGATGCGACACCTTCTCTCAGGCCTTCTGCTCGTTCTGGCTTTCGTCGCCCGCCCGGCCGCTGCCCAAGCCCCGCCGCCCCCTCCCCCCGCCCCGGACAACGCCTACGACCTGACCTGGGACGTGCGCATTCCGATGCGCGACGGGATTCGGCTGCATGCGAGCTTGTATCGGCCGCATGGGCTCACCGGCCTCGCTCCCGTGGTGTTCAACATGACGCCGTACACCTCGGACGGTTTTCATCCGGAGGGGGTGTATTTAGCGAAGCGGGGGTATGTGTTCGCCGCGGTGGACGTGCGCGGGCGGGGGACTTCGGAGGGACCTTTCGAGCCTTGGCGGAACGATGGGCGGGATGGGTACGACGTGGCCGAGTGGCTTGCGAAGCAGCCGTGGTCGAACGGCAAGGTCGGCATGATCGGCCATTCGTACGGCGGGCGGGCGGTTTGGAGCACGATCAAGGAGCGCCCTCCGCATTTGATGGCGGCGGCGCCGATTTCCGCTTCTTACCCGATGTACGGCTGGCACAACATCATGACGCCCGACATCATGCAGTGGATTCTGCTCACGGCGGGGGCGACCTCGAACACGCAGATCCTTGGTGATTCGGACTTTTGGATCGCCAAGTTCCGCGAGCTGTATCTCTCCAAGCGACCGCTGCGCGATTTCGACCGGATCATCGGCTCTCCCTCTCCGCTGTTCCAGCGTTTTCTCGACCATCCGACGCTCGATGGCTTCTGGGACGATCCGACGCCCACTCCGGCCGATTTCGCGCGCGTGGACATGCCGATTTTGACCGTCACGGCCGAGTACGAATCGAACAACGTCGGCCCGCTCTGGTTCTACCTGGAGCAGGAGAAATACACTCCGCCCGCGGCGTTCGCCAAGCACCGGGTGTTGATCGGCCCCTGGGATCACCATGGCGCGCGGAATCCGGTGCGGGAGGCGGGGGGCGTCGCATTTGGCCCGGCGGCCGATCTCGACATGAAGAAGCTGCTCGCCGATTGGTTCGATTTCTCGATGGGCGGCGGGCCGCTTCCCGCGATGCTCGCCGACCCGATCCGCTACTACGCGCTCGGCTCGGAAGAGTGGCGCGGCGCCTCGAAGCTCGAACCGTTGACACCCGTCGCGGTGGCCGGGGCCAAGGCGCGGCCCGTCGTGGCGCGGACGTTCTACCTCGACTCGGCCGAGAACGCCGGCACGCTCTCCCGGCCGGGCCGGCTTTCGGATTCCCCCGCGGCGGGGCTCGCGGCCGACCATTGGACCTACGATCCGCTCGATCTCCGGCCGGGGTCGGCCGAGACCGCCGAGGTGGCGGAGTGGGCCAAGGGGATCGCCGGTCCCGACGACCTCTGGGGCTCGGGGCTCGCCTATGCGACCGAGCCGTTCACGCGGCCGGTCGAGATCGCCGGCTTTCCGCGCA
>DATMZU010000050.1:0-6437 GCA_035607435.1 Thermoanaerobaculia bacterium | reverse complement strand
AAGGGCTTTACGATTGAGGGATACTTCCAGAACGGCCGAATCAATACGGCGTACCCGATTTTTCGGGGATCTGGGGGAAGGTGATCATGCCGATGAACGCAAAAGAAGACGCCGGGCCCCCGCTGCTGCGAATTTTTCGCGACCCCGCGGGCGACCTGCGCGCCGAGGACCTGTCCCGGAGGACGAAGCGCGGACTGCTGATCTCGTTTCTCGAAAGCGAGGTGCAGGGGAGTCTCGCCGTCGGCCGCGAGATTTTGGAGCAGTTGGCGCAGGTGGTCGCCGGGGAGCGCCCTCGGGCGACCTGGATCGGCAACGCGCACACCTTGACGATGAGCAAGAAGACGGCGCGGATCACCGACGAGATCGACCCGGAGGGCCCCGTGCTCCGCCTGCCGCTGGGCGATCTCTACAGCGCCCTCGACGCCTGGCTGGACGTGCTGGAAGGCAACGGTCCCACGGAAGATTGATCCGATGCCGCTCTCGCCCGATTATCGCGCCTACGCCTTGGAACAGCTCGAACGCGCGGCGCCGGTCGCCGCGAAAACGATGTTCGGCGGCGCCGGGTTGTACTTGGAGGGGCTGATCTTCGGCCTATTGGACAACGACCGGACGTTCTTCAAGGCCGACGAGACGAACGCCGCGCGGTTCGACGCCCACGAGGCGGATTGGTTCCACCCCTACGGCGACGAGCGGACCATGCCCTACCGCGAGGTGCCGGTCGAGGTGATGGAAGATCCGGACGAGCTGCGCGCCTGGATCGATTCCGCGGTGGCGATCGCCGCGAAGAAAAAGGCGGCGAGACCGGCGAAGAAGGCACCTCGAGGGCGGAAGGCCGGAGGCTGACCCCCTCCTCGGTCCTCCCCCCAAGGGGGGAGGAAGAAAAGCGGCCTACCAAAGAGCAAACCGCATCGAACCGCACCAGGGAGTCTCAATTCGTTTGGGCACGGCAAGCCCTCGAAAGACGTCCCTCCCCCCTTGTGGGGAGGATAGGAGGGGGGTAGTCCCCTAGAACCGGCCCCAGAGGTACTGGTTCGTCACCTCGTGGTGAAACTGGATCTCGCCCGCCTTGATCAGCGTTCCCAGGGCTTTCGGGCAGCGCTCCGCCTGGGCGTGCTTGATCTCCGCGTATTTGCCGTGGACCTCTTCGCCGAGCAGGTCGGCGGCGAAGCGGCTCCCCTTGAAAAGGCGGATCGCGTCGTAGATGTTGTCCGGCAGGAATCGCGTCCGCGGGCGCTTGCCCTCCGCCTCCTCCTCGGCGAGGGGGCCTTCGAGACCGGTGCGCAGCAGCGAGTAGATCGCCATGTAGGGATTCGAATCCGGGGCGATCGAGCGGATCTCCACCCGCGCCGACTTCTCGTTGCCGAGGGGAATGCGCACCATCGAGCCGCGGTCGATCGCCGAGGCCTTGATCTGGTTCGGCGCTTCGAAATGCGGATCGAGCCGGCGGTACGAGTTGACGCTCGAATTGAGGATCAGGCAGACGTCCGAGGCGTTGGCGAGGATGCGCTGGATGTAGTCCCACCCCGCGGCCGACAGGCCGTCCTTGCCTTCCGGGTCGTAGAACAGGTTCTTGCCCGCGGCGGTGATCGACATGTTGGTATGCATGCCGCTGCCGTTGATGCCGGTGACCGGCTTCGGCAGGAACGATGCGGTCATGTCCATCCGCGCCGCGACCTGGCGGGACAGCAACTTGTAGAGCTGCACCTGGTCGGCGGCGATCGTCGCCTCGGTGTAGCTGTAGTTCATCTCGAACTGCGAGGGCGCCACCTCCGGGTGGTCCTTCTCGTTTTCAAAACCCATCGCCCGCTGCACCTCGGCCGCGCTGTCGATGAACTGGCGCAGGGCGTCGCCCGGCAGCGAGTGGTAGTAGCCGCCGGTGCTCAAGAACTCGAACTGCCGGGTCTCGGGGAAACGCCGCTCGGCGTCGCGCCCTTTGAACAGGAACCCCTCGATCTCGTTGGCGACGTTCGCCACCTTGCCGCCGTCGGCGTAGAGCTGCTCGCAATAGCTCTTGAGCCGCGCCCGCAAGTCGGCTCTGTAGGCCGCGCCGTCGCGCTCGCGGACCTCGCCGAACACCAAAACCTTCCCCGGGCCGAAGACGTCGGACGGCAGCCAGTAAAACGCCGGCCAGTCGATCGCCAGGCGCAGGTCGGATTCCTGCTGGGCCGAGAAGCCGCGGATCGACGAGCCGTCGAACGTCAGGTTGTCGGCCGACTTCAAGAGGAACTTCTTGTCGTAGTCGAGCATGTGGAGCCGGCCTTCGAGATCGGTGAAGCAGACCGTGACCGCCTTGATCCGCTTCTCGTCCTGGAGGTAGCGCATCCGCTCCTCCTGGATCGTCTCGGGCGCTTTGCGCGCCAGGCGGTCCGCCTTGGCCTGGAGGTTCATCTCCTCCAGACGGTCGTAGGGAATCTCCAGAAAATCGCGCAACGGCGGCGTGGAAGGGGTCATGGTAGCTCTCCTCGAAAGAGGCGTGAACGCCTCAAAGATCTCTCGTCGAGGACAAAATCTACCACGACTAACCTAAAAACGGGAGAACTTAGGCTAAAAACCGACCGGCATCTACAGCTCGATCGCCTCCAGCTCGTCGATCCGCTCGCGGACGAGATCGAAACCGCCCTGCCAGAAGGCGCGATCGGTGGGGTCGATGCCGAACTCGGCGAGAATCGCCATCGGTCGCGCCGCGCCGCCGTAGGAGAGGAGCTTCAGGTAGCCCGGCTTGAACGCCTCGCCCTGCTCCTGGAAACGGCGATAGAGCGCGAGCACCAGGAGCTGGCCGAAACTGTAGGCGTAGCAGTAAAACGGCGTCTGGTACATGTGCGGGATCGACAGCCACTCGTAGCGGAACTCTTCCGACACCTCGACCGAATCGCCGAACTGTTCCTTGAGCTTTTCCAGATAGAGGTCGGAGATCTCGTCGAGCGAGCGGCCGGCGAGGATGCCGGCGTGGGCTTCGAGCTCGAACAGCACGAAATAGGTCTGCCGGAGCACGGTGGCGTAGACGTCGTCCACCGCGGAGGCGAGCAGCTCGCGCCGGGCGAGCGGGTCGGACTCCTCCTTGAGCAGGCGGTCGGTGATCAGGATCTCGCCGAACACCGAGGCGGTCTCGGCGAGCGGCAGCGAGGCGTGCTGGGTGAGCATCGAGTGGGTTTCGGAGAGCATGCTGTGGATCGCGTGCCCGAGCTCGTGGGCGAGGGTCGCGACGTCGCGGACCCGGCCCGTGTAGTTGGTCAGCACGTAGGGGGTAATGCCCGGCAGCACGGTCATGCAGAACGCGCCGCCCCTTTTTCCGCGCCGGGTCTCGCTGTCGATGTGGTGCTCCGCGAACACCCTTTCCGCCTGATCGGCGAAGGTCGGATGAAACTCGCGGAAGGTGTCGAGCACGAGGTCCACCGCATCGGCGTAGGGAACCTGCTTGTCCGAGGTGGCGAGCGGTGCGTACAGGTCGTAGCGGCGCAGCTTGGGCAGGCCGAGCCAGCCCGCTTTGAGCCGGAAATAGCGCTGGAACAGCGGCGCGTTGGCGCGCACGGTTTCGAGCAGCGCTTCGACCGCCTGGTCCGGGATGTCGTTGTCGACGTTCCTCACCGCGATCGGCGAGGCGAACCCGCGCAGCGTGACGTTCTCGTCGTGCCAGTCTCGTACCCGGTTGACGTAGATCTGGCCGAGGACGGTCGCCTCTTCGCCGTAGACCTTGTACAGCTCCTGGTAGGCGGAGACCCGCAGCTCCGGGTTGGGCGAGAAGGCGTAGCTCATCAGCCCGTCGCGGGTCAGCTGCTTGATCTCGCCCTCGACTTCGAGCTCGAACTCAATCCGGTTGGTGAGCATCGAGTAGAGCGTGACGACGGCGCCGATCCCGTTGTCGTCTTTGAGGTTGATGATCTGCTCGGAGCGCTCGTCGAGCGTATGGGGCTTCAAGCGCCGCAGGTCGAGCAGGTAGTGCAGCTCGTCCGGATGCTCTTCTCCCGCGGGCAGGAGTGCTTCGGCCTCGGCGTCGTCCAGGCTCTTCCACCAGAGGCCGAAGAAGAGGATGCGGTTGCCGAAACCGGTCATCATCTGGTTCGTCCGGTTGCGGAAGTTGAGCGCTTCGCGGTCGCCGGTGTTCTCCGAAAACCAGAGCGAGGCGTAGCCGGAAAGGATGTTCATCGCTTCGCCGAGGCGCTCGTACCGGTGAAGGACGTCGAGAAAGGCGGCGCGCCCCATTTTCGGGTGCAGCTCGGCCCGGCAGGCCTCGAAAGCGGTCACCTGCGCGTCGAGGTCGGCGAATCGGGCGGCGATCGCCTCTTCGTTGCGCTCCGGCAGCAGGTCGCTCAAGTCCCAGCCCCGAATTCCATAGGGGGAGGGCGGCGCGATCGGTTCGGTCGGCGGTTCGGTCGGTAGCGCGATCATCGGTGGGCTCGAGCTCGGGAAAGTTGGGTTGACTCGCGGGCGAGCCGAAAACGGCTCGCCCGGGTTACAGGAACGTCGATTCTAATCGATCCTCTCGTCCCGACGCTCATGGCGCGGCCGGCGATTCTTGAGACTCGGGCTCCGGAATCTTGGTCGGCAACAGGGTAATCCCGGCCGCGCGCGCTTGACTCTCGAAGGCGGGCAGCCGCTCGGCGACGATCTCCCGGAGCTTGGCGAGCTGGACGTCGATCGCGGCCACCAGCTCATCGCGCACCGCGATCGCCGAGGCGGTAGGCGGAAAATCGCCGGTCCCGGCGGCTCCCGCCACCCCGGCGAGCTTGTCGTTCAAGCGGATCGGGAAGTTCAGCGGATCCTGGCGGCTCTCCATTTTCGTCTGATAGAGAGCTTCTTCCACTCCCGACAGCTCCTTCTTGAGCGCCTCGGCGGCCTCGCGGATCGCCTTCTTGTCATCGCCTTCGAGCCGCGCGGCGAGAGCGTCGATCGAGCCCCGGGTATCGCGGATGAAACCGATCGCGCGGTGGGCCTCCGACAGCTTGTCGCGCACCGAAAGCAGGAAATCGAACTGCGCCTGAAGATCCGCGGCGCTCGCCGACGAGCGGGGATCGGGCAAGACCTCGAAGTTGGCGGTCTCCACGGCGCCATCGACGCTCAGGCGAACCTGGTACCGGCCCGGCGCGACCCGCGGTCCGGGCGGGTTGCCGTTCCACAGGATCATCCCCGGAAAATCGACCGCCGGTTCGAGCCGCAGGTCCCAGACGAAGCGATTCAGGCCGACTTCCGAAGGAGCCTTCTGCTCTTTCTTGTCCTTCTTGGCCTTGGCGTCCTTTTTCTCCTTGTCGGCTTTTTCGTCCTTGCTGTCCTTGCTGTCCTTGCCGTCCTTGGAGTCCTTCTCTTCCTTTTTCTTCACCGCCTCGCCGGCAAACCGCCGCAGGACCTTGCCGTCCGCTCCCAGGAAAGCCACTTCGATCGGTTTCTCGGGCGCCTTGTCGAGCCGGTAATAGACGATCGCGCCGACCGTCGGGTCGGTGCCCGCCCCCAGGTTGGGACCCGCGTCGTCGCCGCGCCGTCCGCCGCCGGGCAGGCGCAGAACGGACCCGGGGGAGTAGAGGTGGCGGCCGGGGGCCGAGGCGGTTTTCGCCGGCTTGCCCAGACCCTGCCGGAGCAGCGAGAGATCGTCCAGCGCCCAGAACGCGCGCCCTTGGGTCGCGGCGATCAGGATGCCGTCGCGGATCGCAAGATCGGTGACCGGCACGATCGGCAGGTTCAGGTTGAACCGCTGCCAGCTCGCGCCGTCATTGAACGAGGCGTAGACGCCGCGCTCGGTGCCGGCGAACAGGAGGCCCTTCTTCTCCGGATCGGCGCGGATCACCCGGGTGAAATGCTCCGCGTCGATCCCTTGGTCGATCCGCGTCCAGGTGGCGCCCCAGTCGTGGGTCGCGAACAGGTAGGGATGAAAGTCGTCGGACTTGTAGCGGGTGGCCGCGACGTACAGGCCGCCGGCCTCGAACGGGCTCGGCTCCAGACTGTTGATCAACGCCCATTCGGGGAGGCCCTTCGGCGTGACGTCTTTCCACGAGGCGCCGCCGTCGCGCGAAAGGTGGATCAGCCCGTCGTCCGAACCGGTCCAGAGCACTCCCTTCTCGCGCGGCGACTCGGCGGCGCAGAAGATCGTGCCGTAGTACTCGATGCTCGTGTTGTCCTGGGTGATCGGGCCGCCGGACGAGGCCTGCTTCGACTTGTCGTTGCGCGTGAGGTCGGGCGAGATCGCGCGCCAGGTCGTTCCCTCGTCCCGGGTTTCGAACAGGACGTTCGCCCCGGCGTAGAGCACGGCGGGATCGTGGGGCGAGAAGAACAGTGGATAGTTCCACTGGAACCGGTAGCGCAGGTCGGCGGCGCCCCAGCCCATCGGGATGTCCGGCCAGACGTCCACCTGGCGGACCTCGCCGGTGCGGTGGTTGCGCCGCACCAGGAGGCCGTCGTACGAGCCGCCGTAGACGACGTCCGGGTCGCGCGGGTCGGCGACGATCGTG
>DATMZU010000047.1:0-2338 GCA_035607435.1 Thermoanaerobaculia bacterium | reverse complement strand
TTCCGGACCGTAGTTTCTGTGCACTCCTACAGGCAGCCACGGATTGCGAGCTTGAAAATTTGGCTCAACTCGGTCAACAGGTAGACCTATTCCCAACTCATGAGATGGGGATTGCGCAGGGGTGCTGTCTTTCACCTCTTTTGGGAAACGTTCTCTTGGCAGGTTTTGATGCCCAGATGAATGGAAGAGGCATTAAATGTTTGCGATACATTGACGACTTCTTGCTGTTGGGTGAATCGGAGCACAGAGTTATGCGCGCGTTTGAAAGCGCACAAAGAATCCTTGCGGCTTTCAATATGTCTGCATACGATCCCCGAAACGAGCGTGAGAAGGCTCAGAAGGGTGAAACTCTCAATGGCTTCGAATTTCTCGGGTGCGTGATCACGAGAGGACGAGTTAGTCCGAATGAGAAATCCCAAAGTCGGCTCAAAGACAGAGTAAGAACTAGCCTCGATGAGGCACGGTCGAAGTGGAGTAATCCCAAGGAACGGGATTACAGGTACTCCTTGGTGGAAAGTCTCTTTTCTATAAGCAAGGTGATCCAAGCTTGGGGCAGTCAGTATCAATTTGCCAACAACAGAAAATTGTGGGAAAAACTTGACAAGGAAATAGACAACCTGATTCGAAAACATATTCAGTCATACGGGAGTGTGAGGTCCCGCCTAGTCCAACAAAAGGATAGCCTTGCCCTGCGTAGAACGCTCGGTGTTTTTTCGCTCCTAGACTGTAAGTCTGAATCTATTTTCCCTTTAATGCAGTCGGTACCGCCCGTACCACTCTGACGCGATTCTCGTTTCTGGCCCTAACCACCCTTCGTTCAAACCTTTTTACTTGAGACCTGCCGACTCCCGCAACGCCGCCTCTACGTACTTATCGACCATCGTGCCGCGCCACTGCGCTTGAAAGTCCGTATTGCCGAAAGGAGTTGCGGCATTCCGCGCGAGCTGCGCGGCCTCGGCGATCGTGTCCACCGTGAGCTGCTTGCCGACGAGATGCTCTCCGGCTTCGTGGGCCGCACTCGGCGCGGGGGCAACCGCGCCCAGCACAATATTCGCCTTCGTGACGATCCCCCCCGCATCCATCCAAACCGCCACAGCCGCCGAGAGGACCGCAAAATCGATCGAACCCCTCCGCCGCAGCTTCCAGAACGCGGAGCGGCAGTGCTCCGCGTCAGACTCCTTGGGCAATAGGATCTCCGTCAAAATCTCATCCGACCGCTTGGTGAGGTAGGCGATGCCGTCGTCCTGGTAGAGGGCTTGGATCGGGATGATTCGCTCGGTCGTTCCTTCGCCCGCTTTCGAGACCAGGCGGACGCGGGCTTCGAGGGCTTGGAGCATGGGGGCGGCGTCCGAGGCGGTGTGGGCTAGACATTTGGGGGAGCTGGTGGCGACCCAGCAGACGGTGCCTTTTTCTTTCAGGCAGTAGCCGATGCCGCGGCGCCAGTCTTCGGTCTGGTTGTAGTAGGTGCAACGGGTGTCGACGCAGAGGTTGCCGCCGAGGGTTCCCATGTTGCGGAGCGGGGGGGAGGAGATCGAGGCGACGGCTTGCGCGAAGGCGGGGTAGCGGGCGCGGAGGGCGGGGTGGTTTTCGATGTCGGAGAGGAGCGCTGTAGCTCCGATGCGCGCTTCGCCGTTGACCGTGATCTCGGCGAGGCCCGGGACGGACATCAGGCTGACGACGGTCTGGGCGCTCTGGTGGCGGCGCTTGAGGTTCGGCCAGAGGTCGGTGCCTCCCGCGACGAGGCGCGTGGTCGGGCCTTCTCCGGCGAGCGCGGAGGCCGCTTCGGCGAGGCTCTTCGGGGCGACGAAGTCGAACGGGGGCAGGCGCAACATCTCAGCGATCCTCGAGCTTCGTGGTCAGCGCCTTCTTCTGGGCGAGCGCCTCGTCGCGCGTGCTCATCGTGCCGGTTTGGGCTCCGCGCATGCCGGAGCGGAGCTTCGAGCGGAGCTCGTTGATCGCCGTGCCGTCTCCGCCTTGGGCGGGAGTCGGCACGATCAACGTCTCGCCGAAATCGACCTCGGGAAAGCTCTTCGGCCCGAAGCGGGCCACGCCGCCTTTCCGCTTCGCATCGAGCGCCTTCAAGATCATGTGAGGGTGGATCGGCACCTGATCGACCCGCGCTCCGACCGCGTCGTAGATCGCGTTCGCCACCGCGGGGAGCACCGGGAGGAGGGGGCCCTGGCCGACTTCCTTCGCGCCGTACGGGCCTTGCGCGTCCGGCTCTTCGATCAGGTAGGTCGTCACCGGCGGCATGTCGAGGAAGGTCGGGCTCTTGTACTCGAGCATCGACGGGAACTTGTGGACGAGCGCGCCCGAGAGGTGGCGGGGGAGGCGGCGG
>DATMZU010000044.1:0-14732 GCA_035607435.1 Thermoanaerobaculia bacterium | reverse complement strand
GCTCGATGGTCTTGCCCGCCTCCACCCAGCCGCCCATCCGGTCCTGGGCGAAGATGAAGACATCCGGGCCGTTGCCGCGCGGCACCGCGGCGGTGATCTTGTCGGCCATCGCGTCGTAGGGGACGGCGAGCGTCGTGACCTTGAGCCCCTTGCCGGCCGGCGAGGCGTTGAAATTCGCCACCACCTTCTCGAACGCGGCCTTCTCGTCGCCGCGGTAGGCGTGCCAGACGACGATCTCTTTCTGCGCGAAAAGCGCGCCGGGGGCAAGGGCCAGCAGAGCGAAGGCCGAGAGGGTCAGGTTCTTCAAGGTGCGCATCTTGGGAGTCTCCTCGAACGGTTGCGTCAAGCGGCCTGAAGCCGCATCTCGGTGTCTGCGTCGAAGACGTGAAGGCCCGCCAGCTCGATTTCGAGCGACAGCTCGTCGCCCACCTGGGGCGCATGGTGCGGCTCGGTCTTCGCGACCAACAGGTCGTCGCCGATCCGGCCGTGGATGATCACCTCGTGGCCGAGCGGCTCGACGAACTCGATAACCACCCGGATCGGCACCATCGGACCCTGCGGCCTGCGGCCGACCTGATCGCCGCTCGCTTCGCGGATGTTCTCCGGTCGAATGCCAAGCACCACCTTGCTCCCGTCTTTGCGCGAGGCGGCGCCGCGGAGCGCTTCCGGCACCGGCAACTTGAAACCGGTGGTCGAAAGGTTCGCGCCACCGTCGGTGATCGTTCCGGAGAGGAAATTCATCGGCGGCGTGCCGATGAAGCTCGCGACGAACAGGTTCTGCGGCTGCTCGTAGACTTCGAGCGGCGTGCCCACCTGCTGGAGCTTGCCGTCCTTCATGATGGCGATCCGATGGCCCATGGTCATCGCTTCGACCTGATCGTGGGTGACGTAGACCGTGGTCGTCTGGAGATTGCGCTGGAGCTTCGAGATCTCGGCGCGCATCTGGACGCGCAGCTTGGCGTCGAGGTTCGACAGCGGCTCGTCGAACAGGAACACGGCGGGCTTGCGGACGATCGCCCGGCCGAGCGCCACGCGCTGGCGCTGGCCGCCGGAGAGCTGCTTCGGCTTGCGGTCGAGCAGCTGGGTGATGCCTAGGGTGTTGGCCGCCTCGGAGACCAGCTTGTCCATCTCCGCCTTCGGCGTCTTGCGGATCTTGAGCCCGAACTCCAGGTTTTCCTTGACCGTCATGTGCGGGTAGAGCGCATAGCTCTGGAAGACCATCGCGATGTCGCGATCCTTGGGCGGCAGCTCGTTGACCCGCCGGTCGCCGATCCGGATCTCGCCGTCGGTGACCTCTTCGAGGCCCGCGATCATGCGCAGCGCGGTCGATTTGCCGCAGCCCGAGGGGCCGACGAGCACCATGAACTCTTTGTCGCGGATGGAGAGATCGAAGCTCTCGATCACCGTCACCGGTCCGTACGCCTTCTTGACCTTGTCGAAGACGACTTCCGCCATGTTCCGCTAGCCTCCGGTGGGGTTGAGAGTGAGAATCCGCGCCCCGAGCGGGGGAACGGTGATTTCGAGGGAACCGGCGACGGGCGGGACCGCTTCGCCGGAGAGGGCATCGCCTAAGGTTCCCCCGGTCCATTCGGGCGGAACGGCGAACTTCGCCGTCGCGGGAGCCGCGCCGCGGTTGACCGCTACGACCACCACGTCCTTCGCCGCGCCGTCGCGGCGCAGGAAGACCAGCAGGTCGCCGTCGGTCGAGACGGTTTCGTAGGTGCCGCGCGAGAGGGCCGGATGGGCGCGGCGGATCGCAATCAGTTTCTTGTAGTCGGCGCGGAGCGCCTCGTTGCGCGGCCGCCCCTTGCCGGGCAGGACATCGCGCGATCCCCAGGGCATGTCGCTCCGATTCTCCGGCCAGTCGCCGCCGGCCCGGGCGACCTCCTCGCCGTAATAGATCATCGGCAGGCCGGAGACGGTCAGCTCCAACAGGGCGGCGAGCCGGAACTTCGCGACGTCGCCGCCGAGCAGCGACAGCGCCCCCGGCACGTCGTGGGACGAGAGATACGGCGACAGCAGATACCCCGCCCGCACCTTGTCGCGACCCTTGAGATAATGGTCGAACGCCGCCGTCCGGCCGCGCCTTTCCAGGAAACCGACCGCGCTTCCCTGGAACGAGAAATCGAAACCGGCGTCCATCTCGTCGCCGGCAAACCAGGGGTCGAGAGACTGTGCGTCGCCCCCCCAGACCTCGCCGATCAGGAAGAAATTCTTCCCCAGCCGTTCGCGCGTCCGTTTGCGGTGCTCCTGCCAGAACGGATGATCGACGTGCTTCACGGTGTCCAGGCGGAAACCGTCCAACCCGGCCTTCTCGGCCCAGCCGATCTGCGCGTTCAACAGGTAGTCGGCCACTTCGGGCCGCTCGGTTTTGAAGTCCGGCAACCCCGCAACACAGGTCGTCAGGTCGTCCGTGCCGCAGGTGCCGCGGTCCTCCCGCCGGAACCAGTCTTTCGTCTTCGGATCGCCCAGGTAACGCGACTCGTAGCCGGCGTGGTTGTAGACCACGTCGAGCAGCACCTTCATCCCCCGGCGATGCGCTTCGGCGACGAGGGTCTTCAAGTCTTCCTCCGAGCCGAACCGGGGATCGAGCGAAAGGAAGTCGTCAGCCCAGTACCCGTGGTACCCCCAATCCGGGAAGCCGGCTCCCGTCACCGGACCGGGGATGTTCTTGACCACCGGCGTGATCCAGAGGGCGGTGGCGCCCAGGTCCGCGATGTCGTCCAGCCGGGCGGTCAAGCCTTTGAGGTCGCCGCCATGGAACGCCCCCTTGGCCGTGCGATCGACCCCCGCGTCGTTTCCCGGGTCGCCGTCCGCGAAGCGATCCAGGACGACGAAGTAGAGCACCGCGTCCGTCCAATCGCGTTGCGGGGTGACGGCGGTGAGGGCGGGAGGAGTCGCCGGAGCCGGAGCGGCAGGTGGGGAAGTGGCAGGAGTGGCGGGGGCCGAGGCGCCGCTACATCCGGCCAGTAGCGCCAGAATCGCCAGGAGCGACGCGGAGCGACCGCCACGCGGCGGCGCGGCTAGGCCCTTCGGTTTCCCGTCGTGCTTCGGCATGTCTACCCCGACTTTACTTCCTTGTCACAGAATCGGCGAGAGGGGAAACCACCCGGCGGGGCCGGGCATTCCAGCCCTGCTCAGCCAGAGGAGCCCTGCGCGACTTCAGCGGCGACCCGGCCGGCGTTCCGAATGCAGTCGGGAACCGATACGCCGTGGAGGAAGTTGCCGGCCAGCCGCAGGCCGGGAAGATCTCTCTCGATCTCCTCGGCCAGGGCGACGAACCGGCCGTGACCGACCTCGTACTGCGGAATCGCCCGCGGCCAGCGGCGAATGATCGCCACTTTGGGTGGACCGGAGAGACCGAGGGCTCTCCCCAGCTCCTTCCGTACCATATCGAGCAGCCGGTCGTCGCTCCAGAGCGAGGGATCGACGATCTCCGGGTCGGTCCGTCCCCCGAGGAACGCGGAGAGAGCCACGTGGCCCGCGGGCGCGCGGTCGGGAAAGATCGTCGAAGGGAACAGACAGCCGAGCAGGCGCAGGCTTTCTCGGCGTGGTGCGAGGAACCCGAAGCCGTCGAGCGGGTGGCCGATGTCCGAACGAGCCACCCCGAGGGCGACCACCGCGACCGGGGCGTAGGGGATTTCGGCGAACGCCCGGCTCTTGCCCCCGGTCGCTTCGTCCAGCAGCCGGGCCGCGACGTCGGCGGGCACCGCGAGAACGATCCGGCGGGCGCGAATCGGCCCCTCGCTCGTCTCGACGAGAAAGCCTTCCGCGCTTTGGGCTACCGATGTCGCCTGCACGCCGGTCCGCACATCGCCGATCGCCTGGGCGAGGCGTCGAGGCAGAGTCTCAAGGCCGTCACGAAACGAAAACATCGCCCCGCCGGGGGACGGGCCTTTTCGTTTCGCCAAGGCGCCGCGGATCAGGCTGCCGTGCTCCGTTTCGAGAGCGAAGATCTTCGGCACCGCCCAACGCACCGCGAGCCGCTCGGGGTCGCCGGCATAGACGCCCGAGACGAACGGCCCCACGGCGTAGTCGAGCAGCTCGCCCCCCAGCCGGCGGCGGACGAACGCGGCGACCGTCTCGTCGGGATCGGACGCGATCTCTCGGGCGGAACGGCGGCGAATCCACGGCTCGCGGAGCAGGCGGAGCTTGGCGCTGAGCGAGAACAGGCGGGTGCGCAGGAGCCCCGGCGGACCGCCGGGCAGCGGCTCCAGGCGATCGCCTTTCCACAGATAGCGGCGCTTGGCGTCGGGGGAGGCGACGATCTTCTCCCGGTTCGGCTCGTCGTCGAGGCCCGCGTCGCGGAGCAGTTCGGTGACCGCCGGATGATTTTCGAGCACCGTGTTCGGCCCCAGCTCGAAACGGAAGCCGCTCTGGGTATGGGTCTCGATCGCCCCGCCGACGCGCCCCCCCGCCTCGATCGCCGCGACCGACAGCCCGGCGCGCTTCAATCGAAACGCCGCGGTGAGCCCCGAGATCCCGGCGCCGACGACCAGGACGTCCAACGATTCGGCCGGTTCGGGCATCGAGGAATCAGACCGTCCGCGAATAGCGGGCTGTCGGTTCGGATTCGAGATAGGCGTCGAACGCCATGGCGACGTTGCGCACCATCAGCCGGCCGGCCGGAGTGACCTCGATCCGCTCGTCGTCGATCTCGACCAAGCCGTCGTCCGCGAGCGGTGCCAGCCGTTCGAGATCGGCGGCGAAATGGCGATCGAAATCGAGGCGCCAGCGCTCGGCAAACGCACGGCGATCTAGCCGGAAATGGCACATCAACCCGAGGATCGCCTCGCGCCGCAGGAGATCTTCCGCGGAGAGCGCCAGGCCGCGTTGAGTGGCGAGGGTTCCGCCTTCGATCGCCTGCCGGTATTCCTCCAGACTCTTGACGTTCTGGGCGTAGCCGTCGCCCACCTGGCTGATCGACGAGACGCCGAGCGCCACGATGTCGGTCTCGTCGCAGGTCGAATAGCCCTGGAAATTGCGCGTCAGCGTCCGATCCCGCAGCGCCTGGGCGAGCGGATCGGCGGGCTTCGCGAAATGGTCCATGCCGATGAAGACGTACCCTGCGGCGATAAATGCCGCGGTCGTTTCTTCGAGCAGCGAGAGCTTGGTTTCCGGATCGGGGAGGGCGGCCGGATCGAGTCCCCGCTGGTGCGGAAACATCTGCGGCAGATAGGCGAAATTGAACAGCGCCAGGCGGTCGGGCGACATGCGCAGCGCTTCGGCCACGGTCTCCGCGAAGCTTTCGCGGCTCTGGTGCGGCAGGCCGTAGATCAGGTCGATGTTGACGCTGTCGCCGATTCCCCGCCGCCGCGCGCCGTCGATCACTTCCCAGGTCTCCGCCGCGCTCTGCTCCCGCCGGACGGCGCGCTGCACCTGCGCGTCGAGATCCTGAAGGCCGAGGCTCAAGCGATTGACCCCCGAGGCGGCGAGCGCATCGAGGTGCTCGGGCGAGCATTCGCGCGGGTCGATCTCGACCCCGATCTCGCACTTTTCGGCGAAGCGGAAATGGCGGCGGAGGATCGCCATCAGGGCGGCGAGATCCTCGGGCGGCAGGAACGTCGGCGTGCCGCCGCCCCAGTGCACCTGGACCACCCGCCGCTCCGCGCCGAGCCGGGCGGCCGCGAGCGCCGCTTCCTTTTCCAGAAGCGGCAGGTAGCGTCGGCCCCAGGTTCGATCCCGGGCGATCGTGACGTTGCAGCCGCAGAACAGGCAGCGGGTGGTGCAAAAGGGGATATGGACGTAGAGCGAGAGAGGCCGATCGATCTCGGCGCTGCGGGTGAGCAGCGCTTCATGCTCCGGGGCGCCGAAGTCGGAGCGAAAGTGCGGCGCGGCCGGATACGAGGTGTAGCGCGGCCCGGGGCGGTCGTACTTCGCCACCAGATCGCGATCGAAACGGATCGGCTGCCACAGATCGTCCATCGAGAGCGAACCTTAGCGCGTTCCGATCCGGTTCGAGCAGCCCCCGGGGAGAGGGGCCGCGCGGCCGGATGCCACCCGCACGGGTGGGATTCCGTCAGGTCCCGGTCGGCGGACCGTCGATCACCTTGCGGACGGCGCGAGCGAGCACTCCGGCGGAAAACGGCTTCTGCAGACAGAGCGGCCCGTCTTTCTTCGCCGACACGGAACCGCTGCGATAGCCCGACATGTAGAGGACCCGCAGCTCCGGCCGGTCCGCCGAAAGGCGCGCCGCGATCTCGGTCCCTTTGAGGCCGGGCATGGTCAGATCGGTGAGCAGAAGGTCGATCGGCTCGGCAGAACGCTCCGCGAGGTCGGTGGCCTCGGCCCCCGAGGCCGCCACGAGCACGCGATAGCCGCGCCCTTCCAGAATGCGCCGCAGAACCTCGCGGACCTTGTCTTCGTCCTCGACCAGCAGGATCGTTTCGTCGCCCGGTTCCGACGGCTCTTCCGGGGCCGCCTGGGTTTCGATCTCGGGATCGAGAAGCCCCGGCAGATACAGGCTGAACCGGGCGCCCTCTCCCGGCGCGCTATCGACGAAGATGAAACCGCCGCTCTGCTGGACGAAGCCGTAGCTGGTCGCCAACCCCAAGCCGGTTCCCTCGCCCACCTCGCGCGTGCTGAAGAACGGCTCGAAGATCCTCCCTTGCGTTTCGGCGTCCATGCCGATTCCCGTATCGGAAACGGTCACCAGCGCCCAGACGCCCGGCGGAACGTCGTGCTCGGCGGGCGCTTCGTCGGCGACGGTGACCGGCTCGGTCCGCAGGGTGAGCACGCCGCCTTCGGGCATGGCATGGCGGGCGTTCACCGCGAGGTTCACCAGAACGTGCTCCAGACGGTTGGGGTCGAGGCGCACCGAGGGGAGGTCGGGATGGAGCGAGGTGCGGACTTCCACGTCGTTGCCCAGCAGCCGATGAACCATCCGCAGGAGGCCGGTGATCGATTCGTTCAGATCGACCACCCGCTGTTCCACCGCCTGGCGCCGGGCGAACGCCAGGAGCTGGCGGGTGAGCGCGGCGGCTTTCTCGCTCGCTTCGCGCAGTCCGACCAGGTTCTGTTGCAGAAAGTCGTCGTCCCGATAGATCTCCGTCAGGATGTCGGTGTAGCCGAAGATCGCGAGCAGGCAGTTGTTGAAGTCGTGGGCGACGCCCGCCGAAAGCCGGCCGATCGCCTCCATCTTCTCGGCGAGCAGGAGCTGGCGCTGAAGGCGGTCCTTTTCCTCTTCATCCCGTTTGCGCCGGTCGATGTCGCGGATCGCGACCACGGTCGCCTCTTCGCCCTGGAACAGGATCCGTTTGCCGGCGATTTCGAGGTTCACCGTCGAGCCGTCCCGCCGCCGGCCGATCGTTTCGCGCGGCTCGCTCGACAGCGGAGTCGCCCCCAAGTCGCCGAGCTCGATCATCTCCGACAGCGCAAGCCCCTGGAGCTCCAGAGCGGGCACGTCGAAGATCGCGGTCATCGCGCCGTTGACCGCCAAAACGGTCCCGTCGCGGACGATCGCGATCCCTTCGAGGGTCGCTTCGAACAGCGCGCGGAAGCGCTGCTCGCTCTGCCGGATCTCCCGTTCGATCGCGCGCCGCTGCTCGATCTCTCCCTGCGCCCGTTCATACAGGCGGATGTTTTCAAGCATCGGCGCGACCTGGTTCGCCACCGTCGATAACAGCTGGACGTCGCTCGCGGGATAGAAGTCGTCCGGATCGCGCCGTCCCATCAGCCAGACGCCGAGGGTCTGCTCCTTCACTTCGAGAGGCAGCGCCAGACGCACCCAAGAACGGGGCTTCTCGATCTGCGCCGACGAGGGCCGTAGATATCGCCGGCCGCGAGCCAGTAGAGCCTTGATCTCGCCTCGATCGGGAGCTGCCTCGTCGCTGGGGAGGCCTTGGGAGTAGAGCGTTTCAACGCCCGCGTCGGCGAACAGATAGAGCGCGGATTGGCGGACCAGCAAGGTCGGCAGGATCTCATCGACCAACGTCTTTCCGAGGACCGATCGATCGAAAGCCCGCGGAATCTTCTCGGCGACAAGCCCCACCACCTCTTCCTGCGTGTGTCGAATGCCGAAGACGTGGCGATCGACCAAAGTCTGGAAGCGGTCATGCAGGCTAGGAGCGAAAACCACCAAGACGAGCGCGGCGGCAAGAAGAGCCACGAGAGTGCGCGGCTGGCCGGAGTAGCCGCGCGCGCCAATCGTGAGCAGCAGGCCGATCGCGAGGGTCAGATAAAGCGCCCAGAAACTGTAGGCGCCGATCAGCCGGTTCGCCCGAAACTCCAGCGCGCCAAGGGTATGTTTGTAAATCGCGTAGATGTAGGTGGCCGGCGGAATCGGAGTGGCGAGGAGGAAGATCACAATCGCCACGGGCAACAAGCGATCGAAATCGCGGGTGGCCATGCCAAACCGGTTGACGACGGTGGGCAGAACGACGAAGAACGCGGCGATCGGCGCAAAGCCGAAAGTGACGCCGAACAACATGATTCGGGTGGCCTGTCGCACCGCGGGCGGCCCGGGGAGAAAGAGCCGGACGACGAGAAAGGAGAACGAAAGGGCCAGGCCGACGAGGAAGTAGAGTCGAAAGAAAGATGGAACGTCATCGAGAAGGTACGCGGTGTCAAGTCCCGCCAGCACCACGGAGACGACGTAAAAGGGGCCAAGAACCCAGTTTCCCCATCGTCCGAAGAGCGGGCTGGGCAGGAGGATGTGGATGTGGGCGGCGAGAGGAGGGAAGAGCCAGACGACGATGTGGAAAACGATCGCGGAGCCGGCCGTATGGTGCGCCGAGGCGAGCCCTGAAGAGAGCAAGATGGAGGTGTTGTAGGCGAACAGGACGAACGCCAGCCATCGGCCGTCCCGCGGACGCAGGAACAAGACAATCGCGGTGCCGAAAATCCAAAAGATCAGCGGCAACAGGGCCTGGAGCCACGACAGGTCGACTCGCAGAACCTTCGGCCCCTCGACCCAGTGGGCGGGGATCTTGACCCTCTTACCGTTGCGCAGCACCGTGAGCGTGGTGGCGCCCTCGGGCGAATATCCTTTGAAGATGTCGAGACTTCGATCGGTGAGAAAGCGCTCGCGGTCGATGTTGCCTATGGCGAGGATCTGTTCTCCGAGGCGAACGCAGTCCACGGATTTCGGGCAGTTCGGTGCGCCGATAACATTCCAATTGGCTCCGATGGCGAAGCCAAGTCCGGGGTAGACCGCGACGTAGGAGTAATAGAGCGTCGGGGCGAGGACCAAGAGCGATACGGCGATCCAGATCAGATCGACGATCCGGCGAGGTTGCGCCGTCCTGGGAGTCACCCCTGCTCCGAATTTCCTCCGAGCTTGTCGCCAACGCCCATCGATAGGAGGTGCTCGAGGGGCCGAACCATCCGGTCGACCATCCGATCGAGAGGTGCGCGCGACTTCACCGCCAGGGACTGCACCTGACGGCGGGACTCGGTAGAGAAGTGGTCCATTTGCAGCGCACAGTAGCTCACGGCACCTGATTTGAAAAGGATCTTCTGAGCGGATGCCAGGAAGCGCGGTTCGTTCGCTCCTTTCGAGAGCCGGACAAACTCGTCTCGCTCCGGATAAGAGGCGGTCAGCGCGTAGTGCAACGCCAGGTTGTTGCGCGGGCGGCTCCAGTCGGCGCTGGCCGGCGTATGGAGCGCATCGGAAAGGTCGTCGCTCACTTGAATGAAACGGCCGAGGCTCCGTCCGAGGCGCTCGAAACCGGCGATGGCCGGGTCGGAAGCTCCTCCGAGCAGGCCGCCCAGAGCGAATGCGGCGGCGAACAGGGGGGGAGTCTTCGCTTCCACCCTCTGCCAATAGTCTTCCTCGGTCACCGCTTCCACGGTATCCAGCTCCTGGCCGCGAGCCGTCGAGATAAAGGCGCGGGAGAGCTGGGCCTGAAGGGCCGAGGATCGGGGTCCGGCGGAGAAATTCTCGATCAGTCGATGGGCGGCCGCCTGGAACGCCGAGGCCAGATTGGCGACCCGGCCGACCCCTAGACGATGAAAGTCGCCTTTTGGGTCTTCGTCGAGAAGGTCGTCGATCAGGTGGATGGCGGTGAGAGCGCAGAAGATCGCCGCCGCTCCAGGCAATGCCTGTTCTTCCGTGCCTCCTGAGGCGAGGCACGCGGCGACGGGATATTCCCAAGCCGAAATCTCATCGCGATGGTTCGCGCGGTGAATGAGATCGTGCATCCCGGGCCAGCGGTTGACCTCCGGCAGATGAACGACCATCTCTTTCAGGCGTTCGAATCGATGATGGGTCGAGCGAAGCGGAACTGCGAATTGCATGTAGGTAAATATTCCAAGCAGCTCAAGAAAGATAATGAGAGAACCCGAGCAGGTCGAAGCGGCGGGTGCCGCTCCGACCTGCCGGAATATTCTTAGGACAAACCAGGTGCCGCTACTGAAACGTTGCCGCCCCAATCGGCCCAGCCCGCGAGGTCGGACTCGCCGCCCCCTTCGCGTATCTGTGCCGGATCTTCGATTCGAGTGATGGCGCGAAGTTTGGCCAACATGGGTTCATCATTACCTGCGCCGTGAAGGGATCGGTGAAAGCTTTCGATAGACATCAGCTTACTCCTCCAACAACAAGTTAGTTATTGTTATGGGTCTTGATCGCGCTCGCGCAGATCTCTTCTCATCGAACAATTTCGATGTAAGAAAGACCTTCGTGGAGACGGAAATACCGCGACCAAGCGCCCGTACCGGTGCTGGAGTGCGGTGAGTGGTGTAAACGGTGACACAATCGGCCGAACGAAATGAAAAAAACTTCTATCGGTAGGTGAATCGTGCAAAATGTCGTCGGTTACGCAGCCGACCTTCTGATGCTTAAGAGGAAATGGGGTGGCAAAATCCACCGCTCTGGAGTGCTTTAGTGGCGGAGAGTGCGCTCGCCGGAATGGTGTTCGCGCAAGGCGCGGCGAAAAAAATTCAAGAGGCGGGTGGAATGTGCAAACTTTCGTCGGCCGCAAGCTCCCGGCCGGTCCTTGGGTGAGAAAAAAAGTGACCCTGGCCGAAGTCGATGCCGAGCCGGCGGATCTCTTCGGCTTCCTCGGGAGTCTCTACCGCTTCCATCACCGTTTTCGCGCCGGTTCGCGCGGCCATCTCGGCGGTCGAACGGACGAGCGCTTGTTTGAAAGGATCTTGTTCGACGCCACGACAGAAAGCGGACGAGATCTTAAGAAACTCCGGGCGGAGATCTAGAAATAGATTTAAATTTGACGATCCTTCACCGAAGTCGTCGAGCGCGATCCGGAGCCCCAGATCGCGCAGCTTCGAAAGGGTTGCCGCAAAGGCGCGTGGATTCAAAATCGTGTGCTGTTCGGTCAGCTCCAAGATCACCCGGCTGTGTTCGAGCTCGGCGGTGCGCAGCGCTTCGACCAATCGAGGAGTGAACTCGGGATGGGTGAGAGATCGCGGCTGGACGTTCAAAAACGCGGTCAGGCGACCCGGCAGATCGCGGAATTCGGCGAGCGCGGCGCGGATGCAAAGTAAATCGACCTCGAAGGCCAGCTCTTTCTTCGCCGCATAGGCGAACAAGAGCGCCGGCATTCCCAGCAGGGAGCCCGCCGGGCCGCGGGCGAGACCCTCAACGCCGAAAATCTCGAACGGCGGTCCGCCGTCGAACAACGGCACCACCGGCTGCAGCAAGGCGTGAAGCGGGCCCGCGGACAGAAAGCTTTCGAGCAGCGGGACCTTCTCGACCGTCGGCGGCTGGGGCGGGCTCTTCGGCGTTTCCGCATCGGTCGAAGCCGCCGCGAGGCGCGCCTGCTCGGCGAGCAGCAGACGGCGAAGCTCGCCCAGGCCGCCCGGTTTGTCGAGCACTGCCGCGACGCCCATCAGGTGGCAGATCGAGCGGACGCTCTCGTCCAGGAAACCGGAGAGGACATAGAGGGTGGTATCGGGAAAATGCGTGGCGACGAAGCGGATCAGGCGCACCCCTTCGAGCCCGCCGAGCGGCGAGACCGAAAGATCGGTGACCACGGCGTCGAATCGATACTGGCTGAGCAGCGCCTCGGCGGCCTCGATTTCCAGACAGGTAGTCAGATGGACGTCAGGCGCGCGCAACGCGAGCGCGAGCATGTCGACCACCATCGACTCGTCATCAAGCACCAGAACTCTGAACATTGCCCCGCAGTATAAGCGCCAGTTGCGCGGCCCGCCAAGGAAACGAGGACAAGCGCGCGGTTCGGTTGTCCTCCCCCGGGGGCGTTTGGGCCGGACGGCGGCGCCGAGCGGCCCTCCGCTTCGACCGCGGATCGCAGGAAAAGCCTGATTTTACAGGGGCTTCTCGCCGTTGCGCGCACGCTGGCACCGCCGTTGCTCTGGGAGGGTTGCCGTACATCGATCGCCCCGCGTTCGGGGCGTTGGAGGAATTCGAATCATGTCGAAGCACGTCACGTTCGCCGTTGTCTTGTTCGGTTCGGCGCTGGCCGCCGCCGCTGTCCAGGCCCAGGTGCCGAGCGGTCCGATCGAACAATCCGTCCGCCTGCGGCTCGGCAGTTTCCGGCCGGAAGGCGACTCCCAGTATTGGCAGGACAAAGAGGCCGACTTCACTGGCGGCAAAGGTTCCGACTTGGAGGATGCGATCGGCGGGATCGATTATCAGGTGGAGCTTGGCGACCATCTGGGCTTGATGTTCTCGGGCTCCACCTACCAGGGGCAGGCCGACCCGTCCTACCGCGACTTCACCGATTCGCGGGGAGGCGAGGTCTCGCACACCGCGACGCTCGACATCGCCTCGCTCACCGCGGGCCTGGTGTTCCATCTGACCGGGCGGAACGCGGCGTTTCGTCCCTATGTCGGCGCCGGGGGCGGTCTCTACGCCTGGCGCCTCGAAGAGGACGGGCGGTTCATCGATTTCACTCCGCCGCCGCCGACCATCTTCCGCGCCGACTCGGTCGCCGAGGGCGAGGCGTATGGTTATTACGGACTCGCCGGTTTCGAGGTTCCGGTCGGCCGGAGCTGGAGCTTCTTCGCCGAGGGGCGCTGGCACCAGGTCGATGACGAGTTGGGCGACGACTTCGCGACGTTCGGCACGATCGACCTGTCCGGCCGCGACGTTTCGGCGGGCGTCTCCTACCGGTTCTAATCTCGGCCGGCCGCACCAGCACCCCGGCAAGATCCGCCCGCGTGGCTCCGCGCGGGCGGACCTGTTACGCTTCCCGCCGTTCGATGCCCTCCTCTCCTCGCTCCCCCACGCCGGAAGCCGGTCCGCCCCCCAGTCTCTGGCGCCGGAAGCGCCTGCTGTGGATCGGCCTGGGAGTGCTGGGAGCCGTGCTTCTCGCTTTCCTCCCGTTCTGGCAGATCGTCGGCCGGTTCGGCGATTTGATCTTTCGCCAGCCGTCGCGGCTGTATGCCCGGATCGACCGGGTGGAAAAAGGCGGACTTTGCAGCCTGGAGCGCGCGGTCGCCGAGCTGCGCGCCGCGGGCTACCGGTCGGTCTCCGGGAACGGGCCGCTGGCCTCGGGGCGCTATCGCCGGACGGGGGATCGGCTCGAAGTCCACCTGCGCTACTTCCCGACCCCTCTGGGCGAGCGCGGCGGAGCGCGGTTCGACCTGCGGACCGAGCGGTCGCGCGTGGTCTCGATCACCCGCGACGGCCGGCCGGTCGAGGAGCTGATTCTGGAGCCACCGCTGGTCGCCTCGTACTACGGGCCGAAGCTCGAAGAGCGCCGTCCGCTGCGCTTGGAGCAGGTGCCCCAGGATCTGGTCAACGCGGTGCTCGCGGCCGAGGACGACAGCTTTTTCGAGCACTCCGGGATCTCGGTGCGCGGCGTCGCCCGGGCGGCGTGGGTCAATCTTCGCGGCCACGGCATCCGCCAAGGCGGCAGCACGCTCACCCAGCAGCTGGTGAAAAACATCTTCCTCACCCAAAAACGCTCGCTGGGACGGAAGGCGCAGGAGGCGATCCTCGCGGTCTTGATGGAGGTGCGGTACGGCAAGAAGGAGATCCTGGAGTCGTACCTGAACGAGATCTACCTCGGGTCGAGCGGGGGAGTTTCGGTGCTCGGGGTGGGAGCCGCGGCGCGCGCCTTCTTCGGCAAGGACGCCCGGGATCTCGATCTCGCCGAGGCGGCGACGCTGGCCGGCATGATCCAATCTCCCGCTCCGTATTCCCCGGTCGCCCATCCCGAGCGATGCAAGCAGCGTCGCGACTGGGTGTTGGCGCGCTTGCAGGAGCTGGGTCTCGCCGAGCCGGAGCGGGTCGCCCGGGCCATGGCGATGCCGGTGGTCGCCGAGCCCGAGGCGCCGACCCGCCGCCGCGCGCCGTACTTCAGCGACTCGATGACCCACGAGGCGGAGCGCCGCTTTCGGATCGCCGATCTGGCGGACGCGGGCTTTGCCCTCTACTCGACCCTCGACCTCGCCGACCAGCGCACGGCGCAGGCGGCGGTCGAGACCGGCCTGGCCGACCTCGAAAAAAAAGGACCGCAGGGCGACAGCAAACAACCTTTGGAGGCCGCGCTGGTCTCGGTCGATCCGGCGACCGGCGGCCTGTTGGCCTATGTCGGGGGCCGCAGCTACACGCGCAGCCAGTTCGACCGGGCGAGCCAGGCGAAACGCCAGCCGGGCAGCGCCTTCAAGCCGATCGTCTACGCCCAGCTGTTCGAATCGGGCAAAGGGACGCCCGCGTCGTTCGTCGAGGATTCGCCGCTCACCATCGACATGGCGGGCAAGCCCTGGAGCCAGAAAAACGACGACGGCAGCTTCCACGGCTGGGTGACCGTCCGCCGGGCGTTGGAGCACAGCTACAACCCGGCGACGACTCGGATCGCGCTGCA
>DATMZU010000043.1:0-10057 GCA_035607435.1 Thermoanaerobaculia bacterium | reverse complement strand
GTCCGGACGCCTCGGCCGGAACGCCCCTTGAATCAAGCGACGATTCTCGACGTCGTCGGCTCTCGGGTCTACTTCACCGCCGACGACGGCGCGCATGGCGTCGAGCTCTGGAAGACCGACGGCAACCCCGCCGCCACGCAGCTGGTTGCCGATCTGACCCCGGGCCCCGGCGGGTCCGATGTTGTGTTCGGCCAACCCTCCGGTGACGGTTTGTATTTCGTCGCGAGAGTCGCTGGCGTTCCGGACATCCTCTGGCACACCCGGGGGACGGCCGCGTCGACCTTCCCAATCGCCGGCACCTCGGATGTCTTCGGCGGTCTGGCCTTTCGCGGCGGGCTCTTTTGGGTCGCCGAGCCCGCCGAAGGAGTCTCGGCGCTGGCGTGGAACGACGGCACGACCGACGGTACGCGGATTCTGTTCCAGGGCGCGCGAGCCCCCTCTTCGTCCCCGGCCGGTTTCGTCGCGACGCCCAAGGGGTTGTTGTTCGTCGCCGACGACGGCGTCCACGGAGGCGAGGTCTGGCGCACCGACGGCCGGCGGAGCGGGACCCGCCTACTCGCCGATCTGATGCCGAGCAACGACGGGCTATTGCCGCGATTGTTTTCGAGCCGCGACGGGGTCTTCATCTCCACCGTCGATTTTGCGTTGGGGGAGGGGCAGACGGTGCAGTGGAGCGACGGCGGTTCGGAGCCGCCACGACTGCTGTTGCGTTACCCCGAATTGTCCTACGCGCAAGGGTTCGTCGAGACCGGTGCCGGCACGTCGTTCTTCCTCGAACGCGGAAACTCCGGATCCGGGCTCGAGCTGTGGGGGAGCGATGGAACGGTTTCGGGCACCGGGTCGCTCGCCGTGATCGATCCCGATCCCGAGCCATCCCATCAGATCTTCGCCACCGCCGGTCCCGAGCCGGGCATCGCGACGTTCCTGTTCCAAGTCAACACCTCGACGATCGACCGGCCCTCGGCGTTGTTCGAGACCGACGGCACCTCGGGCGGCACCCGTGAGCTGGGGCGCCCGGCGTTCATCGACAACTCGACGACGGTTCTCGGCCTGGTCTCGGCCGCGGGCCAGTCGTTCCTGCTGCTCCTCGATTACGGGAGCCAGAGCGCCTCGAAGCTCTGGGTGAGCGACGGGACGGCCGCCGGCACGCGCGAGCTGTTCCGGATCGACAACCCGTTCGGCCACTCGTTCATCAGCGATTTGGTCCCCGCGGGCGACCGGCTCTACTTCATCGGCGACGAGGCGTCGGGAGGGCGCGAGCTCTGGGTCACCGACGGAACGGTCGAGGGAACCGCGCGCGTGGCAAACATTGCGCCCGGGAGCGCCGGCTCCGCCCCGAGCGACCTCTTCGCGTTCGGGAACCGGCTTTTCTTCGGCGCCGACGACGGCGCGCACGGCCGCGAGCTGTGGGTGACCGACGGCACGGCCGCGGGGACACGACAGATCGAGATCCGCCCCGGGCCGCGCGGGTCTTATCCGCAGGCCTTCGCCGCGATCGGAGACCATGTCGTCTTCGCCGCCGACGACGGCGTGCACGGCCTGGAGATGTGGGAGTCGGACGGCACGACGGCGGGGACGCGCCTCGTCGCGGACGTGATGCCGGGGCCGCTCGGATCGTGCCCGGCAGGCTTTACCGCGTTCGGCGCCGACCTGTTCTTCTCGGCCGGCAGGCCGAACGTCGGCTACGAGCTGTTCCGCGTGCCGATGAGCATTCTCGATGCGCAATCCCAGAACCAGGAGGCTCGGCGATGACGATTCGATCGGCTGTTTGGCTGTCCATCATTGCGGCGGGGTGGTCCGCCCTGGCGCTGTCTGCCGCCGCGGAAACCCCCGCGGTTCTGGTCAAAGACGTCGCGCCCGGATTGGACAAGGGGAGCATTCTGTCGATCGAGTCCCGGGTCGTGTTCGGCGACGAGGCGTATTTCGCCGCCGATGACGGCTTTCTGGGCGAAGAGCTGTGGGCGACCGACGGCACGCCTCGCGGCACGCGCCTGGTGGCCGACCTCTGCCCCGGCCGTTGCGCCGGCTCGCCCCAGGCGTTCACACCGTCAGGCGATCTGCTGTTCTTCGTCGCCGGCAACACGACCACGGGCGACAACACGTTCTGGGTCTGGCGGACCGACGGCACCGATGAGGGCACCTTTCCGCTCGCCGATCTCGATATCGACGTGTTCGGCTCGGCGGGGCCGATCAGTTACCTCTCGCCGTTTCGCGGCGGTGCCGTGTTTCTCGTCCGGAACGGCGGCCGGAGCGGTTACGACCTTTGGCGCACGGATGGCACGCGCGCAGGAACCCAACTCTTATTCGCCCTGCCCGGCGAATTCGGCGGCCTCAGAACACCGGACAACCGCCGGCATCCGTTTCTTTCGGAGCCGGGGTCCGAGGTCGTCCGCTTCGATTGGCAGGGCGTCCCCTGGGTGACCGACGGCACGGCGCGGGGCACCCATCCGGTCGCCGAGTTGCCGATTGTGCTCTGCCAGGAGGATGGGTGGGTCGAATTCGACCATCGACTGATCTATGCCGGCGGGGACGAATCCAAGGGCTGCGAACCTTGGACGACCGACGGCACTCCGGAAGGAACCCGCCGCCTACGCGACCTATATCCCGGCACCCGATCCTCGTTCCCCTACGGCTTCTGGAAGACTCGAAACGGCGTCTATTTCACCGCTTTCGATCGCTACGGCCGGAGCCGCCTCTGGAAGACCGACGGCACGACCGAGGGCACGATCCAAGTCCGGACGCCCCGGCCGGAGCGCCCGCTGAACCGCGCGTTCATCCTCGGAACCGCCGGCTCCCGGGTCTATTTTTCCGCCGACGACGGCGTACACGGCACCGAGCTCTGGAAGACCGATGGCAATCCCGCCACGACGCAGCTGGTGGCGGACCTGACTCCGGGATCCGGCGGCTCGCAATTCATCTTCGGTCTTGCCGAAGGCGACGGGCTGTACTTCTTCGCGTTCGCGCAGGGCTATCCGGACGTTCTCTGGCACACCGGCGGGACCGCCGCTTCGACCGTGCGCATCCCCGGCGTCACGACCATCGTGGAAATTCTGGGCTTCCGCGGCCGGATTCTGTTCGACGTCGAGCCGGCCGGAGGAGGGAAGGCTCTGGCCGAGAACGACGGCACGGCTGACGGCACTCAGATCCTGTTCCATGGCCGGCCGGCCGTCTCGTCCAACCCGGCCTCTCTCACCTCGACTTCCAAGGGACTGCTGTTCACGACCGGTGACGGCTTCTTCATCAACGACGTCTGGCGTACCGACGGCCGGCGGAGCGGAACGCATCTCTTAACCGACTTTTCCGGGCAGGCCGTTCGGCCGCGGCTGTTCTCGGATCGAGACGGCGTCTTCCTCTACGACTTCGGGCATGAGAATTCGCTCCTCTGGAGCGACGGGGGGCCGGAGCCGCCGCGGACGTTGGTCACGGACCCCGAACTGGGCTCCCCCGACGGTTTCGTCGAAACCGGCGCGGGCACCGCGTTCTTCCTTGGGCGAGGCTCCTCCGACGGCGCGACGCTGGAGCTGTGGCGGAGCGACAGCACGCCTTCCGGTACGGTGCCGCTCGCGGTGATCGACCCGGTGGGAAACTACCGTCAGATCTTCGTCACGCCCGGCCCCGAGCCCGGCTCCGCAACCTTCATGTACCAGGTGGATACCAGTTCGATCGACCTGCCGTCGGGGCTCTATTCGACCGATGGCACTTCGGAGGGCACCCGCGCGCTCGGCTCTCTCGCGCTCCCGGACTTCACCTCGGTCTTGGGGCTGTTCGCCACCGCCGGCCGCTCCTTCCTGGTGCTCCTTGAGGAGGGGAGCGACAGCGCCTCGATTCTCTGGGCGACCGACGGCACCCCCGGCGGAACGCGCGAGCTGTTCCGGATTGGCAATCCGTTCGACCACTCGTTCATCAGCGAGGTGGCTCCGGCGGGCGACCGGTTCTACTTCACCGGAGACGACCCGTCGGCCGGCCGCGAGGTTTGGGTCACCGATGGCACCCGCGAGGGAACCACCCGCGTGGCGAACGTCGCGCCCGGGCGCGACGGCTCCAACCCCAGCGATCTCTTCGCGTTCGGCAGCCGCCTGTTCTTCGGCGCCGACGACGGAGCCCACGGCCGCGAGCCCTGGGTGACCGACGGCACACCGGCGGGAACGCGGCAGATCGAGATCCGCTCCGGGCCGCGCGGCTCGTATCCGCAAGGTTTTGCCGCCGTCGGAGACCACGTCGTCTTCGCCGCCGACGATGGCGTGCACGGCCTGGAGATGTGGGTGTCGGACGGCACCCAGGCGGGGACGCGCCTCGTCTCGGACGTGATGCCCGGGCGGCTCGGGTCGGCGCCCACCGGCTTCGCGCGGTTCGGCGCCGACGTGTACTTCTCGGCCGGGCGGCCGAACATCGGCTATGAGCTGTTCCGGGTACCGGTGAGCGCGTTCGCTTCGCCGTAGTTCCGCCCAGCCTTTACTCCTCGTAGCGCAACTGCGGGAACCAGTTCTCGCCGCGTCCCTCGGGAATCAGATCGAACAGGTTCCAGAGCGGCCAGACGGAATCCACGTGGCGGGGATCTTGCCCGGCCGGGGCAGGAGCCCAGAGCGCCTCGGTGGTGTAGCTGTGGTAGATCCCGCCGTCGCGACGGACGAAGACGTGGAGGAGCGGATTTTGATCTCCTTCCTCGGTCTCGGCGTGGTAGTCGCGGTTGAAGGTGTTGTTCGCCGAAGAGAGCAAGCGCAGGTGCCGCCAGCCGCGTCCGTTGGCGAATTCTCGCAGCCGCTCGACGGGAGACTTCGCGACCACTGCGAATCCCGCCCGCTGCCGGACGTGCGGCGCGGTGCCGTCCAAGGCGTCGAGGATCGAAGTACACATCGGGCAGGGAGCTTCCATGGCCGGCCCGAACATGTAGCTGTAGACGATCAGGCTGTCGTAGGCCGGCGCGAAGAGCTGCGACAGCCGAACCGCGGCCACCCGATCGTTCTCCGGATCGAACTGCTCGAATTCGTAATCCTCCGGAACCAGGCCACCGAGAGGAAGCTTGCGCCGAAGAGCCGCGACCTCTTCGGTACGCTGCCGCAGGTCGAGCTCCGCCGCGAGCAGTTCGTTGCGCGCCGCTCGATACTCTTTGCTTTCGCGTGGGAATTGGATTGTCATAAACTTTCCTCCTGGCTAGAGACAAGACTATGGCGAGGCGGGTGGATCGACAACGGGGTTCCCGGCTGGCACGGGTTGCCGAGCGGCCCAAGCCAACTTTCAAGTTCTGATCGCGGCTCTCCAAAGCGGGAGCTGGTATAGTGCTCTAGGAGAATTTCGGATGCACACCATCACCTACCGCGCCGTCCTCAAGGGTAACCGCCTCGAGTGGCAGGGAGAGACTCCTCCCGAGATCGCCGCGGAGCGCTCGATTCCCGTCGACGTCACACTCGTAGGCGATGAGAAATTCAGCGCCACACGAGAAGCGCACGCGGGAGAGCGGATGGCTGCCGCCTTGGAAAAACTTGCGGCTTCCCGATCGATCGACATCGAAGATCCGGTTGAATGGCAACGAGAGATTCGCCGAGACCGAACCTTGCCCGGTAGAGACTGAGCGTGCTGCTCGACAGCAACATCATCATCTACGCGACCAAGCCGGAACACGACGCGCTTCGCCGTTTGATTTCCCAAAACGCTCCCTCGGTTTCCGTCGTGAGCTATGTCGAGGTTCTCGGTTATCACCGCCTTACCGAAAGGGACCGGCGCTGCTTCGAGGATTTTTTCGTTGCGGCCCCGGTCCTTCAGATCTCGATCGACATTCTGGAATGTGCGACCCACCTGCGCCAGCAGAGGGCGATCGGTTTGGGCGATTCACTGATCGGAGCCACGGCGCTGGTCCACGAGTTGGAGCTCGTCACCGCCAATAGCGACGATTTCCAGTGGATCGCCGGTTTACGCGTCTCAAATCCCTTGCGCTAAATAAAGGCTTGACGCCTTTGTCCTCAAGCGATGTCGTCCATCGACTCCGGCACGTCCGGATAGGGCTCCAGCGGTTCACCGAGCGAACCCATGGCGGCGAGAAAGAAGTGCGGAAAGCCGATCGGAATCGTTCGGCAGATGCGGACGATGCGCTTGCGTAGCGCGACCGCCGAGGGATCGGGACCGGTCGCCAAGCGATAGATTTCCCGCCAAGCTTCCATCTCGCCCCGGTCGAGGATCTGCGCCAGCACTTCGTCGCTGTCGAGGTTGAGACCATTGCGGTTCCACAAGGCTCGCGAGCGCGACAGGTCGAAGCTCATGGGACACCTTCCTCACGCTTCAAGATCATCGAGGAAAGTGTCTGCGCCCAGGCGCGTCCCCGCTCCGCCAGGTAGTGCCAGTCGTTCCACGGAGGGAGTAGACCGCGATATCCGGAGAGTTCGATCCGCGCGGCATCAATAGGCTGGGCGGCGCCCAGGCGCTCGACCAGCTCGGCGAGAACCGAGGCGCCGTTTTCCTGCGGATAGATCTCGTCGAGATCGGCGAGCGCGCGGCGCGTGCCCTCCTGGCCCAGTCGCTCGAACAGCACCACGGTGTCGAGATAGTCGCGGGTGGTGATGCGCGTCACCAACAGCCAGGCTTTGATCCGCGCCATCTCGGCGAGCGTCGGGATGCGCAGGCCCGCCACGTCCTGGGTTTCGAGCGGCCGGACGCGGCGAAGTTGGCGGATCCCGGTGAGGATTCCTTCGGGTACCGCAGGGTGTCCCGTGGCCGCGATCCCCAATGCCCTCACTCCGCCCGCAGCGCCGCGGTCGGATCGGCCTTCGCTGCAGCGCGCGCCGGGCGGATCACCGCCAGCCCCGCGGCGGTCAAGAGGATCGCTGCGGCGGCGCCCAGGGCTATCGGATCAAAACCATCGAGTCCGTAGGCGACGCCACGGGCGGCAAACGCCAACGGTACGGCGAGCGCCGCTCCGATCAGCGTGCCGAGGATCGCCGGGCGGATCGCGTCGGCCGCGACCAGGCGGAGGATGCTGGCGGGGTGGGCGCCGAGCGCCATGCGTAGACCGATCTCTCGGGTGCGGGCGGCGGCGGCGAAGGCGACGAGGCCGTAGAGGCCGCTGGCGGCGAGCAGGGTTCCGATTCCTCCGAACAGGCCGAACAGGGCGGCGGCCAGGCGCTGCGGCGCCACGGTGGCGGCGTAGAGGTCGGCGAAGGTTCCTTCGGGCGAGATCGGCGCGCTCGGCGCCGCGGCGAGCAGGGCGGCGTGGACTTCCGGCAGCGCCTCGGCCGCGGAGGTGCGGGCGCGGTAGATCACCGAGAACGATTCCGGCGCCTGATCGGCGGGGAGCTGCGCGAACGGCAGATAAACGGCCGGCGCCTGGACTTCGCCCAGCTCGTGGGCGCGCACGTCTTCCGCGATGCCGACGATCGTGGCGGTGCCGGAAAACATTTCGAGCCGGGCGCCGAGCGGATCCCGTCGCGCGGCACCTTTTCCGGCGAAATACTTCTCCGCGAACGAGCGCGAGACGACCACGGTCCGCTCCGCTCCCGCGCGATCGCGATCTTCCAGCTGGCGACCGGCCACGAGGCGGGTGCCGAGGGTCGAAAACGCGCCGGGGCCGACCAGTTGGATCTCCGCTTCCACCTGCTCGTCGGGCGCCGGTACATACCCTTCGATCGACAGCGTCTCGATATTGGAGCCTTCGTCGAGCGGCAGGAGGGAGACGAGCGAAGCGCTCGCCACCTGGGGCAGGGCGCGGACCGCCGCAAGCGTCTCGCCACGGAGCGCCGCCACCTGCTCGCCGGGGAGCCGGGCGAGGCCGGGATCGAGCGTCGCAAACCCCATCTTCTCGCCGTCGAATCCGGTTTCGACCTGCGCCGCGCGCGACAGCGCCCGGGCGGCGAGCGCGGTCGCCGCGACCAGCACGAGGGCGACCGCCACCTGAGCCGCCGCGAGGCCGCGGCGCGAGCGGGTGGCCGTCCGATCGCCGAGCGCCCGGGCCGCGAGGGCGCGGGCGAGATCGGTGCCGAGCAGCCTGCGGGCGGGGAGCCAGCCGGCGGCGAGCCCGGCGATCAGGGCGAGCGCGAAGCCGGCCGTCGCCACCCGCGGATCGATCGCGAGCCCCAGATCTCCCAGGAGAATCCCGCCCGGGAGCATCTTCTCGGCGAGCAGGGAGAGGATGCCGCGCGCGGCGACGACCGCCAGCGCCGCGGCGGCGAGGGATGCAGCGATCGGCTCGGCGAGCAGCAGGGCGGCGAGCGCCCGCCGGTCGGCGCCGAGCGCCAGGCGGGTCGAAAGCTCCCTGCGGCGCGCTTCGCCTCGCGCGAGGAAGAGATGCGCGGCGCTCGCCACCGAGAGCGCCACCAGCAGGGCGACCAACGCGGCGAGCGCGCCCGCGGCGGTGTCGGCCGTGCGCGCCGACCGGAAGCCGGCGGCGAACCGTTCGGTGGGGGTCAGTTCGATCTCGAAGCCCTTCCGCGTGTCGTCCGGATAGGCGCCCTCCTGCCGCTTCGCCTCGGCGTTGAGCACCGCGGCGGCGCGCGTCAGGTTGCCGCCGGGGGCCAAACGCCCGAACGCCCGCAGCCAGCTCCAGCTTCGGGTGTCGAGCCCGAGCCGCCCGAACGAGCGCGGCGCGGAGCGCATCCAAGCGGAAGCCGAAACCCACAGCGCCGGATTGTGGTCGCGCGCCATGCCGCGGAACGGCGGCGCGGCGATGCCCACGACGTCGAACGTCACGCCGTTCAGACGGACCGGCCGGCCGACGATGTCGTCCCGGCCATCGAATCGGGAATGCCAGAGCGCGGAGGAGAGAACGACCGCGGGCGCCGCGCCCGGCGCGTCGTCGATCGGCCCGAGCAGGCGCCCGTGGCCGGCGCGGGCGCCGAGCAGCGAGAAGTAATTTCCCGTCACCGCCGCGCCGGACAGCCGGACCGGCTCGCCTTCGATTTCCAGCGCGAACGACCGATGGGAGTAGGCGGCGATCCCTGCGATCCCTGAACCGGGCACTTGGCCCGCGGTCACGAAGTCGTGCAGCGAGGGATAGGAGAGATTCGGCTGTGAGATCGTGAACAACCGCTCCGGCCGTTCGATCCCCGGCAGGGGATGAAACAGCATCGCATCCGCCACCGCGAGCAGAACGAGCGACCCGGCAAGCCCGGCGGCGAGCGCCAGGGTGGCGCCGAGAGGCGGGCGGCGGAACAACTGACGAACGGCCGGCGCGAGCGAAGGCATGGCGGACCTCCTCGAAAGTTCGGTCGAATCCTGGCGCGATTTCGGGGTGGGGGCAAGGGGCGGAGTTGAATGTGAAAAAATAGGCCACACCTAACGAGGCTCGGAGGTGTCTCTGTCGGCTGAGGAGACCGCAGATCTCCTCCTGGAAATCCGCCGGAGCCACGCTCCTGGAGATCGACATGAAACCGATGCCGTATCTTGCCTGCCTGCTCTTCGCCCTTGCTCCGGCGGCGCATGCGCTCCAGCCGTACCGCGTCGCGGACGTCGATCCGACCTTTCATAGCCGCGGCTCGGGAGCCGGTGGTTTCGTCCGGGTGGGCCGACGCGCGGTGTTCACGGCCGGTACTCCGAATTTGGGCCTATGGAGCACCGACGGCTCGTCTGCCGGAACGATTCGGCTCGTGGCCAACGTGACGTCGATCGAGACTCTCGCCGCGACCGGCGAAGCGCTCTTTTTCCGCGGGTGCGATCCGCAGAACTGCCGATTGCAGATCACCGACGGCACGGTGGCAGGCACCCGCGTTCTGCCGGGGTTGGCCGACAGCGATTACGGCGTGGCGATCGCCGGAGCGCGTCGGATCTTCTTCGTGGGATTGTCGGCCGACAGCCCTGGGCTGTGGACCAGCGACGGCACTCCGGGCGGCACCCGCCTGGTCAAGCGCTTCGAGCTCGACCACAACGTTTCGACATTGCACCACTTCGTTTGGTTCCGCGAGCGCCTCTGGTTCTTCGCCGGCGACACCCTTTGGACCAGCGACGGCAAGGCGACCGGAACCCGGAAAGTTGCGAAGGTCGGTTCGGTCGACCAGGCCGGCGCCGCCAGCACCCGGCTGGTCTTCTTCGTCCGGCTGGGCGACACGTCCGATTCCCGGCTCTGGTCGAGCGACGG
>DATMZU010000031.1:0-3081 GCA_035607435.1 Thermoanaerobaculia bacterium | reverse complement strand
AACCGGTTCGGAGGACTACGTCCCCTACACCCTCGGCTATTACGGCGGCGACTACGACGTCCACGCGACCAACAAGCGCCTCTCCGCCTACGCCCAGGACACTTGGCGGATCACCTCGAACCTGACGATCAACCCCGGCCTGCGGATCGACTTGAACCGCGGCGACGTCACGAACGGCAATGTCTACGCGAGCAACCCGATCGCGCCGCGTCTCGGCATCGCCTGGGACGTCACCGGCACGGGCAAAAACCTGATCAAAGCGCACTACGGCCGTTATTACGAAGCGCTGTTCGGCGCCTACTACTACTGGGTCGATCCCGACGCGTTCCATGGCGTCGATCAACGCCGGATCTTCCCCAGCGGGTTCACCGACCTGGTGGTCGAAGGGGCCGGCGGCCGCTACGCGATCGACAAGGATTTGAAGCACCCTTACCTCGACCAGTACCTGATCGGCTACGACCGCGAGCTGACGCCTGGCCTCACCCTTTCAACCTCTCTGGTCTACCGCAAGAACAAGGACTTCATCGAGACGGTGAGCCGCGACGGCGTCTTCGTGCCGGTGACCGGTTTCGTCGGAGTCCGCGATCCGGCGACCGGCGAGAAGGTGAGCACCGGGCAGCAGGTCACCCTCTTCAACTATCTGAACTCGGAGGACGACGTCCTCCTGGTCACCAACCCGTCCGGTCTCAAGCGAGACTACAAAGCGGTGGCGGTCACATTGACCCGGCGGCTGCGGGACAACTGGCAGTTGCTCGCCTCCTACGTCTACTCGAAATCGCGGGGAACGATCGACAACGTCAGCTTTTCGAGCACCGGCGGCGGCAACGGCGGACCGGGAAGTTTCCTGGACACGCCGAACTCGTTGATCAACGCCGACGGCAAATTGACCAACGACAACACGCACCAGGTGAAGATCCAAGGGACCTACCTGATCCCGAAGCTGAACCTATCGCTCTCGGGCAACTACACCTACCTCACCGGCACGACCTATACCCTGCGCAGCAACTGCCTGCTGGTCGATGGCGAGTGTTTCGATTTCGAGCAGGGCGCCTTCCGCTACTTCGGCGAGAAGCGCGGCAGCCGCCGACTGCCCGATCGCAACGAAGTCGATCTGCGCGCCGAGTGGCAGCCTAAGGTCGCCGGCAACCAGATCGGGGTCATCCTGGACGTCTTCAACGCCACCAACCAGGGCCGCGCGACCAGCGTCGAAACCCGCGACGGCTCGACGTTCGGCGATCCGCTGACCTACAACGCGCCGCGCCAGTTCCGGCTCGGCTTCCGCTTCAACTTCTAGGGCTTTCCGATCGGCGGACCGTAGGGGCGCAGCATGCTGCGCCCCTACCTTGCCGCCAGCACCTCGGAGCGCGCGGTGAGATCTTCGATCCGATCGAGATCGACCGCGACCCCGAGCCCGGGCCGGTCCAGCGGCACGCGGATGCGGCCGTGCCCGTCCATCGTCCATTCCGGGGTGACCACGTCGCGCTCCCAGTAGCGCTCGGAGGGGGAGATGTCGCCCGGGAAGGTGAATCCGGGGAGTGACGCGAGGGCGACGTTCACCGCCCGGCCGATCCCCGATTCGAGCATGCCGCCGCACCAGACCGGCACGCCGCGGGAGCGGCAGAAATCGTGGATCGCGAGCGCCGAGGCGATGCCACCCACGCGCCCGACCTTGATGTTGACGATCCGCCCCGCGTCGAGCGCCACCATGTCCTCCGCCCGGTCGAGGCAGGTGATCGACTCGTCGAGGCAGATGGGAGTGAGCAGCAGCTTCTGCAGCTCGGCGTGGCGCAGCAGATCGTCGCAAGCGAGCGGCTGCTCGATCATCATCAGGTCGAACTCGTCCAGCGCCGCCAGCCGGTCGAAGTCGGCGCGGCCGTAGGCGTTGTTGGCGTCCGCCATCACCGGAGCCTCGGGGCCGAGCGCCTCGCGCACCGCCGCCAAGTAGTCCAGATCCTCCCCCGGGCCGATCTTGATTTTGATCTTCCGATAACCGCGCGCGAGACAATCAGCCGCCCTTTCCGCCAGAGCCCGCGGGCTCGCCTGGATGCCGAGCGAGATCCCGACTTCGACCTCTTTGCGGATCTCCCCCTGGCCCTCGCCGATCAGCCCGGCGAGCGGCAGCCCGCGCCGCTGCGCCTCCAAATCCCAAACGGCCACTTCGACGGCAGCCTTGGCCATCGAATGACCGCGGAAGTTGTGCTCCAGGAGCGGCCGGACCGAAAACGGCCCCGCGATCTCCCGGCCGAGAACCAGGGGAGCCACCCATTCCCGAATCGCCAGCCACGCCGTATCGGTCGTCTCCGAGCTGTAGTTCGGCTCCTCCCCCGCCGTGCATTCGCCCCACCCCACCCGCCCCTCTTCATCCGTCGCCGCGACCAACAGAATCCGCCGCAGCGTCGCAACGCCCGAAGAGATCCGGAACGGCTCCTTGAGCGGCATCCGGATTTCGCGCAGATGGAGGGAGGTGAGGCGCATGGGGGTGAGGGGGAGAGTACCAGGGGAAAGGGGTACGGTCGAGGTGTAGCTCCCTCCGCCAGAACCCCCCGGACGGCCCCTACGTATACCTGCTGCCGAGAGGACGCGTTTGCTATAACTTCGACGTCGCGCTCGTGATCTCGCAGTAGCAAGGAGCCGACCATGCGCAACCTCTTCCTAGGCATCGCCGCCCTGGCGATCTCCTTCAACGGCCGGTCCGCTTCGGCGGTTCCCCCCGCCCCGCTCAACCGGCCGCTCAAATCGTCGCAGGTGGCCTGCGCCGAGCGACAGCTCGGCCGCGTTCAACGCCGGATGGCGGCGTATGGCTCCGGCCTGCGCCAGAGCGGCGACGGCGGCTTGAATCCTGGAGGCAGCCTCCTGGCTTTGTCGCACACGACGCTCGGAGGAGGAATCTTTTCGGGACGGGCCAGGATTCTCGATCTCGGCCCGTCCTCCTGTGCCGACTTCCAGGCCGGCACCTCGCACTTTTCCGAGGCGGATCTGGCCTTCGAGCTACTGTTCAAGGAGCGCACCGATCTGCTCGATCCCGGCCATCCCCGGATTCCGCAAGCGACCCTGGTCCGTCGCGACGGCGGCACGAACTTC
>DATMZU010000029.1:0-6246 GCA_035607435.1 Thermoanaerobaculia bacterium | reverse complement strand
CCGTCGCCGCTCCAGCCGGTGCGCTGCGTGGGAGCCCTGCCGTCGTTGGGGGCCAGGATCGAGGTGGCCTGCGAGAGCGAAATCGGCACGCCGCGCATGGCGAACTTGCCCGTCGGATTCTCCAAGCCGTCGACGTTTTCGAGGATCATCGCATGCCCGCGCATCAAGAGCGGCCGCTCGAGGCCCGGGACTCCTCCCAAGGAGACCGGCTGCTCGGCGACGAACAGCTTGTCGTTGGCAGGCAGCGTGTCGATGAAATCGATGTCGAGTCCCTGGTTGTTCTCGGCCCGATGACAGGTGGCGCAGGTTCGGCCGTTGCCGGAGAAGGTGCCGTGGAAAAAGAGGTCTGCGCCATCGGCCACGTCCGCCGTCACCAAGCCGGAGGAGACCAGCACTTGGGACGAGGCGGAAAGGTTGCTCGCCAGGCGTAGCGGCTTGATCTCGCTAGAGGTTAGCTCGGCCGCGAGGCGCTCGCGGGTGAAGCGGCGCTCAAGGCCGGACCGGGTGCCGAACAGCACGCCTCCATCGATCGGGGTGCGGCCGGCATCGGTGAGGATCACCCAGTCGAGCTCGAAGTCTTTGAAGTACGCCGCGCCCAATTCGGCGGTGAGCGCGCCGGGTCCCGGGCTTTCGATCCTCCCCAGGCGCATCAGGCGGTCTCCCCGCTCGGCGAGCGTGGACTTGTTGGGGCCGGGCTTGTTGTCCAGCAGCCAGACGTCGGCGGGACGCTCCAGGCCCTGAACGGTGATCGCGACGCTGCCGCGGATCAGATCGAACCGGGCCTGTCCGCGGGCTTGGGTGAAGCGCTCCGAGATGCCGCGCGCCCAGCCCAGTGCGACCACCACGTTCCGGTCGCCGCCGCGGCGGACGTAGTCGTCCTGCCAATTCTGTTGGAGGCCCGCGAGGGCGGATCGACCGGAGACGAGCGACGGATCGAGAGGACTCTGGGCGGTAGGCGCCGCCTGAGCCGAGTTCTGTGCCAGTGCGATGGAACCACCCAATAAGACAAACTTCACCAAACTCCACTGTTTCACGAGTTGTCCCTCTCCTTGGTTGGGCCAGGAAGGTCTATTGCTCGATGCGTAGACACTGCGTCAAGACACGACTCTCTGAAGCCATTGTGATTTCAACCGTCGGAGAAGAGTGTGGGATTGTCGAGGTTGGGAGACAGGCAAGTGATGCTCCCGCCGGGATGAACGTCGAAAGGCAGACGGGCGGGCCGCGAGATCGCGCAACCGCTCGCGATCGAAGGCAGGCGCGTCGCGCACACCCCAGCGCACCATGAACTAACGGAGGCTCGGTGGGAAGGTGCCCCAAGGAGAACGCCATGGAAAAGCGCCGCAACCGCAAACTCGCCCTATCGCGTGAAACCGTCCGAAGACTGGAAGCTCATAAGCTGGGTGGCGTGGCCGCCGGAGCCACTCGAATTCCTAGCTGTAACACGATGCACGACAACTGCACCGAAATCACCAGCTGCAATCCGACCGATCTCTCTCAGTGCTGCTTCTAGCCGCGAAACCGAACGACTGAACCGACGCACCGCCGGCCGGGCCTCCTCTCGACCGCGCTTTCGATTCGTGGAAGGTATACGCGCCGGAACGAAATCCCTCGGAGCATGATCTAAACTCGCACGATGATCCTGCGCCCGTTACGCTCCTGCCGCGTCCCCTCCGCCCTCGGAGCTTCGCTCCTGCTCGGGCTGCTTTTCGTCCCCGCCGCCCGCGGAATCGCGAAGCCGGCTCCGGCTCTCGGTGCCCCGCGCCTTTCCGCCGCGGGGCTCGCGGCGCTCGCCGAGATCGACCGACTGGCCCTAGGAGAGCAGAAAGTGCAGACGGCGTACGACAAAGCGGTCGCCCTGCTTGCTTCCGCCCGGGCGGCGGGAGACGAGCCGCTCGCGACCCGCGCGTTGATCAAAGCGGTGAGGATGAAAATCGCCTTGGGCGGCTTCGAGACCGCCGTGCGCTTCCTGCGCGAGCAGGAATGGCCGAAAGGCAAAGAAGAGCGCGCGGTGCTCGATCTCACCTATGGCGCGGCGCTGGTGACCTATCTCAATGCTCAGTCTTGGGAGATCAATCACCGCGAGCGGGTGACCGGCACCGAAAAGGTCGATCTCGCGGCCTGGACGCACGATCAGCTCGCCGCCGAGGCGATCGCCGCCTACGCCCGCGTTTGGGAGGTGCGAGAGTCGCTGGGCGCCCTGCCGGTCGCCGCGTGGAAGGATTTCCTCAACCCCAACGACTACCCGGCGGGGGTGCGCGGCACCCTGCGCGACGCGATCTCCTACCTGTTCGCCGGGCTGCTCGCCGACACCACGCTCTGGTCGCCGGCCGAGGAGAACGGCACCTGGCGCCTCGATCGCGCGGCGCTGGTGGCCGAAACGCCGCCGGCCGTACGGCTCGACGATCCTGCCATCCATCCGCTTTCGAAGCTCGTCGCGGTGCTCGCCGATCTCGAAGCCTGGCATCGGCGCGGCGGACGGAAAGCCGCGGAGCTGGAGGCGTGGCTCGTGCGGGTCCGCCATCTCTCCAGCTCTTTGAACGGCACCGCCGATCGCGCGTTCTTGACCGGTCAGCTCGCGACGCGGCTCGCCGACCCGGCGCGCGGTTACCGCTCGGTCTCCTGGTGGTCGTGGGGCCAGGGGGCGCTCGCCGAACGGGTGAAAGATGAGGAGCGGCCGGACGCCTTGATCGACGCGCGGAAGATCGCGCTCGAAGGCTGGAAGGCGTATCCCGGGTCGCCCGGCGGGGCGGCCTGCCGGCGGATCGTGCGCGAGATCGAGGCGCCCGATTATTCGGTCCAGTCGATGGCGAGCGACGGGGCGAAACGGCGGTCGATCCAAGTGCGCCACAAGAACCTGCCCGCGCTCTTTTTCCGCGCCTACCGCCTGGATCTCGGCGGCTGGATCGAGCGTGGCGGCGCGTTGCCTCTCGGCGAGGACGCCGAATCCTCCGAGAGCCTGCTCGGAAAAACGCCCGCGACGGATTGGAGCGTCAACCTGCCGGCGACTCCGGATTTTGCCGAGCACGCGACCTACGTGACGCCGCCGCTCGTTCAACCGGGGGTCTATGCGATCCTGATCTCGGCCCGCGCGGATTTTCGTCCGAAAGGCAACCGCGTGCTCTCCGTTCGCCTGATGATCGGCGATCTGGTGTTGGCGAGCCGCGGGGTGGAAAACGGCGAGCTGGCCGTCGTGGCGCTTGACGGGAACAGCGGCAAGCCTCTCCCCGGAGCGGAAGTTCGGCTCTATCGCCAAGGCGAATCGGCGGGCGACTCGGTGCTCGTGGCGACGAAGACCGCGGGAGCGGACGGGTTCGTCCGCCTACCGGAGCCGGGCGCCGAGCTGGCGAAATCGGCCGGAAAGACGAATCCGGAGGCGGGTTCCGGCCCTTACCGGCAGTATTTCCTCGTCGGGCGCAAGGCTGAGTCGGCGGCCTACACGGATCTCGGCTGGATGCAGCCCAAAGCGCCCGAGGCCGAGACGCAGCAGAGCCTGGTGTTCACCGACCGCGCGGTCTACCGGCCGGGACAGAAAGTGCTCTGGAAGGTGCTCGCCTACCGCGGCCGAAGCGGCGAAGAGCCGCGCCTCAACCCCGGGACCGAGGTGAGGATCACGCTCACCGATCCGGTAGGCCAGGAGGCTGGTTTCGCGACGGTGACGACCAACGCCTACGGCACGGCGTCCGGTGAATTCGTCATCCCCGCCGGCCGGACGCTCGGCGGCTGGTCGCTCTCGGTCTCGTTCGCCGGCCAGGGTGGCGGCGGGACGTCGATCCAGGTCGAGGAGTACAAGCGGCCGACGTTCGAGGTGGTTCTCGATCCACCGGCCGAGCCTTTGCGCCTCAATCGGCCGGCGAAGCTTCAGGGCACCGCGCGCTACCTGTTCGGTCTGCCGGTGACTGGGGGCAACGGGGTTCAAGCCACCTGGCAGGTGACGCGGGAGCCGGTCTATCCCGACTGGTGGGGCTTTTGGGGTTGGCGTCCGCAGCAAACCGCGAGCGAGCGGGTGGCGGCCGGGGAGGCGAAGATCGGTGCGGACGGCACCTTCATGGTGGCGTTCACGCCGGAGGCGGACGAGCGTCTGGCGCGCGACGTGACCTACCGCTTCAAGATCAGCGCCGCGGTCACCGACGAAGGGGGCGAGACCCGCGAGGCGGAGCGTTCGTACCGGGTCGGCTTCGTGGCGATCGAGGCGACTCTCGAGTCCGACCGGGGATTCCTCGAAGCCGGCCGGCCCACGGAGCCCAACGAGATCGCCGTCGTGCGCAAAGATCTCGACGGCGCGCCGCGCGCCGGCCGCGGAACCTGGCGGCTTCTCGCGCTGCGACGTCCCGAAAGGCCGCTGCTGCCGAGCGAAGAGCCGATCCTCGCGCCGCCGGGAGCCGCAGTCGCCGGGGGGGCGGAGCCGATCGTCACGCCGGGCGATCAGCTGCGCCCGCGCTGGGAGCCGTATCGCGGTCTCCGGGGAACCCTGCGGACTTGGGACGACGGCCCGGAAGTCGCTCGCGGCGACGTGCAGCACGGCCAGGACGGGCGCGCCCCGGTCGAGCTGCCGGCGCTTGAACCCGGCGCCTATCGGCTGCGCTACGAAACGACGGACGATTTCGGCGCCCGCGCCGAGACGCAGGGCGAGTGGATCGTGGCCGACTCCGATTCGGCGGCAGGCGCCTCCCCTCCGACCCCTCTGCCGATCGCCGCTCTGCTTACGTTCGAGAAAAACACGGTCCGCGTAGGCGAGTCCGCGAGGATGCTGGTCCATTCCGGCTTCCTGGGCCAGGAGATGATCCTCGAAACGTTCAAATCCGGCCGTCTGCGCGAGCGGCGCCGCCTGGTGGCTGGGGATCGTCCGATCCGGATCGACATGACCGTCGGCACGGCCGATCGCGGCGGACTTCTGTTCCGCCTGTCCGCCGTGCGCGACTTCCAAGCCGTTGAGCAGTGGTACTCGATCGACGTCCCTTGGGACGATCGCGAGCTGACCGTCGAGCTGGCGAGCTTCCGCGACCGGATTCGGCCCGGCGAACGGGAGACCTGGAAGGTCGTAGTCCGGCAAGGCACCGCCGCCGGCTCGAAAGACGACGACAGCCGCGCCCCGGTCGCGGCGGCTGAGCTGCTCGCCTCGATGTACGACCGGTCGCTGGATGCGTTCGCCCCGTACGATCCTCCATCGGCGAGCCGGTTGTTCCCTCAAAGTGCCGAAGCGCCCGCCGGCATCCAATCGAGCCTCGGGGTCAACGCCGCCGACTACCTGACCAACGATCTTGTCACCCTGCCGGATGGCGTCGCATTCCGAGAGGACGAGCTGCAGAGGGTCGGACCCTACGCCTTGGGCGGGCCGGGGTGGCGCAACAGATCGGTAGCCTTCTCGATGAAGGCCGCCGCTCCGCAGGGGATTGCGGAAGACATGATCTCGCTTGGCTATTTGGAGCCGGTGGCCCCGGTGGAAGTCCCCGAGGAGATCGCGGCAAAGCCTGTGCCCCCGCCGCCTCCACCTCCACCCCCGGCCGCCCCGGTGCCGCTCCGTTCGAGCTTCGCCGAGACGGCGTTCTGGCAACCGCACCTGCTCACTGGAGCCGACGGCTCGGCGGCGATCGAATTCACCGTGCCCGATTCGCTCACCTCGTGGAGCGTTTGGGTCCACGCGCTCACCCGCGATTTTCGTTTCGGCTCGGTCCACGCCGAGACCCGCAGCGCCAAGAGCCTGATGGTCCGGCCCTACCTGCCGCGCTTCCTGCGCGAGGGCGATCAGGCGGAGATCCGCGCCGTGGTCAATAACGCGGGCGAGGTGCCGCTTTCCGGCGAGGTCCGCCTGGAGCTGGTGGACGGGGCGACGCAAGAAGACCGCCTCGCCGCCTTCGGCCTGGCGCCGGCAGCAGCCGTTTTGCCGTTCACCGTCGAGCCCGGGGGAGGCGCCACGGTGGTCTTCCCGCTCGCCGTGCCGAAGAGCGTGGGCGAGGTCGAATTCCGCGTCACCGCGCGTTCCTCGGAAGGAGGTCTCTCCGACGGCGAGCTGCGCGCGCTGCCGATCCTGCCGAGCCGCCTCCACCTCGCCCAGTCGCGCTTCGCCGCGCTGCGCGGCAATGAAACCCGAACCCTCGAATTCGCCGATCTCGCCAAGGCCGATCCGACCCGCACCTCGGAACAAATGGTGGTCACGCTCGACGCCCAGCTGTTCTACGGCGTGCTCGATGCCCTGCCCTATCTGATCGACTACCCGTACGAATGCACCGAGCAGACGCTCAACCGGTT
>DATMZU010000175.1:0-3512 GCA_035607435.1 Thermoanaerobaculia bacterium | reverse complement strand
TTCCTTCCGCGGCAACTGTGTCGATCGCCACCAGCGTTTCATGGCCACGGGTCAGGCACGCCTCGCGAAGAGGTAGCAACGGCGGCTGATCGTGAAGGTATCGAGCCACGTGCCCGGGGCCGCAACCGAGATCCCCCACGGGGCCGCGATCGCGTACCTCCTCGGCGAAGCGGTTCAAGAGATGTCGATCGAGAGGCTTGCCCGACAGCTCCGAGCAAAGGTGCTCGACGTACGCCGCGGCGACCGAGTCGTAGCTCGTGCGGAGGGAATCGTCGGTGCGACTCATGGGGCCAGCAGCCTAGGTCCCAAGAGTCTTCCGCGTCAACCGCGGGCCGACCGCGGTTGAGCTCCCCGCGGGTACGGCGAACTTGCCAGAAGGCTGCTCGGCCATCTGCCACCAGGTCACGACTCTGGATCGGGCCAAACTGACCCGCAGGAAAGGAGACGTGAAGGGTCGCGATCGCTGCCGCGGAGCAGACCGGATTGCCTCCGAAGGTGGTGGTGTGAAGGAAAGGGTCCCGGCTTGTCGGGGGATACTTACTTAGGCGGTAGCTCGATGCAGTTGATCTCCAGACCTCCCACATTCAGGGTCGCTCTGCGTATTTTGTCTCCTGCCTTTTTGAGCATTGTGAATTCGGCAACCTTAGGAGCGCCATCCTCCTGAAATTCCAGCCGGATCGCATCGGGACCAATCGAGCGCCACGTTGCTCTCTCGCCGGCATAGGAGGCGACTCCGTCGTCATAAACCGAGATGAACAATCCTACGCACTGCCACCTTCCCGAGGCGTCGGTCGTCGGGCGGTAGCAACCGAACATGATGGAAATCGCGACGATTATCAGACAGCACAGAACGGCGACTTCCAGTCGCCGCCAGATGGAAGTGGCACTTTTCAAATCAAATGTTCCCTTGATCATGCTCGCTCCACTCCTTGGCGTAGGAATCGGCGATCGCCCCACCGCCTGTGCAATTTTCAACATGAAACGATTAGTATTTTAAGCCTCGAAACGCTCTCGCGTCAATTGCCAGGGGGTCTCGGCTGCCATGGGTCGCGCCACCACGCATGGCGGTCGAGCTCCGACCAGGGGATCACCTCGGCGAGAGTTCGCTTTTGCGCCTCGGCGCCGCCGTAGACGAGGAAGGGTTTCGTCTGAAGGTCCGGGCGGGCCTCGGCGGCGAGGGCGCGAAACTGCTCGAGTCCGCCGAAGAAATCGCCGGCGATCGTCCGGCCCGATTTCGTCTCGATCGCGAACAGCGAGCGGCCGTCTTCGACGACAAGGTCCACCTCCGAACCCTTCGCGTCGCGAAAGAACAAGAGGCTCGGCGGCAGGCCGCGATGGACCCGCGATTTCAGGATCTCCGAAGCGACCCACGTTTCGAAGATCGCCCCCCGCAAGGGGTGGTCCCGGAGCTGGTCGGCCGAGCGGATCCCCAACAGGTAACACACGAGGCCCGAGTCGACGAAGTGCAACTTGGGCGCCTTGACGAGGCGCTTCGACACGTTGGCGTGAAACGGGGGAAGGCGCCACGTCACATAGCCCGCTTCGAGGACCGACAACCAAGCCCGGCTCGTGTTGTGGGTCACGCCGGCCTCCGCGGCCAAATTCGAGAAATTGACGAGCTGACCGACCCGGCCCGCGCAGAGCCGAAGGAAGGTCTGGAAGGCGAGCAGGTCGCCGACCGCGAGGAGAGTTCGCACGTCGCGCTCCAGGTAAGTTGCGACGTAGCTCGGATACCAGTCGCCGGGCTCGAGGCCCCGGTCATAGAGGGACGGATAGCTCCCGCGCCAGAGGAGAGTCGTCAGGTCGTTCGGCGGCTCCGGGAAGCGGCGGATCTCTTCGAGGGAAAGCGGCAGCAGGTCCAAGAGCGCCGTGCGCCCGGCGAGCGACTGCCCGAGCGACTGGAGCAGGGCGAAGTTCGCCGATCCGGTGAGGACGAAGCGCCCGGGGGCGGGTTCCTCGTCGACCAGGGGCTGGAGATAGGACAGAAGCTCGGGGACTCGATGCACTTCGTCGAGCACCGCGCCGTCGGGGTACTCGGCGAGAAAGCCGCGCGGATCGCCCCGTGCATACTCCTGGACGTCCGGAGCCTCCAGCGAGGCATAGGGCTTGTCCGGGAACACCGCGCGGCAGAGAGTCGTCTTTCCCGATTGCCGGGGTCCCGTGACCGTGACGATCGGGAACTTGCCGGCGAGCTCTCGCAGACGGGCTTCTAGAACCCGGACGATCATACGGAAGATCCTGAGTTACCCCGTGCAAATTGTCAATTCGACTCTCAATTTGCACCAGGCCTCGCCTGGCTCTTGGGCACGCTGTCCCGTGCTAGCATATGTCCAAGCATAGGCCGCGCTCCCGGCGGTCAGGAGAGTACCCATGCAGCCCGAACGAGTCGTGCGTCTGTTTCGGAACGGAAGCAACCAAGCGGTTCGCATCCCGCGGGATCTCGAGCTCCCCGGCAATCAGGCCATTCTCCGCAAGGAGGGGAACCGTCTGATCGTCGAGCCGATGCCCCGGCCTTCGCTGTTCGAGCTGCTGGCGTCTTGGGAGCCTCTCGACGAAGAGTTTCCGGAGATCGACGACCTCGGACCTGCCGAGGACGTGGATCTCTGAGATGACCGAGCTTCGGTATCTCCTCGACACCAACGCCCTCTCGGACCTGCTGCGGAATCCAGGTGGCCCTACCGCCCAGAAGGCCGCCCGCGCGGGGGCGGCCATGCTCTGCACGAGCATCGTCGTCGCCTGCGAGCTTCGTTACGGTGCCGCCAAGAAGGGCTCCGCCCGGCTCTCGGGGCGTGTCGAAAGTCTTCTGGAAAGTCTGGACGTCCTGCCCTTGGACAAGCAATCCGATTACCGATACGCCGAGATTCGCCTCCATCTCGAGCGAAGTGGAAAGCCGATCGGCCCCAACGATCTCCTGATCGCCGCCCATGCGCTCGCGCTCGATCTGGTCCTGGTGACAGCCAACGTCGAGGAATTCTCCCGCGTACCGGACCTCCGGCTCGAAAACTGGTTGGCTTCGTGAGCGCGGGGAGCCGCCCTGTTCGAAGGTCGAGCGGTCCGTGCCCGCCGCCTACAACCCGAACTCCCCCTCCACAGCCACCAACGACTCCTCGAGCGCGCCGAGAAACCGATCGAGCTGCGGGTACGAGATGACGAGCGGGGGCTCGACCCTCAGGACTCGGGAGTTGATGTAGGTGCCGGAGATGAGCATTTGGCGGGCGAAGAGGTTTTTGGAGACCGCGTAGCCGAGGTGGTCGTCGGCGAATTCCATTCCGAGCATCAGGCCTCGGCCGCGGGCTCCGACCATGACCTTCGGGTGCTTGGCGGCGAGGGCGTTCATGCGGGGGAGGAGATAGTCGCCTTTTTCCCCCGCTTGGCGGGGGAGGTTCTCCGAGAGGAGGACGTGGAGGGTCGCGATCGCCGCCGCGGCGCAGACGGGATTGCCTCCGAAGGTCGTGGTGTGAAGGAAAGGGTTTTCGATGTAGCGCTCCCAGGTCTTGGGGGTGCCGACGCAG
>DATMZU010000744.1:0-20025 GCA_035607435.1 Thermoanaerobaculia bacterium | reverse complement strand
GCCCCAGACCCAAAAGAGGATTTCGGCGGCTTCTGCTTCAGAGAGGTGGGAGGCGAAGGTGTCGATGCGCATGGGTGGGGGGAGGATAGCGCGGTGTTAAAATAGGCCCGCTCAACCCGAAACCTCGCTTTCGCTCTGATGACGATCTTGGGGCATTAACGCGACCGCTTCGCCGACTCCGCAAACCGCTATCCGCCCCGATTAGCTGTTTCTCGGCTCCGGGAGCGACTTCCCGGTCCATAAAGCGGCCTCCGCTCTCGGATAGCCGCTATACGCCGTGGATAGCGGCTATCCGTCCCAGAATCGGAATATCCGTCCCAGGATCGGATCAGCCGTCCCAGAATCGGAATATCCGTCCCGGGACCGGAATAGCCGTCCCGGAATCGGACCTACTGTCCCAGAACCGGACCAACAGTCCCGGAATCGGAATATACGTCCCAGGACCGGAACAGCGGTCCCAGAATCGGAGCGGCGGGCGCTGAAAGCGAGCTTCAGGCTCTGGAATGGGCTTGCGACGCTGTACCAGGACTTTCGGCTTCGGGAAACGGCTTCCAGGCGTGACAGCGCGCGCGGCGCCGCGGAAAGCGAATCGCGGCGGCTGATATTCGGGCCGGGCACCCCCGACCCGAATTTCTTCGGATCGGGGGATTCCTGGCCGCACTACCTCTTGGTCACGGTCACCGTCACGGTCGCGATGGCGGAGCCGCCGTGGCCGTCGCTGATCGTATAGGGGAACGACGCGGTTCCTGTGAAGCCCGTGGCCGGCGTATATCGGACGGTCGTTGCTCCGGCGAGAAGGGTCACCGTACCGCTCGGTGTGGCGGGTCCCGCCGCGGTGATCGTGAGCGCGTCGCCATCGACGTCCGAATCGTTGGCGACAACCGCGAGCACAACCGCCGTGTTTTTCGTCGTCGTGCCCGTATTCGCCACCGCGATCGGCGGGTCATTGACCGAGGCGATCGAGATCGAAACCGTGGCGGGCGCGCTGCTTGCCTGGCCGTCGTTGACCCGGAAGGTGAACGAGTCGGCTCCGTTGTAGTTCGCCGCCGGGGTGTAGACCCGATTCGCCCCGGAACCGGAAAGCGTTCCATGGGCGGGCGCTACGACGATCGTGTACGTGAGCGCCGAGCCTTCGATGTCCGATCCGGTGAGGACAATTCCGCTCGCCGTGTCTTCGTTCGTCGATAGCGAGCCGGCATTCGCAACCGGCGGATCGTTGACCGACGCGACCGAGATCGAAACCGTGGCGGGCGCGCTGGTCGCTTCGCCGTCGTTCACTGTGAAAGTGAACGAATCGGCCCCGAAGTAGTTCGCCGCGGGCGTATAGACCAGATTCGGCGCCGTGCCCGAGAGCGTTCCGTGGGCGGGCGACGTGGCGATCGCAAAGCTCAGCGCCGAGCCTTCGACGTCCGAACCGGGGAGAACGATCGATCCCGCCGTGTCTTCGTTGGTCGAAAGCGAGCCGGCGTTCGCAACCGGCGGGTCGTTCACTGAAGCGACCGAAATCGACACCGTGGCGGGCGCGCTGGTCGCCTCGCCGTCGCTCACCGTGAAAGTGAACGAATCGGCCCCGGTGAAGTTCGTCGCGGGGGTATAGACCAGGTTCGGCGCGGTGCCCGAGAGCGTGCCGTGGGCGGGCGCGGCGACGATCGCAAAGCTCAGCGCCGAGCCTTCGACGTCCGAACCGGAGAGAACGATCGATCCCGCCGTGTCTTCGTCGGTCGAAAGAGAGCCTGCGTTCGCAACCGGCGGGTCGTTCACTGAAGCGACCGAAATCGACACCCTGGCGGGCGCGCTGGTCGCCTCGCCGTCGCTCACCGTGAAGGTGAACGAATCGGCCCCGTTGTAGTTCGCCGCAGGCGTATAGACCAGGTTCGGCGCCGTGCCTGAGAGCGTTCCGTGGGCGGGCGCGGCGGCGATCGCGAAGCTGAGCGTCGAGCCTTCCAGGTCCGCACCGGAGAGGACGACCGAGCCCGCCGTGTCCTCGTCGGTCGCGAGGCTGCCCGAATTCGCGACCGGCGCGTCGTTCACCGAAACGACCGAGATCGAAATCGTCCGCGGCGCGCTGGTCGCCTGGCCGTCGTTGACCGTAAAGCTCAACGAGTCGTCGCCGAAATAGTCCGGATCCGGGGTGTAGACGAGATCCGGCGCGGTGCCGGAGAGCGTGCCGTGGGTAGGAGTCGCGGTCACCGCAAAGGTGAGCGGGTCGCCGTCGGCGTCGGTGCCGGTGAGGTGAATCGAAACCGCGGTGTCCTCGTCCGTTCCGATCGACTGGAAATCCGCGATCGGCGGATCGTTCACCGGGGTGACGTCGATCGTGACCGTTCCCGTCGCGCGCGCCCGGCCATACGTGGCGACGAAGGTGAAGGAATCCGGGCCGGAGTAGTCGGGATCGGGCGTGTAGAGGAGGTTCGGCGCGTCGCCGGTCAAGATGCCGTGCTGCGGCTGTTCGCCGATCTCATAGGAGATCGCGCCGCCGTTGCCCACGGAACCGGACAGGGTTACCGGCAGGGCCGTGTCCTCGGCCGTCGAAACCGACGGGCTGGTCGCCGCGAGCGGGGCGTAGAGGTTGAAATAGCGGACGCCGTTGCCGACCGTCCCGAACAGCAGCGATCCGTCGCGCGACATCTTGAGGCGCCCCCACTGGAACGCGGCGTTGCCCGGGTGGGTGAAGGTGTAGCCGGCGTCGTACGAGGCCACCTGGGTGTAGCCGGCGGTCTCGAAGGCGCGCACTTGGGTGGTCGTGGACCAGGCGAAATAGACCAGCGGCTCCACCGGATGGAACACGACGCCGATCGGCTGCGAGCCGCCGCCCGAGGTGCCGAGCGTCCGCTGCTTGACCAGGTTGCCGTCGGTGATGAAGCAGCCGCCGAACGTGGGCAGCGCGTACTGCGTGCCGTTCGCGTTGACGCCGATCTCGTAGTTGAACCAGCCCGTGCCGCCGGAGCCGGACTTCTTGAGGACGTTGCCGTCCGAGACGCGGTAACGGCCGAATGCCCCGTCCGAGATGTTCGACTCCTCCCAGCCGACCATCGAGGCGTCGCCGCTCGCAGCGAGCATCGAGCTCTGCCGCACGTCGTTGAACGGCGGGACAGGCAGAATGGTGGTGTTGCCGGTCGCCGGATTGTAGCGACGCAGCGGCACCCAGCCTGAGCCTTCATACGTGCCGGAGATCAGCAGAGCGCCGTCGTTGGCGAAAGCGGGCGAGAAAGTTCCCCCCTCGCCGAACGCCCGAGGGAACGTCACCTTCTGCGCCGTGCCGGTCGGCAGGTCGATCAGCCAAACCCAGACCTCCGTGGCGGTGCGGGTCTGGTCGGCCACGGCGAGCGTGTTGCCGTCGGGCGACAGATCCATCCCTTTCAGGCTGCCGCCGAGAACGAACGGGGCGTCGAACGTGGCGCTCCCCAGTCGATAACGAAGCACCTGGCCCGCGCTCGAAATGTAGAGCGTGTCGCGAGATGCGTCGTGAACCATATCGACCCGCGACGGCGCCGAAATGAACGTGCCGGCAGCATGGGCCGAAATCCGGGACGACAACGACAGGAGCAACAGGACGGCAGGCAACAGAGTCTTTCTGAACATGAACTGACCTTTCCGAGATTTCCCTCGATCGAAGCGCCGAGCGCTGACACCAAAGACACGACCGGCCGTCGATCATGTGACGGCGCTTACTTCGCTAAACCGAATCCAAGAAGAAAGGCGCGATCGATCGAGAAACTCGATCAAGGCGGGGAAGAATCGTGCGGCGCCGCCGGAAACGGATTGGGGCGGCTCCATTCGGTCGGGGGGAGGGTCGCCCCCCGACCCGAATGGCTTCGAATCGGGGGCTATTTCCCCAATCGGTCGCGCAGGAACGCCAGGGTGCGTGGCCAGGCGGTCTTGGCGGCTTTGAGGTTCGCTCCGTCGCGGTCGTCTTGGGCGCGCAGGAAGCCGTGGCCCGCGCCGTCGAAGACGTGGGGCTCGAAGCTCTTGCCCAGCTTTTTCATCTCGGCTTCCGTTGCGGGAATCGTCGAGGAGATCCGCGCGTCGTCGCCGCCGTAGAAACCGACCACCGGAGCTTTGACTTTCGCGAGATCGGCCGGCTCGGGCGAGACTCCGTAATAGACCACCGCGCCGGAAAGGCTCGGCTCGGAGACGGCGTAGGCGAAGCTTTTGCCGCCCCCCCAGCAGAAGCCGATCGTGGCGATTTTGCCGTTGGCCGAGGGGATCTTCTTCGCGTAATCGCGCACGGCGTTCAGGCGAGCGGTCGTCACCTCGGGAGTCAGGCCGCGGACGAGGGCCACCACGTCATCGCGGTTGGCGGCTGAAGCCGTGCCGCCGCCGTTCGGTCCCATCCCCGAGATCAGGTCGGGCGCTACGGCGATGAAGCCCTCTTTGGCGAGCTGGTCGGCGACGCCGCGAAACCAATCCGACAGGCCGTAGATCTCGTGGATCAGAATCACCACGCCCGCCTTGTCCTTCCGTTCCGGATAGACCACCCAGGCGTTCAGCTTGCCGCCACCGGGCAGGGCGATGTCCACGTACTCGCCGTGGCGCGGCGACTTGTCGAGCTGCGCCTTGGCGGTCGCCTCGGTAGGCGGCAAGTTCGGATCGTGAGCGGCAGGGGTGGGCGGGACGGGAGGCACGGGCGCGACGGGAGGTACAGGAGCGGCCGGAGGCGTTGTCGGCGGAGCGGCGAAAGCGGAGACGGTGGAAATCAGCAGGAGGAGGGAGAGGGCGAAGCGCGAGAAGTTCTTCATCGGGTCAATCTCCTTCGACCCGCAGCGGGAAGAGCTCGGCTTGTCGCCGGTCCTCTTCGGCCACGGGCACGCGATAGTCGCCCGTCCAGCAAGCCGTGCAGTAGCTGGATTTCGGGCCGGATACGGACGCCTGCAGCCCTTCGAGCGACAGGTAGGCGAGGCTGTCGGCCTCAACGAAGCGGCGGATTCCTTCGATGTCCTGGTTCGCCGCGATCAGCTCTTTGCGCGTCGGCGTGTCGATTCCGTAGTGGCAGGGCCAGGCGGTCGGCGGAGCGGAGATCCGCATGTGGATCTCGGCGGCGCCCGCGTCGCGCACCATGCGGACGATCTTCTGCGAGGTCGTGCCGCGGATGATCGAGTCGTCCACCAGGACGACTTTCTTTCCCTCGATCAGCTCGCGCACGGGGTTCAATTTCACCTTCACCCCGAAGTGGCGGATCGACTGCTTCGGCTGGATGAACGTGCGGCCGACGTAGTGGTTGCGGATCAGGCCGAATTCGAGCGGCAGCCCCGATTCTCGGGCGTAGCCCATCGCCGCGAACAGGCCGGAGTCGAGCACCGGGACGACGCAATCCGCGTCGGCCGGCGCCTCGCGGGCGAGCTGCCGGCCCATCGCCAGGCGGGCGAGCGAGACCGAGTCGCCGAAGATGCGGCTGTCCGGCCGGGCGAAATAGACGTGCTCGAACAGGCAGCGGGTGGGCTTCGGCGCGATCGACAGGCGGAAGCTCTCGATCCGGCCGTCGTGGGCGAACACCACCTCGCCCGGCTCCAGCTCGCGGATCGGCCGCGCTTCGAGCAGGTCGAAGGCGCAGCTCTCGGAGGCGAAGCAGTGGACGCCGCCGGGCAGCTCGCCGACGATCAGCGGCCGGAAGCCGTTCGGGTCGCGCGCCGCGATCAGCCCCTGGTCGGTGATCAGGAGGAGCGAATAGGCGCCGCGGATCTCTTCGAGCGCGAGCAGAAAGCTTTCGACGATCGACTTCCGCGGGTTGCGCGCCATTAGGTGCAGAATGACCTCGGTGTCGCTGGTGGTCTGGAAGATCGAGCCCTCGTTTTCGAGCCTCTTGCGGATCGCCATCGCGTTGGTCAGGTTGCCGTTGTGGACCAGGCCGAGCGGCCCCATCGAGGTCTTGACCACGATCGGCTGGGCGTTGCCGATCACGCTGGTGCCCGAGGTCGAATAGCGGGTATGGCCGAGCGCCGAGCTGCCGGACAGGCGCTTCAAGACATGCTCCTTGAACAGCTCGGAGACGTGCCCCATCCCCCGCTCGTAGCGCAGCTGCGTGCCGTCCCAGGTCGCCATCCCCGCGCTTTCCTGGCCGCGGTGCTGAAGGGCGTAGAGGCCGAGATAGGTGAGGTACGAAGCCTCGTCCGTCCCCTCGATGCCGAAGATTCCGCACATTCGCTTGTGTCTTCCCCTTGTAGAGGCCCCGCTCTAGAGACCCAATGCTTTCGGCAGCGCCCGTTCCCAGACCGCTTCGAGCCGGGCGACCGGCGCCTGGAAGGTTTCCCCGCCGGCCTCGAACGCGAGGTTTTCGCCGCCGACCTCGCCGATCTCGGCCGCCGGGACCCCGTGCCGTTCCGCCGCGCGGAGGATTTCGATCGAGTGCGACGGCGGGCAGGCGACCAGCGCGCGGCCTTGCGTCTCCGAGAACAATTCGAGCGGGGTGGAAACTTCCATCCGTGCGCCCAAGCCCTTCCCGAAGCAGGCCTCGGCGGCTGCGACCGCGAGGCCGCCTTCCGACAGGTCGTGCGCGGTCGAAAGAAGGCCCGCGCCGATCAGCTCGCGCAACAGCAGCGCCAGTTTACGCTCCGCGTCAAGGTCCACCTCCGGCGGCCGGCCCTGTTCGAGGTCGTAGAGCAGGCGCAGCCAGGCCGAGCCGCCGAATTCCGCCCGGTCGCGGCCGAGCAGAAGAATCCGGTCGCCGGCCTGTTCGAAGTGCGATTCCGGCAGGTGCCCCAGCAGCGGGATCAGGCCGACCATCGCGACCGCCGGGGTCGGATAGATCGATTGCGGCCCCGACTCGGTCTGGGTCTCGTTGTAGAGCGAGACGTTGCCCGAGATGACCGGCACGTCGAGCGCCCGGCAGGCGGCGGAAAGGCCGAGCACCGATTGCTGCAACTGCCAGGCGACGTGCGGGTTCTGCGGGTTGCCGAAGTTCAGGCAGTCGGTCAAGCCCACGGGCTCGGCGCCGACGCAGGCGAGATTCCGCACCGCTTCGGCCACCGCCTGCATGCCGCCACGCTCGGGATCGAGCTGGCAGTAGACAGGATTGACGTCCGCCGTGAGCGCGAGGGCCGAGGGGGTCCCCTTCAACCGGACCACCGCGGCGTCCCCTCCCGGGCCGCGCACGGTGTTGGTGCGGACCGTGTGGTCGTACTGGCGCCAGATCCAGCGCTTGCTGCCGAAATCCGGCGTGTCGAGTAGCCGTTCGAGCGTCTCGATCGGGTGGCCGATCTCAGGGAGAGTCGGCGCCTCCCACTTGGCGGCGAGATCGGGCGGCGGCGCGGTCGGCCGGCGGTAGACCGGGGCTTGCTCGGTGAGCGGCTCGATCGGAATGTCGGCGTAGGTCTCGCCGTGGAAACAGAGCAGCGCCCGGCCGCCGTCGGTGATCTCGCCGATCTCGGCGATCTCCAAACCCCAGCGGCGAAAGACCCGCTCGACCTCTTCCTCGCGCCCGCGCTTGGCGAGCACGACCATTCGCTCCTGCGATTCCGAGAGCATCATCTCGTAGGGGGACAGCCCGGGCTCGCGCAGCGGCACCTTTTCGAGATCCAGCCGCATCCCCGTGCCGCCGCGGCCCGCCATCTCGAACGTCGAGCTGGTGAGCCCCGCGGCGCCCATGTCCTGAATCGCCACGATCGCTCCCGTCCTCATCGCTTCGAGGCAGGCTTCGAGCAGGACTTTCTCGGTGAACGGATCGCCCACCTGAACGGTCGGCCGCTTCGTCTCGGACTCCGCGTCGAACGATTCCGACGCCATGGTCGCGCCGTGGATTCCGTCCCGGCCGGTGCGGCTTCCCGCGTAGAGGATCGGATTGCCGGCCCCCGAGGCGCGCGCTTTGAAGATCTGATCCTTCCGGGCGACGCCCAAGGCGAACGCGTTCACCAGGATGTTGCCGTTGTAGCAGCGATGGAAGGCGGTCTCGCCCCCGACCGTCGGCACGCCGAAGCAGTTCCCGTAGTCGCCCACCCCGCGCACCACGCCGTCGATCAGATGGCGCATGCGCGGCGCGCCGATCTCGCCGAAACGCAGGGCGTCCAGGCAGGCGACCGGCCGAGCGCCCATGGTGAAGACGTCGCGCAGGATGCCGCCGACGCCGGTCGCCGCCCCCTGATAAGGCTCGATGTAGCTCGGGTGGTTGTGCGACTCCATCTTGAACACCGCCACCCAGCCATGGCCGACATCGACCACGCCCGCGTTCTCCCCCGGACCCTGGAGCACCCTGGGGCCCGAGGTCGGAAACTCGCGCAGGTAGACCTTCGAGGACTTGTACGAGCAGTGCTCCGACCAGAGCGCGGAGGCGACCCCCAGCTCGGTCCACGAGGGATCGCGGCCGAGGATCGCGCGCAGCTGCTCGTACTCCTCGCCCGACAGGCCGCGCTCCGCGGCGAGCGCCGGGTTGACCACCGGCTCGTTCGGCCGCCGCGCGGGGGCGGAGGAGGACGGAGAAACGCCCGGCTCGCTCACGCGCGAACCTCCCTCAAGGGGGTGAGCGAAGCGGCCGTTCCGGCGAGCAGGGCCAGGCCGTCGGAGTTGCCGAGCAGCGCCTCCACCGAGCGCTCAGGATGCGGCATCAGGCCGAGCACGTTGCCCTGCTCGTTGGCGATGCCCGCGATCGCCCGGGCCGCGCCGTTCGGGTTCAGCTCCTGGTCGAACGCGCAGATCGAGCCGTCGGGATCGCAGTAGCGGAAGACCACCTGGCGCCCATCTTCGAGCGCGTCGAGCCGCTCCGGGGCGTCCTCGTAATTGCCTTCGGCGTGGGCGATCGGCAGGCGCAGCACCTGGCCCACCTTGAGCCGCGAGGTGAACGGCAGGTCGTTCCTTTCCACCCGCAGATAGACGTCCTGGCAGAGAAACCGGAGTCCCTGGTTTCGCCGCATCGCGCCGGGCAGGAGCCCCGCTTCGAGCAGCACCTGGAAGCCGTTGCAGATCCCGAGCACGAGGCCCCCCTCCCGGGCGTGGCGGCGAACCGCGGACATCACCGGCGAGAGCGCGGCGAGCGCCCCGGCGCGCAGGTAGTCGCCGTAGGCGAAGCCGCCGGGCAGGACGACCAGATCGCAGCCGTGGATCGTCTCGTCGCCGTGCCAGAGGAACATGGCGTCGCAATCGAGCACGTGGGAAAACGCATGGTAGACGTCGTGATCGCAGTTCGATCCGGGAAAGACGACGACCCCGACCTTCATCGTCCGTCCTCGCCGAGGATTTCGATCTCGTAATCCTCCACGACCGTGTTGGCGAGCAGCCGCTCGCACATGTCCTCCAGCTGGCGCCGGGCGCCGCTGACCTCGGTGGTATCCAGCTGGATCTCGAAGCTCTTGCCCGCCCGTACCGAGGCGACGCCCTGAAACCCGAGGCGAGAGAGGGCATCCCCGATCGCCTTGCCCTGCGGATCGAGGATCTCGCGCCGCGGATAGACGGTGACGCGCGCTTGAATCATCCGGCCTCCGAAAGTGCCGCCATCGCGCCCGGGATCGCGGCAGACGCCGCGGAGATCTCGAGCCATGGGGTCGGCCGATCCTGGTCGGCGACGGCAAGCTCGGCCTTGGCGCCCTCGCGTTCGAGGACCTCGCCGATCTCCGCGGCCGCCAGGGCCGGCAGGTTGTTGGTTCGCGACAAGTGGTAGAGCACCACCCAACGCAGGCGATGCGAAAGCAGCTCGGGAATCCCGTCGGCCGCCTCTCGATTGGATAGGTGCCCGTGACGCCCCGCGACGCGCTGTTTGAGCGACCAGGGGTAGGGGCCGTTCCGCAGCATGTCGAGGTCGTGGTTGGTTTCGAGGATCAAAAGGTCCAGATCGGCCAGCCGCCCCCAGGCGAGCCGGCTGCGGTTGCCGATGTCGCCGCACAGCCCCAGCCGGCGGCCGGCCGCGTCCTCGATCACGAAGCCGATCGGCTCGCGCGCATCGTGCGGGATCGCGAACGGCTCGACGGAAAAACCCGCGATCTCGCGGATCTCGCCGGAGCGGATCACGGTCGCGGTCCGGGTCTGCTCCGGCCCCAGGTCGGTTCCGGAAAACGTCCCGGCGGTGGCGAAGACGGGGATCTTGTGGCGCTTGGCCAGCCGGGCCGCCCCGCGGTTGTGGTCGATGTGCTCGTGGGTGATCAGGAGCGCCTGAATCGACGCCGGCTCGACCCCCACCGCGCGCATGCGCTTTTCCAGCTCGCGGCAGGAGAACCCGGCGTCGATCAGCAGCCGCCGGCCGGCGGATTCGACGATCACCGCATTGCCCGCGCTCCCCGAACCGAGCACGCACGCGCGCAGTGGGGGCGGTGGAGGCAGGGCCTCGATTTGCCAGAGGGTCGCCTGTTGCCAGGGCATCGGATCGGGCGGCCCCGCCGAAAACGGGCGGGGCGCGAGCGGAACTTATCACCCCACGGCGCGGATGTCAGGCCCTGTTTGCGCTAGATCTAGGGGTGGGGAACGCGGTCGGCCACTACCGCCGGGGGCATCGGACCTCTCGCCGTAGGGGCGCAGCATGCTGCGCCCTCTTCGGCAGGCCGACGCAGTCCGAAGGCGCAGCATGCTGCGCCCCTACGACCCCCTACCCGATCTCGTCCACGTAGATCTTCGACGCCGCGCGGAAGCCGAGGGTGAGCGGTTCGCCCGCGGCGAGCTTCAAGGTCACCGCGTCGGCCGCTTCTTCGCGCGATTCGACGGTCAGGTGGCTGCCGGGCTTCAGGCCCCGGCGCTCCAGGAGCCGGAGGAAGTCGCGGCTCTGGTCGGCGACGCGGGCGACGCGCACCGGGTGGCCGAGGGGGCAGAGCAGGAGGCTTACGTGATCGGGCTTGCGCACCACTCCGTGGCTGTCCGGGATCGGGTCGCCGTGCGGATCGACCGAGGGGAAGCCGAGCATCTCGTCCATCCGTTCGATCAGCCGGTCGGAGACGGCGTGCTCCAGGTCTTCGGCCTCGGCGTGGACCTCGCTCCAGTCCATCTTCATCACCTCGACCAGGAACAGCTCGATCAGCCGGTGGCGGCGCAGCACGTGGGTCGCGAGCTGGCGCCCCGGGGCGGAGAGGCGAACGCCGCTGTACGGCTCGTATTCGACCAGGCCGCCGTCGGCGAGCGTCTTCATCATCGCGGTCACCGTGCCGGGCGAGACGCCGAGCGCCGCGGCCACCTGGCCCATCGACACCCGGGCGTCGGGCTCCCGCTCTTCGGCGAGCAGGATGTGCTTCAGATAGTCCTCGACGGTGCTGGTCGCCATGGCAAGTCGGCCGACGGGAGGCGGCGCGCGGCTAGTAGGACTCGCCGGGGGCGAGCGCGACCATCTCGCAGGCCGCCCCCAGCTGGTCGAGCGCCCGCGCAAACTCGTCCGGCGTGCCGGTGAGCGCCGGGAACGTCCCCCAATGGATCGGAATCACCTTGCGGACCCCCAGGAACCGCGCGGCGCGCGCCGCCTGCTCGGGGTCCATGGTGAACAGGTCGCCGATCGGCAGGAACGCCAGCTCCGGCCGGTAGAGCTCGCCGATCAGCTGCAGATCCGAGAACAGCGCCGTGTCGCCCGCGTGATAGAAGGTGAAACCCCCCGGCATCGCGACCACGAACCCCGAGGCGATGCCGCCGTAGGAACCGTCCGGCAGCCCGCTCGAATGATCGGCGCGGACCATCGTCACGCGCATCCCCAAGACGTCCACGGTGCCGCCGAGGTTCATGCCCGTGCCGGTCTTCACCCCCTGCGCGGCGAGCCAGGTGATGATCTCGTAGTTGGCGATCACCCGGGCGCCGAAACGCTTGGCCAGGTCGGCGACGTCCGCGATGTGGTCGGAATGGCCATGGGTGACGAGGATGGCGTCCAGCCGGGACAGGTCCTTGCCCGAGGGCGGGCAGGAGGGATTGCCCAGCCAGGGGTCGATCAGGACGACTTCGCCGCCGGGAAGATCGCAACGCACGGTCGCATGGCCGAGAAACGTGAACTTCGGACGCGGATGGTTCGACATGGCGGCACCGGCTCCTTGGGGCTTGAGGGTTGGCAACGAACGCGCCGCGATTCTAATGCCGCCTCGGGCGGGTGGTAGAGTTTTCGCTCAACCCTATAGGGAGATCTCGACATGACCGGTTCGAGCTGGATTCTGTTCTTTCACGTGCTCGCGGCGCTCTGGCTCACCGCGGGAGTCTTCGGCAGCACGGTAATCCGCGCCCAGACCAAAAAGGTCCGGGACTTCAAAGCCAAGGCGTTCGGCATCCGCCTGCTCGCGCGGTCGGTGAAGGTGTTCAGCGTCCCGGGCTCGGTCGTCGCCGGAGTGCTCGGCCTCTACCTGGTGGCCGCCCGCGGCTATCGCTTCGATTCACCCTGGGTCATTCTCTCTTCGGCGATCTGGTTCGCGATGCTCTCGGTGACCCTGTTCTACATCGCGCCGAAGGTCCTGCAGCTCGCCGCGGCGGTCGAAGCCGCGGTGGCCGCCGGAGAGCCGAACCCGCAGCTCGACCGGCTGATGGCGAACAAGCTGCCGGGAATTCTCGGCGACGTCAATGCGCTCGGGATCGTGATCCTGGTGCTGTTGATGACGGTCAAGCCCGGCGGCTAGCCGCGCCGCTCGCCGAGAATTGTCCCCCGGGCGGGCCAATTTTCGTCGGTGCGGGGTCCCTTCAAAAGGCGAACGCGGCCGGAAACCCTACCCGGCCGCGTCGCTTACCCGCCTACCCTTACCGATATCGCTTGCCCGCGTGAGCGGACCCCGGCTCAGACCTGGAACTGACGAAAAAAGTTGTCGCGGAGCTTGGCGTTGAACGGGTGCTCGGTCAGGCGGTAGTAGATGGTCTGCGCGTCGCGGCGCGGCGCGACCAGCCCGTAGGCCTTGAGCTTCGCCAGGTGCTGCGAGACCGCGGAGACCGACACGCCGAGCATTTCGGCCAGATCGCACACGCAGAGCTCTTTCATGTTGTCCAGGAGATAGAGGAGCTTCAAGCGGGTCGAGTTGCCCGCCAGGTTCATCAGCTCGGCCGCTTCCTCGATGTCCGGCGTGCCTTCGAGGTTCTGCCGGATCTGGGCCATCTCTTTCGTGGACATGTTCGCTGGGGTCTTCATTCTTACTACCTCCGAGGTCAAAGTTGTGTACAGGAAATACGTCTCGCCTTCAGATCCACCAGACGTTCGGGGAGGCCTCCATCCGACCGCCGATCCGACACCATGTAACCGGTACCGCCCGCCTGCACGACCCTTCCGACTCCCCGCCCCGCTATGGAGAATCGCCTCATCTTCAGCGCCTTTCTCCGATCGTTGAAACGATATTATAGAGACTCTGAACCAGAAATCTAGGGGGTAAACGAACTTTCTTTTGGAAGTTTGTCTCGCTTTGGCTATCGGTACGCACCCTATAACTAACCACCACGAATGTTTCAGTATTCCCATCGAACCGATGGGCTATTCCGGCTTGCCTGGCGGTCGGTCGCGAGGGGAGAATTTTCTCCGCGTCCGGCTCGTTGGTAGCGGCGCAGGTCGCAGGTTCGAGTTGCACCCTCCTCTGTATAATCCGTATGAAAGGAGAATTTGGATGGATCATCGATTTGTCATCGAATACTGTACTTCCTGAGGCTATTACCCTCGAGCCGCCGGTCTGGCGGAGGAAATCAGGAACAAGCTCGGCCTCGAAGCCCGGCTGGTCAAAGGGACCGGCGGGACGTTCCACGTCACCCTCGACGACGAGGTCCTCTTCTCGAAGAAACAATCCGGTCGCTTTCCGGAGCCGGGCGAAATCGCCAAGGTCCTCGAAGCGAAGCTCGCTTGAATCGACGCGCGCACCTCGGCACGCGGACTCGTAGGGACCCGGTGCGCGCCTTCCCTCTCTCATGACCCTGCTCTTCCTTTCCGCTCTCGCCGCCGCGGGCGGCCTGCTGGCCGCTGCGGTGACGATCGAGGAGCGCCGACGTTCGGCCCCCGCTCTGCCTCCCCCCGCGCCTTCCTCTCCGGACAATGCAGCTCTCGTGCCCGTCCGTAATGAAGAACGAAACGTCGTACCTTGCGTCGAGGCGCTGCTGTTGCAGACCGCGGAACCGCGAGTCCTCGTCCTGGACGACGGCTCGACCGACCGGACGGCCGAGCTCGCCCACGATCGTTTCGACGCCGAGCCGCGGGTCGAGATCCTTGGCGTCGATCCGCTCACCGCGGGCTGGCGGGGCAAGGTCCACGCGCTCGATTTCGGCTGGCGAACCCTCGACGTTCCTTGGATTCTCACCACCGACGCCGACGCCCGATCCGAGCCGGAGCTGCTCGCCCGGGCGCTCGCCGCGGCGGAGCGCGGCGGCTTCGCCGCTCTCTCGATCGCCGGGCGGCAGGAGGTCCGAGGCCTGGGCGAGAACCTGCTCACGCCGGTCGCCTACGCGTACCTGGATTTCCTGCTCGGGGATTGGCGGCCCGTCGCGGGCGGCGAAGGACCGCCGGTGGCGAACGGGCAATTCTTACTTTTGAGAAAAGACGCTTGGGATGCGTGCGGCGGCTTCGCCCGTGTAAAAAGTGCTCCGATGGACGACGTCGCGATCGCCGCCGCCCTTCAGGCGGAGGGATTCCGCACCGCGTTCTTCCGTTCGCCCCTCCTCTCGGTGCGCATGTACCTCGGGGGGCGCGAGACATGGGCCGGCTGGCGGCGCATCCTCGGCTGCCTGTTCGGCGGCGAGACCGCCCGGCTCGCCGGTCTCATCGCGGCGCTCTCGATTCCCGTGGCGATCCTCGCCGCGGCGATCCTCCGAGGAGACGGGCCGGCGGCTTTCCTGGTCTGGACCGGCGGAGCGGCGGCCTCCGCCATCGTCCGCCGCGGCAGCGACAACTCTCCCGCTTACGGGCTGATCTTCCCCTTCGACGCCCTGGCGCTCGCGGCCATCGCGGCGCTCTGCGGCCTCGACCACCGGCGCGGCCGGCTGGCTCCCTGGAAAGGCCGGCCGATGGATCTGGAGAATTGCTAGTCTGGGTAGGGCCGGCGCCCCGTCGCCGCCCTTGACCACCTCCGCCTACCTGGGCGGCCACGGGGGGCCGCCCCTACGCCCGGCCTCTCCTGAGTACGCGGGCCTCAACAACAGCTGATAGTCGCGTCGCAGGAGGAGCCGCCGCAATCCGCGCTGGTGTGGCAACGCGCGGTCGAGCAGCCGCAATGGCAGTAGCCGAGCCGGGCCAGGAATTCGGGCTCAGGCACGCCCACCTGCACCGCCGAAGCGGCGAGACCGCACTGGGGAGCCGAGGTGCCCGCGCCGGTCGCAAACAGCCCTCCCGCGTCCACACCGCAGGCCGGGGCCGCGACGGCCGGAGCGGCGGCCGGAGCCGTCGAGGCGGCCGAAGCGGGATGGGCGGCGACGAACACGAGGACGACGGCGAACAGGAACAGAGGCAGAAGCTTCGAGCGGCTCATGGCGTCTTTCCTTCTCCCCTCCCGGGGAAATCGGATCGCGGCATCCGCGACCCTTATGAAAACCAGTGCGGAAACCGGCCGGAAGGGCGACGACGTCAGGTTCTTGCTATCCTCGCCGCACATTCGTTCTTCCAGTCCTCGCGGGAAAGGGAACCGGCATGGCGGTGGAGCCAGGCGAGCCGAAAGGGCGGCAGGGGGCGGCGGGCTCGGCCCTTGCCACCTCGGTCGAGGTGGAGGGCGTCCGGCGCGAATTCGGCTCGTTCGTGGCGCTCGACGGGGTGTCGCTGGCGATCCGGCCGGGCGAGTTCCTGACCCTGCTCGGCCCCTCCGGCTGCGGCAAGACGACCCTGCTGCGCATTCTCGCCGGGCTCGACGTCGCGGACGCGGGCAAAGTGCGGATCGACGGCCAGGACGTGGGCGAGATCCCTGCGCATCGGCGGCCGGTCAATACGGTGTTCCAGTCGTACGCCCTGTTTCCCCACATGTCCGTGCGCGACAACGTCGCTTTCGGCCTGAAGATGAAGAAGGTCCCGGCGGCGGAGGTCGTCCGGCGCGTCGATCGCATGCTCGACCTGGTGCAGATCGCGACGTTCGCCGACCGCAAGCCCGCGCAACTTTCGGGCGGCCAGAAGCAGCGGGTGGCGCTCGCCCGGGCGTTGATCAACGAGCCCAAGGTGCTGCTGCTCGACGAGCCGCTCGGCGCGCTCGACTCGAAGCTGCGCAAGGAGCTGCAGGTGGAGCTGCTGGCGCTCCAGCGCCGGCTGGGGATCACCTTCATCTTCGTCACCCACGACCAGGAAGAGGCGCTGGTGATGAGCGACCGCATCGCGGTCATGCGCGCCGGGCGGATCGAGCAGCTGGGCGACGCCGAGGAGATCTACGAGCGCCCGCGCACCCGGTTCGTCAGCCAATTCCTCGGCACCTGCAACCTGATCGAAGGAAAGGCGACCCGGCGCGAGGGATTGGCCGTCCTGGTCGAAACCCCGTTCGGCGAGCTGCGCGTCGAAGGGCATGGCGCGCCCGCGACGCCAACTCCGGATTCCCCGCGCGAGACGCTCACGCTGGCGATCCGTCCCGAGAAAGTGCGAATGTCACCTGCCGGGGAGGAGGGCGAAAACCGGGTGCCGGTCACCGTGCGCGAGCTGATCTACATCGGCTCGGAGACCCACTACCTGCTCGATGCGCCGGGGGGCGCGATCCTCACCGCCTATGCGATGAACGCGCGGGTCGGCTCGCAGGGGTTCGACCTCGGCAAGGCCGCCACCGCCGTGCTCCCCCCCGCCGGGCTGCTGGTGCTGGACGACTGATGGCGAAAAAGGGCGCCAAGCCGGGCCTCGAAATCCGCTTCGGCGAGCGGCTCACCCCGGCGCGCCAGGCGGTCCGCTCCGCGCTCACCAGCGGTCCGGGGATCCTCTGGGTGACCGTCTTCCTGCTCGTGCCGCTGCTCGCGGTGATCGCCATGAGCTTCTTGACCCGCGGCTCGTACGGCGAGATCGGGCTCCCCCTTACCTTCGAGAACTACACCCGCCTCGCCGGCTTCGGCGCATTCGGCTTCGATCCGCTCTACCCGCTGGTCATCCTGCGCAGCCTGGTGCTCGCGGCGGGGACCACCCTGGTCTGCCTGCTCGCCGGGTTTCCGCTCGCCTATTTCATCGTCCGGCTGCCGCCGCGGGGCAAGCAGATCGCCCTCACGCTCGTGGTCATCCCGTTCTGGACCAACCTGTTGATCCGCACCTACGCCTGGCAGATCCTGCTCGGCCCCGAGAGCCTGGCGGCGAAGGTCGCGTCCGCGCTCGGCCTCGCGGAGGCGGGCCGGCCGCTCTACCCGAGCCTCGGCGCGGTCTATCTCGGCATGCTCGCGGCCTATCTGCCGTTCCTGGTGCTGCCGCTCTACTCGTCGTTCGAGAAGCTCGACTGGTCGATCGCCGAAGCGGCGATGGACCTGGGCGCCGACGCGCCGCGCGTGCTGCGCCATGCGATCCTGCCGCAGGTGCTGCCGGGGATGATCGCCGGGATGATCCTGGTGTTCATTCCGGCGGTCGGCCAGTTCGTCATTCCGGACCTGCTCGGCGGGGCGCGCACGGTGCTGCTCGGCAATGCGATCCAACAGCAGTTCGGGGCCAGCCGCGACTGGCCGTTCGGCGCGGCGATCGCCTTCGTCGGCATGGCGATCGTGATGCTCGGCCTGTCGTTTTACGCCCGGACGGCGGGCAAGGATAGCGAGGAGGCGCTCCTGTGAGAAAGCCCTCGCTGCCGCTCTGGCTCTGGGCCGCGGTCATCTTCGTGTTCCTCTACGCCCCGATCGCCGTGGTGATCGTCTACTCGTTCAACTCCGCGCGCCACGGCGGGCCGTGGCAGGGGTTCACGACCGATTGGTACGGCAAGCTGTTCGACAGCCGCGAGAAGATCGACGCGGCGAAAAACACCCTGATCCTCGGGCTCGCGAGCACCGGCATCGCGACCGTCCTGGGCACGCTTCTAGGCTACGGTCTCTCGCGCTACCGCTTCCCGGGCAAGAAGCTGTTCTCGCGCCTGATGTACATCCCCGTGGTGATCCCCGACATCGTGATGGCGATCGCCATGCTGATGTTCTTCTCGCTGATCCGCGACCGGCTGGGCCTGTTCGATCTGGGGATGACGACGATGATCGTCGCCCACGTAACGTTCCAGATTCCGTTCGTCGCGATCGTCATCCGCTCCCGGATGATCGGCGTCGATCCCGCGATCGAGGAGGCGGCGCGCGACCTCGGGGCGACGGCCTTCCAGACCTTCCGCCATGTGACGCTGCCGATGATCCTCCCCGCCGTGGTCGCGGGTGCGATGCTCGCGTTCACCTTGAGCCTCGACGATTTCGTGGTCAGCTTCTTCACCACCGGGCCGGGCGCGGGCACGCTGCCGATCCTGATCTACTCGTCGGTCAAGCGCGGCATCACGCCGGACATCAACGCGCTCTCCACCCTGATCGTTCTCGTTTCCGTGATCGGAACCCTGGCCGGGCTGTTCTTCCAGCGCCCGCGCCGCTCCTCGGGAGAATCGTGATGCGCAAACTCAGCCCATTCCTCGTCGCCCTGGCGCTGTTGCCCGGGCTCTCCGCGTGCGCCAAGAAAGAAGAAGCTCCCCCCGCTCCGGCCGCGGCCGAAGCGAGCGCCGGGCCGACCGAACCCACGGGGCCGTGTGCGATCAACCTGTTCATCTGGAGCGAGTACATCGATCCCGACATCATCAAGTCGTTCGAGCAGAAGTACACCTGCAAGGTGACCACCGAGGTCTACGAAGACAACGAGAGCATGATCGCCAAGCTCCAGGCGGGCGGCACCTCGCAATACGACCTCGTGGTGCCCAGCGGCTACGTGGTCCCGGGAATGATCCACCTCGGCCTGCTCGCGGAGCTCAGGCACGCGAACATCCCGAACCTCGCGAACCTGGACGAGAAGTTCGCCAACCCGGCTTTCGATCCGGGCAACAAGTACACCGCGGCCTACCAATGGGGCACCGTCGGGATCTACCTGCGCAAATCGCAGGCGAAGAACTACAAGCCCTCCTGGAACCTGCTGTTCGACCCGAAGCAGCAGCCCGGACCGTTCCTGATGATGGACTCGATCCGCGAAATGCTCGGCTCCGCGCTCAAGTTCCAAGGCAAGAGCGTCAACACCACGAACCCCGCCGAAATCGAAGCCGCGGGCGCCCTGCTGATCGAAGCGAAGAAGCGCTCCCAAGGCTTCGAAGGCGGAGTGGGCGGCAAGAACAAAGTCCTGGGCAAAGAGGTCACGGCCGCGGTGGTCTACAACGGCGACGCCGCGCGAGGCATGACCGACGACCCCGACACCCAGTTCTTCGTCCCCGACGAAGGCGGCGTGATCTGGGTGGACAGCCTGGTCATCCCCGCCAAAGCCCCCCACCGCGACTGGGCCGAGAAGTTCATCGACTACATCCTCGACGCCAAGGTGGGGGCCCAGCTCTCGAACTTCAACCAGTACGCCACCCCCAACAAAGCCGCCCTCCCGCTGATCAAGCCCGAGGATCTCGCCAACCCGGCGATCTATCCCACTCCCGAGATGATGGCGAAACTGGAGCTGGTGGGCGACGTGGGGGATTCGTCGAAGTTGTATGACGAGATTTGGACGCGGGTGAAGTCGAAGTAACGAGGAGGGCGGTTTAGCGTTCCCAGGCCGATGGCCTGGGCTTAAGGAACACGGCCCTTCAGGCCGTAAAAGAGGTTCTTCGCCGTGCTGTGTTAGCGGCCTGAAGGGTCGCGTCCCTTAAGCCCAGGGCATCGCCCTGGGGAGAACCCGGCGACGGACCGACGCGCTTAGGCCAAGGCGGTGCCTTGCGCACCAGGTTTTGAAAGCGAGGACGAGGTTTGCGAACGCCCGGAGTCACTTCCGGGACGCGACAGCCCGAGGTTGCGACGCAAAAAAGTGGTGCGCGGACACTACGCACAACTGAGCGAACGCTACGCAGGGACGTTCGGACTCCCGAAACAGGTTTTGGAACGCAATGTCCCGCGGATCAGACGCAAAAAAGCAGCTCGCGAACACAGGAAGCCGCGGCGGACCCCGCGGGGCGCCACGTGGACGCTGAAATTGGGCGTGCTCCTTTCGTGCGACACACCGTTGCGTCCCAACCGCGCGCTCTAGCGTTCGCGCCGTAGTGCGTAGTGTCCGCGGAGTGGTGCCTAGCGTCCGCGCACCAGTTTTTTGTGTCGCAACTCCGGACTCTTGCGTTC
>DATMZU010000743.1:0-4096 GCA_035607435.1 Thermoanaerobaculia bacterium | reverse complement strand
GAGGATGACGAAGACGTGCGGGAGCGGTCGCCAGATCGCGACTCCGGCGAGAGTCCAGCCCACCGGAGCGGCGAACACGCCGATCAGAGAAATCGGTCCCAGCACCCCCTGCAAGGTAGCGGCGAAGGGGTCGGGGTAGAACGCCGGATCCATCTCAACGTTTGGAGAGAATCGCGATGGCGAAGCCCGCGACGGCGATCAGACTGACAAGCGTCGTCAGAGCCCCGAGGATTACCCCCGTCCAGGCGTGTGCCGCGCCGCGCGCTTCCGGGCGCTCTTTGGCGATCTTGAGTCCCTTGATGCCGAGGATCAGCGCCGGTATGCCGAGAAAGAGGCCGCAGATGAGGGAGAAGATTCCCAGGTAGTAGGCGGTGAGCGCCGGCCCGTTCTTGGACGGGATGAGCATTTCCACCACCCCGTTCGAAGGGGCGGGGGCGATTCCGGGAGGCGGTGGCGGTTGAGGCGCGGACGGCGGACTTGAAATCGGATCCATGAGGCATCCCTCCCTGGAAGATCGAAACGTCGGCATGACCTGAAAACGAGTGGGGCCATCGTCTCCCGATGGGGCGGATTCCGCAAGGGCCGTCTCCGACCTCTGAAAGCACCTGTCCGATACACTAAATCTACTCTTGTTGCAAGGCAGAAAAAGGGGCATTCAATACCCCTTTTTCGATCGAACTTCTCGGAATCCGTCCCATAGGGTTCTCGGCGTGGGAACGAACCCGCACCGGCAAATCCCCGAGGGACGAGACATGACGCTCCGGATCGACCGCGAATCTCAGCTTGGAGGAGACCTAACTTCCATCGGGAGAGAAGGCACGCTCGTTGGTGAGATCCGGACTTCGTTTGGGCAAGCTGGAACGTTCGCGAGCGAATTTCAAAATCCGTTTGGGAAAGCTGGAACAGCGCCTGTAGCGATCCGGACCTCCTTGAGAGGAGCTCGGACGGCCGACAGAAGCTCCGGAGCGCCGTTTGGGAGAGATCGAACGACGGTTGGTTCCCATTTGCCCGCCGATGGCGCCCAAAGAATTTTCTATCGCTCCCAAGGGGTGGTCTATGGCTTCCAAATTTTCTCCCATGGCGCCCTTCCAAGTTCTCGGCGATGGCGCCCAAGGGTCGGCCCATGGCTTCCAAGGGAAGAAATATCCCGGCCTAACGGAGATTCCTCTCCCCCAAACGAGCTTCCGGCTCCCGCTGACCTGGCCAGGAATCACCAGAGGTCCTCCTGCGGCGGACCCCGGCGATCCCGAAGCCTCCGTTCTCGTGTGATCCACCGTTCTCTCGAACCAACGAAAGGAGATTCATCATGGCTGCCAACGGAATGACCAATGCCGAGCGCATCAGCCGCTGGGACACGCTCGTCAACAATCTCGAACCCACCCTCCCCGACTTTCCGCACCTCTCGATCACTCTGGCCGAGCTGAAAGCGGTGCTGATCGAGGCCCGTGATCTCACCTACAAGCAGGACGATCTGCGCGCCGCGGCGCAGAACAACAACGTCGCGCTGGGCGATCTCGTCAAGCGCGGCGACAAGATCCGCGGCCGGCTGGGCGCCGGTCTGCAGTTCAACTACGGCTTCCCCAGCGAGATGCTGCTCAAGTACGGCTTCCGTCCGCGGCGCCCGCCGTTGCGCAAAAAGAAGAGCGAGACCCCGGCCGCTGCGAACCCATCGTAACCTCTCTTCCCTACGCCCCTTCCCTCTCTCTCGGCTCGTCCCGGGTACGTGCCGAGTGAGGGGGTTGTTGGGTTTCGGGAACTGAGGTTGAAATAGGATTCGAGTCTGGAGACCCAACAGGAGACTCTCATGCGCATCCGTCCTTGGCTGCTTTCGACTCTGGCGCTCCTCGTGGCTCTTTGCGCGTCCGCCGCCCCCCTCGTCGCGCAGAAGCCCGCTTTAGGTTCCACTCCCGAAGAGCTCGCTCGCATCGTCGGCGAGGCGGTCAAGCAGAAAGACTGGGCGAAGTTCGCATCGCTCATGCATCCCGCGGCGCTTGCCGAGCTGAAGAGCATGTTCCAGCCGATCGCGAAGCTCGAAGGGGCCGCCGAGTTGCGCAAGACGTTCTTCGGCGTCGACAACGCCGCGCAGTTCGACGCGCTTTCGGATCAAGCGGCGTTCGAACGCCTGATGGCCAACCTGACCGCGAACATTCCCGGCATGGCCGAAGCGGTCGCCAGCTCAGAGATGTTCGTCGTCGGCTCCGTCCCGGAGGGCGACGACCTGGTCCACGTCGTCTACCACTCGGGAGCCAAATCGCAGGGGCTCCTATTCTCGAAGACCGCGGTGATGACCTTCCGCCGCTACCAGGGCGAATGGCGCGGACTCCTCTCGGGAAGCCTCGAAGGACTCGCCGCGAAATTCGCCAAGATGGTGGGGTCGTAGAAGGCCGGCGGCATTAAGGCAACCGAACCCCAACACCGTGATTTCAGTCATGTGCTCTACCTCGCCGCCCTCGCCTTTCCCCTTGCTCGATTGCCCTACTCGAAGTAGGATAAGGCAATGGCTACCGAGAAAGTCTCTCTCTCCCTGGAAGAAGAACTCCTCGCCGAAGCTCGCGCCGTGGTCGGAATCCGCGGCCTCTCCGGCTATGTGAATCGTGCGCTCAGCCATCAGCTGCAACGGGATCGCGTCGCAGCCTTGCTCGTCGAGCTCGATTCCGAATTTGGTCCCGTCGATTCCCGTGTGATCGAGGAGGTTCGTAGAGCATGGCCGGCGCCCGCAGGAACGATCGAGAAGCGCCGCATCGCTTGATTCTCGATTCCGGCGCCGTCATCGGCTTGGCGCGAGGAGATCAAAGAGCCCGGGCCTTCTTGGCGCGCGCCCTGGAAATGGACGCCTTGATCGAAATTCCGGTGGTGGTGGTCGCCGAGACGATTCGAGGCGGCCCGCGGGACGCTCCGATCCATCGAATCCTCAAGGCCGTGGGTTCCGTGCCCGAAGCACGAGAGATCCACGGCCGGACCGCGGGACGGCTGCTCGGAGCGGCCCGGTCGGCGTCGACAATCGACGCCCTGATCGTGGCTCATGCCGTGGAGGCCAGCGGCGGCTGGATTCTCACCGGGGACCCTGAGGATCTTGGGCCGCTAGCGGCGCCGCATCCCGAGGTTTGGATTCAGGCGCTCTGACCAACCTCGCGCTCACCATGAGCCGAAGTTCTCACCTCCAAAGGGGAGGTGGACTTGAGCGCTCGCTACGCCAGGATTCACGGGCGCTCCGCTCAGCTATCCTCGCGAACCGGTTCGCCCGATTGAACAGAGGCAGCTACCGCCCTGCTGCAGACAGGGCGGTACGAGATCTCGGTTTGTGCAGGGTGGTCTACTTGAGAGAGAGCAAGCGCGGCAGAGCTAATGCCGGAAGAGCAGCTGGACCGATTGTCGCTACCAGGCATACCGCAACTACAACCCGGATGATGAATCGACTGAGATCGACGAGGCGCTGTTGCCTGCGATCATCGAGGTACTTAGAGAAAGCACTTAGCGGACCTTCAAACTCGTCGCCGGAGCGACTCTTGAACTTGACGATTCTATTCCGAACTTGGTCAGCATCGGGCTTGATCAGGGCTTTAGCGCATTGGTCCCGTTCAACTTCCCGAGGCGACGCCTTTACTATTCTGGCGCCCCTCGGTTCTCGCATGGTCTATCTCCACGAAGAACCGAGAAGGGCATGAAGCAACATGGCGTTTGCCATACTTTACCTCCTGACTGAGAAGTCAGATTTGCCATCAAGTTACGTGGAAGTACACCTCCTTCCTCATCTCGCCACTCGGTCATCTGTGGCAGCACAGCATTCTACTACTGACCAAGACACATTGTTCATCAATGACCGCGTCGATGACCTCGTTTCAGCCAACGCCAAGCGACCGAACCGCGCCACCACGGAACGGAGAAGCTATAAGTCTAAATTTTGGAGAGAGTTGTGTTGGTGGCCAGGGACGGAATTGAACCGCCGACACCATGATTTTCAGTCATGTGCTCTACCAACTGAGCTACCTGGCCATAAGAGGACCGTGCGATCCCAAGGGGACGCTTTTTAACAGTCGGCGGGTAGGTGCGTCAAGGCCGATCGGGCTGGCCGCGCTCGATCAGGCAGCGGACGGTG